>WFPM01000124.1 GCA_015487635.1 Rhodothermus sp.
CTGACAGGAGGAAAACCTGGCCTGGATCGACCGCAAACGGTCACGCTGCGATCGAACCGCTTTATTCGGCAGATGCAACAGGGCGGACCCGTACGGGGTAGGGCTGTCGTCGTTTGTTCGGTAGGAAGCGCACCGTCGCCTTGGGGATGAGCGATTCGATTGCCGCTTTCGCTGCCGTCATTTGTCTGGTAGGGACGCTCTGCGGTGTGTGCTTTCCGTCCGGGGCATGCGGTGGGGTTATGGAGTTGGGCACGCATGTCCCATGAGGCCCGGGAAATCGTCTGATATGATTTTCCGGGGATCATGGGGCATATGCGTGGCATTCCCTGCCCCTTGCCGTGTGGCCACAGGGCTTCAGGGGGCCGTAGCCCGGGGCACCCCCTTGTATCTTGATGGACAGGTAACAGGGCTTCATGAGGGGCGGTAGCCCCCTGGCATCCCCACTGGCACTTTGGGCCAGCCCCTCCTGCAAGGAGGAGTGGTATCTTGGGGCTACGGCTGGCGATGGAGACAGACGCCTGCGTGTATTTCAGCGCCGAGGCTTTCCGATGATTCTTCCCCCTCCCTGCCAGGGAGGGGGAAAGGGGGAGGGTGATTTCCGGTCGTTTTCGGTCGCTGGGTTTGCGCCTGCGGGCGTCGGCGGGCGTTTCAGGCAGACCCTTCGGGCCCGCTCTTCCTGAAGGAGGGCATTTTTGTGAACCTCTCAGTCGCTTCGCGACCGCTCCCCTTCGAAGGGGGAGCGGTATCTACGGACGGCGGCCGGCGGTGGTGGCAGGCACCTGCGCGGGTTTCAGCGCCGGCGCCTGCTGCTTATGTCCTGCCCCCTCCCTTTCAAGGGAGGAGGAAGGGGGGAGGGTCCAATCCGGTGCTTTCTGCGTCAAAGTTCGGGCGTTGGCCCCGCTCCTTTAGGACGGAAAGCAGGGGCGCAACTGGGGTGCGTCCCTCCTCGACAGACGGCGCCCTTCTCACCCCGCGGGGGGCGGACCGCCGGGTCTGCCAGTCGCATCGGCTGGGGTAGGTCCGGCTCCCGGGGCATTGCGTCCTCATGCAGCAGCCACATGGAGTCGCCGGCAGGAATTCGGGGCCCCGGTGGGTAAAGGAGGGCCCCTGCTTGCACGATGCGCCGCTTGCTCCTCCCTGCCGCAGCGGTTGCACCGGCACCGGCCGGGCCCAACCGGATGCAGCACATAACCAAAGACCTCCTGCCTGATTTATTTCATCAAAATTATAACATAAACGAGTATCTCATCCCTTCAGTTAAGCGCTTACAAATCAATGATTAACCAATCTTTATTCACATAATCTTAATGTTTGATATCTTATCTTCAAAAAAAAAGAGCCTATCGTTTTTACAGCATCTTTTCTACACAAACCCGTCAATGCCATGCAACGGAGATCTCTTCTATTAAAGCCCGCGTCTCTGGCGCGTCTTGGTCTGTTGGTGCTGCTGGTGGGCCTTTCCGGTTGCGAGGGCTGGACGCCGGTCTCGAAGGAAGCCACCGAGTCGGATCCGTCGCGTTTTCGGCGGGCGCTGGTTTCCGAGCAGGCGCGTCTGGCGCGCTTTGTGGTCAGTTATGTGCGGCGTCAGGAGACGATTCGGGCGGGCAAGCGGCTGGATCGTCAGGAAGTGGGTCGGTTGCTGGAGGAGGCGCTTCGGGCTTACGAGCGGGCCTACGGGGTGGAGGGCGTGGTGATGGGGTATCGTCGGGCGCAGGCGGTGTTGGAGCGGGCTCGCTCGGGGGATCGTCTGACGGTCTGGTGGGATAGTCTGGGATTGGATGAGGAGCAGCAGGTGTGGATGGGTCGGTTGTGGGAGGAGTTTCGGACGTCGCATACGGTGGCGGAGTTGGACGAGCGGTTGGTGCGGTATGAGCGGGAGGTGGTGGAGGCGTTGGGTGCGGAGCGTTCGGAGGTGTTGCTTTGGCATGCGGCGGTGTTGTATGATATGGCGGTGTTGGTATTTGGTCGGGAGGAATGGGTGGAGGCATTCTGGGCGCTGGTTGAGGAGTTGATGGGGGAAGGTGGCGGACGTGGAGGCATGGCGTGGCGGGGTGGTGGTGGGTGGCTTCGGCTGGTGCAGCAGAACACGACGTGTGAGCTCAACAGCATGCCGCAGATCGGAGATTATCGGACCTGGGAGGGAGCTGTTAGTGCAGTACTTAAAGGTGTGGGAGCAGGTTGTGCGTCGGGAGCTGGGATAGGAGCGGCGGTAGGTAGTGTTGAGCCTGGATTAGGTACTGCTGTAGGAGCGGCTGCAGGTTGCTTAATACTTGCTCCGATAGTTGGAGCAATAAATGGAGCATTCTGGTATTTCTTAGATACTAGAAATATGTACAAAATAGACTTAGCCCGTTGGTGTCGACAGAATTATTCGGTCTGCAAGAATAATGAATACTATCAGAGAGCTTGCAACGAAATTATACGCCCGGAATAAGTCATGAGTGTCTTAAAGAGAATAGATGATCGTGTCGGTAATTTTATTAGAAAGAAGCCAGCCAGGTTTTATGTAATATTTTGGGCTATACTGGCTATAATTCGATTTATCTATGGATTTGTTTTCGAATTTAAAAATGGTGGTTGGGCAGAATATTTGATATATAGCATTGGTGGAGCAAGTTTTATGCTTGTTATAGTCCTGGGAGCTCTTCAGTATTTGTTTTTCGTGAAAAAAGAAGTAAAAGGCAAAAAAGATATAAAGCTTTTAATCTGGTATAGCTTGTTTGCTGCTATTTCAGGTTTAGGTTTCCTCTTTTATATTTTATATCTATCTTATAAGGATATTATGATTTCCATTAAGTTTGATGTTACCGACTTTATAATATTAATTCTTGGTATATCATTAGTATTTTCAGCTTTATTTTTTGTCACACTTATTTCTGTTCTATTGATGACGCATAAAGAGGAAGAAAAATGATGCTGATTGATCGGATTTGCCAGGCAGTTTCTGAAAAATAGCGATTAAGGATATACCGGATACAAGCCAATTTAACCATTTCCAGATCGTGACGGGCCAGTTTCTCGAAGCGCGGTGCCAGATGCCGGCATTCCTTCAAGTGCCCGATCAGGTGTTCCATCACATGGCGACGATGATATTCCTTCGGACAAATACCCTCCGCACGACGTTTGGTGCGGCGATGCTGCGTCCGGCCAGCAGGGCGGTGACGTTGATGCCGAGCTGGGCCAGCACCAGGACTGTGATGAACGATAGCCCGACAAGCCGGTAGGCATGCATGAGCAGGTACGCGAGCGTTGCGTCGATGCGGCGGTGGAGCTGCACGTGCGGCGAAGTACGGCGCCCGTTGCGCGATAGATCGGATAGAAAAAAAGAGAAAGACAAACAGGGCGCCTGTCAGTCGGGGGGCAGTCGTGACGACCGGCCCGGCCAGGTCCTCCTGAATCCGGGGCAGCACTTGTTCCCAGCGGCTGCTGCCCAAGAGCCGGCCGTACTCACCGGCCGGCTCGGCTCGGGGATGGGTGGGGTCGGGCGTGGCCGCCTGCGTATCGACCCACGCTGAAGGGTGTCGGCCTGCGCGGGATCAGGCGTAGGCGTAGCGTCGCTGAGCGGCGTAGAGTGTGTTGCGCAGGAGCAACGCAATCGTCATCGGGCCTACGCCGCCGGGCACCGGGGTGATCCAGCCGGCTTTTTCGGCCACGGCCTCGAAGTCCACGTCGCCTACCAGCCGGTAGCCCCGGGGATGGGTGGGGTCGTCCACGCGGTTGATGCCCACGTCGATGACGACGGCCCCTTCGCGTACCATGTCGGCCGTGATATAGCGCGGGCGGCCGATGGCGGCCACCAGGATGTCGGCCATGCGGGTGAGGGCGGCCAGGTCGCGCGTGCGGCTGTGGCAGACCGTGACGGTGGCATCGATGCCGCGGTGCAGCAGCAGCGCGGCGAGCGGACGGCCTACGATGTTCGAGCGTCCCACCACCACGGCGTGCTTGCCGGTGGTTTCAATGCCGCTGCGCCGGAGCAGCTCCAGGATTCCGGCCGGGGTGGCCGGTACGAAGCCGGGCTCGCCCAGCAGCAGGCGGCCGGCGTTGATCGGGTGGAAGCCGTCCACGTCTTTGTCGGGGCGGATCGCGTTCAGCACGCGGCTGGGATCGATATGATCGGGCAGCGGAAGCTGCACCAGAATGCCGTCTACTCCGTCGTCGTCGTTGAGTCGGGCAATTTCGGCCAGCAGCTCGGCCTCGGAGATGGACGTGTCAAAGTGCAGCGTGTCGCTGGCAATGCCCACGTCGGCGGCGGCTTTTGTTTTGCCGCGCACGTAGGAAGCCGAGGCCGGGTTGTCGCCCACCAGGATGACGGCCAGGTAGGGGGGGCGGTGGCCGGCCCGTACCCAGGCTTCGACTTCGGCCTTCACTTCGGCGTGCACCTGGGCCGCAATCGCTTTGCCGTCGATGATCTGTGCCACGGTTCGGTTGGCTGGTTTTCGTGCAACAGGTTGCTCACCATAAAAACTACGGCACCGGCCGCTATATCGGCATGCAAAACCTCCGGAAAATGCAAAAAGGCGCGCGTGCTCTTGACCTTTAGGTAGATCGGTCGATAACTTTAGCAAGAGCGCGATCAACCGTTCACCTTTCGGCTCCTGCGTATCGCGACAGCGGGTACCACGTTGTAGTTTGAAAGTGGCATCTGGGCGGGTGCCAGAAGCATGAAGTCCGTGGTGTACACCGGGAGCACGTGCATACGCAGGAGCGTGGCCTTTCTGCTGGGCCTCTGGCTGGCGCTGAGCGCTGCGGCTCAGTCGGTTACGGTCCGTTCGCTGGGAAGCACGCCGCAGGGCGACGTGCTGGAAGTGATGGCGCAGTGGACGCGTCCGCTGGCCGCCGCGCTCGACTCGGCCGACGTAACGGCGCTTTCGTGGAAGGCCGTCGTGGCGGCCACCGGAGGCGTCTGGGAGACGTCCGAGACGGTCTGGCTGCCCGCACCGGTGACGCCGCGCGTCGAGATCGTGGCGGCCGATTATGAGGAGGTACCGCTCGCGCTGGATGCCCGGGGAGCGTCGCTGGCTGCCTGGCTCAACCAGCCGCCCGTCGAGGTGGTGGGCGTGGGCATGGAGCGGCGACGCCCGGCCGGAACGCTCAGTGCGCGGCTGCTGGTCTACGATGAAGCCCGGCAGGTGCTCCGACGCTACCGCCAGCTACAGGTACGGCTGCGTTACCCCGTAGCGCAGACCTCCGTGGCGGGCGCCGGGCTTCGGCCCTCGAACAATCCCCACCTCCAGGTCACGCGCAGCGTGCTGGCCGACGGGGCCGTTGTCAAATTCCCAATCCGCGAAGAGGGGCTCTACCGCATCGATCGGGCCACGCTGGCCGAGTTGCTGGCGCCGATCGGGCGCTCGGTGGACGAGATCGATCCGCGCCAGCTTCAGCTCTACGGCAACGGCGGCCGTCCCCTTCCGGCGCTGAACAGTGCGCCGCGTCCGGCCGATCTGATCGAAAACCCGGTCTGGGGCCTCGGACTCGACGACGGCTCTTTTGACGAAGGCGACGCGCTGATCTTCTACGCAGCCGGTGTGCAGGGGTGGACCTATAACACGCAGCGGGGCGAGTGGGAGCACTACACGCATCCATTCTCCAACGCGAACTATTACTTTCTTAAAGTGGGGGATCGAGCCGGGCGTCGCATCGAAACGATCCCTTTCCCGGACGCGCCCGATGCGCAGCCGGTCGCGCAACTCACCGGACGCTACGTGGTCGATCCGGAAGATTTTCTCTGGAGCAAGGAGGGGATTGCCGAAGGAAAAGGCAGTGGGCTGACGTGGGTGAGCGTGCCGATCAGTCCGGCCGGACGCCTGCGCATCCTGGAGGGCGTGATGCCGCCGGGGTTGACGGCCGGAACGGTCACCTACCGCGCCCGTGTGGCAATCCAGTCGAATCCGGTGGCCTATGCCGTGTTCGTTTCCCGGGGACAGGAGCTGGCCCGCGCTTCGGCCGGGGTGGTTTTTCCGGATCCGGAGAGTCCCGTCGCCCGGGCTACAGAGGTAACCTTCACGCAGGCGCTGGCCACGGCTACGCCGCTGGAGCTGGAGATGCGGCTGACAAACCCCGGAGGCGATCCGCGGGCAGCGCTGGAATGGCTGCGCGTATTCTACCCCATGCGGTTGGTGGCCACCGACGGCTACCTGCGCTTTTTCACGCCGCCTGGACAGACCGGCACGTTCGAGTTTCTGCTGGAAGGCTTTTCCGAAACACCGCAGGTATGGGATGTGACTGAGCCGGGCAGCATCCACCGACTGGAGGTGCGGGCGGCTCCCGGCGGTTATCTCGTGCAGGTAGTCTGCGACGATCCGGAGCGCCCTCGTGAGCTGGTGGCTTTCCTGCCGGCTGCCGTGCGTCCGCTCGATCCGTCCGGCGCCCGGCGCGTGCCCAATCAGAACCTGCACGGCATCGACTTTTACCCTGACCTGGCTATCATCACGGCCGATACGTTCCGCGTCTATGCCGAGCAACTGGCCAAGCATCGGCGCAACCAGGGACTGCGTGTGGTGGTGGCCACCGTCGAGCAGATCTACAACGAGTTTTCGGGCGGGGTGCCCGACATGCGGGCCGTGCGTGACTACCTGAAGTTTCTCTATGATCGGGCGCCCGACGCTTCGTCGCTCCTGCGCTACGCGCTGCTCTTCGGCGATGGCCACTACAACTACCGCGAACTCTGGCAGAAACCGAGCCTGAACAACTGGGTGCCGCCTTACGAGACGGTCGATTCCTACCACCCGATCAACTCGTATACGAGCGACGATTATTTCGGGCTGCTCGACGACAACGAAGGACTCTGGACGGATTATGGCGCCGGGGCCTTCAGCACGGAACGGCTGGATCTGGGGATCGGACGCCTTCCGGTGCAGACGTCCGAAGAGGCGCAGCAGGTGCTTGAGAAAATTTTCCGCTACGAAAGCCCGGCCACCTACGGCCCCTGGCGGATGCGCTACACGTTCGTGGCCGACGACGGCCCAACGGGTGTGGCCGCGCAGCAAAACGACCTGGACCTGCATGTGCAGAACATCGACGTGGTGGCCGAGGAAGTGAAGCAGTACTTCCCGACCATCGACGTGCAGAAGATCTATGCCGTGTCCTATCCGCGCGTGTTCATGGGCATCTGGCGCATTCCCGAAGCCCGACGCGACATCCTGCGGGTACTGGAGGAAGGCACGCTTGTGTTCAACTACAGCGGACACGGCAGCAGCGACGTGCTGGCGCAGGAAGAGATCTTTACCAGAGACGATGCGGCCGCGCTGACAAACCGCGACCGGCTGGCCATCTTCATTACGGCCACCTGCACTTGGGGCCGTTGGGACATGACCGAGAGGCAGAGTGGCGGCGAGGTACTGCTGCTGAATCCTAACGGCGGGGCGGTGGCCGTCTTCAGCGCCGTGCGGCTCGTTTACACGTCGGCGGACACGAGCGTCCTGAACGTAGGGCTCAACCGCATGCTGAACAGGTACCTGTTTCGGCCGGAGGCGGACGGACAGATGCCCCGGCTGGGCGATGCGCTGCGTCGCATGAAAAACACACGGGCCGGGCTGCAGAACAACAACCGACGCTTCAACCTGCTGGGTGACCCGACGCTGCGCTTCGGCTTCCCGAATCGGCGCGTCGTCGTGGAAAGCATCAACGACCAGGCGCCGGATCCCGCACAGCCGGTGACCATGCGGGCGCTCGAGCGCGTGACGGTACGCGGCTATGTGCAGGATGTCGCGGGCCAGCTCGACGCCGACTTTAGCGGGATAGCCACGCTCACCGTGTTCGATGCCGAACGGCAGAAGCCCCTGCCGTACTGGCGTTACATGCCCACACCGTACTACCTGGTGCGTGAGGATCTGATCTGGCGTGGCCAGGTAGACGTGCGCAACGGCCGCTTCGCGGCCACCTTCGTGGTGCCCAAAGACATCCTCTACAGCAACCGACGGGGTCGCATCTCGGCCTACGCCTATAATACCGAAGCGCACGCGGCCGGCTATACCGAAGGCTTTGTGGTGGGCGGAACGGCGGCCTCGATCCCGGACGACCGGGAAGGGCCGGAAATCCAACTCTACCTGAACGACACGACGTTCGTCTCCGGTGGCCTGGTACCGCCCAACCCACGGCTGATCGTACAACTCTACGACGCCTCCGGCATCAACACGGTAGGGGCCGGGCTCGGACACGAACTGTTGCTGATTATCGACGGCGACGAGGCACGGGCGCAGAACCTGAGCAGCGCCTTCCGGAGCGAGCCCAACTCGTACCAGCGCGGCCGGGTGGAGTGGACGCTCACCGACCTGACGCCCGGACCCCATACGCTCACGGTGCGAGCCTGGGATGTGCTCAACAACGTCAGCACCGCTTCGCTGGACTTCATCGTCAGCGACGACAGTCGCCTTGAGCTGCGCAATGTGTTCAACTACCCGAACCCGACGACCGGCCCCACGCGGTTCGTGTTCGAGCACAACCAGCCGGCCGGCACCCCGGCGCGCGTGCAGCTCCGCATTTACACGCTGGCCGGGCGTCCGGTGCGCACGCTCGACGGCATTGAGACACTCCCGACCGGGGTGCTGCCGGCCAACCTGGTCGTGATTCCCTGGGACGGACGCGACGAGGACCGGGACCCGCTGGCGACCGGCATCTACCTGTACCGCCTGCGGGTGGAAATAGAACGGCCGGACGGCTCGCGTCAGGTGGCCGAGCATATCGACCGCCTGGCGATCATTCGCTGAATCGGCCCTGTTTTTGTTTAAACAAACAGAACCGAAAGGGAAAACAATGGGTTATCCTCCAAAACAGGAGCACGCTATGCGTACGGTTCAACACATGCTGCGCACGCTTTGCGCATTGCTGGGACTGGGATTGCTGATGAGCTGGGGACAGACGGCCCGTGCCCAGGTAGGGGGGGCGGCCGTGCTGTTTCTGCAGATCGAGCCCGATAGCCGGGGCGCCGGCATGGGCAACGCCGGCGTGGCCGTGGCGGACAACGCCTATGCCCTGTTCTGGAATCCGGCCGGACTGGCCTTCCAGCCCGCGGCCGTCGAGGTCTCGCTCACACACTCGAACTGGCTGCCGGAGTTCAACGCCGGCCTGTACTACGAATACCTGGTCGGTCGCTTCTCGGTAGGCAAATCCGGCAATATGGGCGTCCACGTGACGCTGCTCAACATGGGCGAGCATGAGTGGCGCGACGAAAACAACAACCCGCTGGGCACCTTCCGCTCCTACGATGTGGCCGTGGGTGTCTCTTACGGCTACCCGATCAGTGAGCGGCTGGCGCTGGGCGTGGGTTTCCGCTACATCTACTCGAACCTGGCTTCGGGCATTCAGGTCGAGGGCCGCGAGACCAAGGCTGGCAAATCCTTCGGCATGGATCTGGGCCTGCTGTACCGGACGGCTCCGTTCAGCCTGGGCGGCCAGACGAAAGCGCAGTTCTCGGCCGGCTTCAACCTGAACAACATGGGGCCCCAGATCCAGTACTCCGATGGCGCCCAGAAAGACCCGATTCCGACCAACCTGCGCTTCGGCTATGCCTTTACCATCGATCTGGACCCCTACAACCGGATCACGTTCGCCAACGACTTCACGAAGCTGCTCATTCGCGTGCGGAGCGACTCGACCGGCTCGCGGGCCGATCCGTTCTACAAGGCGATCTTCACGGCCTGGCGGCCGATCAAAGTGCGCACGAACGCGCTCAACGAAGAAGAGGCCCGGTACCGCACGCTGAACATCTTCGAACAGCTCATGATCGGCATGGGCGTGGAGTACTGGTACAACCAGCTTTTCGCGCTGCGGACCGGGTTCTTCTACGAGAACCCCTACAACGGCAACCGGCAGTTCATGACCTTCGGCGCCGGGTTGCGCTACAACATCCTGGGCGTGGACTTCTCCTACGTGTACGCGCTCAAGGAAAACCATCCGCTGGCCAACACAATGCGCTTTTCGCTGCTGCTGAACTTCAAGAAGTAGCCGGCAGAACAACCCTGTAAAAATCAGGCGCTTGCCTTTCTGGCAGGCGCTTTTTTTATTTAGCCTGTTGTTTCCCCGGAGCCTGTCTGAGGGAGAAAGCGCCATGAGGCCGCGTCTGTTGAGCTATGCACATGCGCTGGAAGCGCGCGTCTCGGTCAACTGGATCATCAACCGCCGGGCGGATCTGCTCTGGTTCATCGGCGGGGCCCTGGCCGGCTATGCGCTGTTCTTCATGCATGCCGGACTGGGCTGGGACATGATCACCGTCTGGTTCCTGTGGGTGGTCTTCCTCGACAGCCCGCACTTTTTCGGGACGATTAGCCGCACCTATCTGGACAAGCAGGAATTCCGGCAGCGCAAGAAATTGCTTACCTGGAGTCTGCTCTGGTTTGCAGCCGGGCCCTTTATGATTCTGCTTTCCTGGGGGTTGTACCGGCTGGGGATCGAAAACTACCAGCTTCCCTGGAAGGCATTTCTGGTGTTTTTCGGGCTATGGGCCTACTGGCATGTGGTCCGGCAGCACTACGGCTTCCTGCGGCTCTACCAGCGCAAAAACAATGATCTGGATCGGACCGACTACCGGATCGACAGCGCGTTGCTCTACGGGGGGCTGCTGCTGCCGTTTGTGGCCTTTGTGGTGCGCCATCCGGAAGCCCGGCGGGGACTCGGCCTGCCCGAGGCTTTTCCGGCTTACCCACCGTTGCCGCACGGCAGCCGGCTTGAAGCCCTGTTTGACCTGAACTACCTGCGGGCGCTTGCCTGGGAGCACTGGGTGGTGGCAATTACGGCGGCCGCCGTCGGCACGCTGGCCGTTCTCTTCATCACACGCCAGATGGTTAAGTGGCGCCGGGGCGAGCCGATCAACCTGCCCAAGATTCTGTTCATGCTGGCCGTCGTGCCGCTGCATGTGTACGTGTGCTACGCGCCGGCCGTACTGACGGCCCCGCTGCTGGCCTTCGGCGCGTTTGTGACGATCTTTCACGACATCCAGTACCACGCGATCGTCTGGTTTCACCATCGCAACCGGTATCATCGGCCGGGCGTGGACCAGCGGCAGTTCGGGCTGGCGCCGAAAATCTCGCGTAACCTGCTCACTTACTTTGGCTGCGCCATTTTCTTTGCAGCGATCTTTCGGTTGCTGGGTTGCACGTTCGACGTGCATCCGGGCTGCGCGCCGTTCGTGATCACCAGCGAGGTGCCGCTTTTTGGTGAGCTGCACACCGACGCGCTGCTCAAGGGCTTTCTGATCGGCTTCCCGCTGCATCATTATTTTGTGGACCAGTTCATCTGGAAGCCCAGCCGGAACAAGGAACTGCGAAAAGACCTGAAGCTCGAAGCCTGAGCCGGCGACATGCCCGGTCCTGCAAGGGGCCGGGCTTTTTTGCAGGATTATGGCCGAAAGGGCTTGCAAACGTGCCGGCCGTTTTGGTTCTTTGGGCATCAT
This sequence comes from Rhodothermus sp., assembly GCA_015487635.1. Classification (GTDB taxonomy): domain Bacteria; phylum Bacteroidota; class Rhodothermia; order Rhodothermales; family Rhodothermaceae; genus Rhodothermus. The sequence goes on from WFPM01000124.1 coordinate 11,387, forward strand.
CCGAGAAAGTAAAGAAATGATCGTACGATGCCCTGGTATCGCAAGCTGCACTGGCAGATTCTGATCGGACTGCTGCTGGGTCTGCTTTTCGGGTTGCTGGCCGCGGCGCAGGGATGGGGCGGTTTTGTTGCACACTGGGTGGCGCCGTTCGGGACGATCTTCATCAACCTGCTGAAGTTGATCGCCGTTCCGCTTGTGCTGGCCTCGCTCATTGTGGGGGTAACGTCGCTGTCGGATCTGCGGCGACTGTCTCGCATAGGGGGGAAGACGATCGCCATCTACGTGGCCACGACGGCCGTGGCCATCACGATCGGCCTGGGGATCGTAAACGTACTGCGGCCCGGCCATGCCGTGCCGCCTGAAATGCGCACGCGGTTGCAGGAGGCCTACGAGGCCGACGTCGAGGCACGGGCCGAGCTGGCCGAACAGACGCGCCAGCGGGGACCGCTCCAGGTGCTCGTGGACATCGTACCCGAGAACGTTTTCGGAGCGGCGTCGAACAATCGCAACATGCTGCAGGTGGTCTTCATCGCGCTGTTCGCCGGAATCGGGCTGCTCCTGATCCCCGCCGACAAGGCCCGGCCGGTCATTGCCTTTTTCGACGGGGTCAATGCGCTGGTCATTCAGTTGGTGGAACTCATCATGCGCATCGCCCCGATAGGGGTCTTTGCGCTGCTGGCCGACACCATCACGTCCATTGCCCGCGACAACCTGCAACAGGTCTTCGAACTGCTGGCCGCGCTGGGCTATTACAGTCTGGCGGTGGTGCTGGGTCTGGTAATCCACACGCTGGGAACCTATCCGCTGCTGCTCAAGCTACTGGCCCGCGTGCCGCTGAAAACGTTCTTTTCCGGTATCGCGCCGGCGCAGCTTGTGGCGTTTTCCACCTCGTCAAGTGGGGCCACACTGCCGGTCACGATGGAGTGTGCCGAAAAAAACCTAGGTGTGTCGGAAGAGGTCTCGTCGTTTGTGCTGCCGCTGGGGGCCACGATCAACATGGACGGCACGGCACTCTATCAGGCCGTGGCGGCCGTGTTCATCGCGCAAACGCTGGGGCTCGGGCTGGATCTGGGCGCGCAGCTCACGATTCTGTTGACGGCCGTACTGGCTTCGATCGGCACGGCGGCCGTGCCCAGCGCGGGGATCGTAATGCTGGTGATCATCCTGGAGTCGGTCGGCGTGCCCAGCGCAGGCATTGCACTGATCCTGGGCGTGGACCGCATTCTGGACATGTGCCGGACCGTGACGAACGTCACGGGCGATCTGACGGTGGCCACAATCGTGGCCGCTACGGAAGGACAACTGGCGCTGCCGATACCGGAAACGAAAAGCGCCTCCTGACGGGCAGGCAGGCGCTTTTCGGGCATCGCGTGCCGTGCGGGGATGAGGCGGAGGCTCAGTTTAGGGTCGTGTACTGCCGGAAGCGAACCCAGATGCGGCAGGCCATATCGCTTTCGCCAAAGGGACAGTTGAAGTGGCGGTAGGCGATCCAGCCCATGCGGTCGGAAACGACCCGAAGCCGCTTCGAGAGTTCGTCCAGTTGATTCGACAGTTGCCGGAAAGCCTGTGCCATACGTTCGTTAGGGCGTTCCATGGGCGCGTCTCCTGAAAACTCCTCGGTGTGTCTATATCCCAATGTGCAGACGCGCCCGTGAAGAAACATGCGCTTCTGGCGCATGTCGCCGCCAGATCTCGGCGCATTTTCAGGGGCGCCGGAGAGGACGCACGCTGATTTCTCTGAAATAGACCACGTCGTCCGGCCCGTGATTCTGCAGGCCGATGTAGCCCTCCAGGGGGCGTGGCCCCCGCTCCGGCTCGTACCAGGCCTTTTTAGGCGGCACGGGATCGCCCTCGGCATAATCGGTCACCAGCACGCCGTTGACATGCACGATGGTGCGCGGACCGTCCAGGATGATCTCCATCACGTTCCATTCGCCGGGGCGGGAAGGACGGGCCCGGGCTTTCGTCAGCGAGTAGAGCACGCCCGTGCAGTGGTAGTCGTCGCCGTGGTCGTCGATCTGCACTTCGTAGCCGCGGTTGACGGGCATCCAGGGTTCGGTGGGCGGCTCCGGAATGCGAATGAACACGCCGGCGTTCTTACCGTCCGGATTTCTGTAAACGACGCGGATGACAACGTTGCCGAATTTCCGGCGCGTGTACCAGAGCAGACCCATGCCGCCCTCGGTTTTGAGCAGGCCGTTTTCGACGACGAAGCGCCCTTCGCCTACGTGCTCCCAGCCGTCGAGGTCCCTGCCGTTGAAGAGCGGCGTCCAGAGCGTGTCTTGGGCAAAAAGATGCGGAGGCAGCAGCAGTGTCAGCAGCAGACCGATCAGCGGACGCATGGCATGAAGAGACTGGTGATGGGAATGACCTGAGCATACGAAAAAAGCCGGCTGCAGGGAGCCGGCCTGTGGTGCGCCCGGCAGGATTCGAACCTGCGACACCCAGCTCCGGAGGCTGGTGCTCTGTCCCCTGAGCTACGGGCGCAGCACGGAGTGAAATATAGGCGTGCGCTTCGGTCTTCATCCATGCATTCGTCGTGAAGAGCACGCCCCTGCGGAGGTGCCGACGATACGCCCGGAGTCCGGCGCGCGTTCCCGAGGTGCTGTGGCTTTTCTGATAGAAGTCGCCTGCCGTATCTTCGTGCCTGAGGTGCAAACTGTATGGCTTATGACTGAACAGAACACCTGGCTTAATGGTCCGCTGGAGCGGGCGCAGTGGCCGCCGCTGTTGACGGCCACACTGAGTCTGCTGCTGGCATTCGTGCTTTTTCAACTGGTGATCAGTCCGCTGGTGCTTGTGCTGGGCGTCCTGAGCCGGGGGCAGGACCTGTCGGTGCTCATGGACCTGCCGCGTCTGGTGCAGGGCCAGCCCGGACTGCTGCTGCTGGCCAACACGGCCGGACAGGTGCTGGGGCTGGCATTGCCGGCCTGGTTGCTGACGCGGCTACACACCCGCCAGGCACCGCGCTTTCTGCGGCTGCAACCGGTTCGGGGAAGCGAGCTGGGCTGGGCACTGTTAGGGCTGGCCTTTCTGATGCCGGTGGTGCAGTGGCTGGGACACGTCAACGAGGCGCTGCCGCTGCCCGAGTCGTGGCGGGCGTTCGACGCAATGCAGATGGAGTTGATCGAGGCGGCCCTGCAGGGTGGCCTTAACGTAGGAGCCAACCTGCTGGTGCTGGCCGTGGTGCCCGCTTTCTGTGAGGAGTTGCTGTTCCGAGGCTACGTGCAGCGGCAGGCCGAGCGGTCCCTGGGTGTCGTCGGCGGTGTTCTTTTTTCCGGGATCGTCTTCGGTCTCTACCATCTGCGGTTGACGCAGGCACTGCCACTGTGCGTGCTGGGCGTGTACCTGGCCTATCTGGTCTGGCGCACCGGCAGCCTCTGGAGTGCCGTGGCCGTTCACTTTGCCAATAATGCGTTTTCGGTGCTACTGGCCGCTTATGCGGAGCACCATCCGCGTCTGAGCTGGCAGGACCTGGAGCAGCTCGACGTGCCCTGGTATCTGGTGGCGGTGGGACTGATCGGCTTCGGGTGGGTACTTTTTCGGCTGGAGCGGCGTACCCGTTTGACGAACAACCTGACGGAGCCCATGCCATGACCGACACTTCCCGACACGAAGACTGGGTCGAGGTCTTTCGGAGCAGCACCGACTACGAGGCCGATATCGTGCGCGATCGGCTGGACGATGCCGGCATTCCGGCCGTCGTCTTCACGCAGCGTGATCACGTCTTCAACTTGAATGTGGGCAACCTGGCACGGGTCAGCGTGCGCGTGCCGGCCCGCTACGCCGAGGCCGCCCGCCGCCTTCTGGCCGAGACGGTGGACGATGAAACGCTGCGTCGAGCGGCCGAAGCGGCCGATCCCGGGGCGCCGCCCGCACACGATCCGGAGACGGAAGCGCGGCTCGACTCGGGCGCCGATCATCTGGGACTGAACCTGCCCGACGATGAAGAACCGCCGACGGGCTGAGCGCAGTGCCGCGTCCAACCTGCTCCTGCGCGTTCTGACGGCCCTGGTGGGCATCCCGCTGCTGGTGGGGGCGCTGTGGCTGGGCGGATGGGTGTTTGCCGGCGTGGTGGTGGCGATGGCCGTGGCCGGCATGCTCGAAAGCTACCGGCTTCTGGGGCTGGCGGGGCTGCCGGCCTACCGGGCCGGCGGTCTGGTGCTGGGCCTGCTGCTCGTGCTGGCGCCGGTCTGGCCGCCGGCTCTCCCGCTGGCCGTCGTCTGGGGGGTGGGCCTGCTTGCCCGGGCACCGTTCCGGCGTGTACCGCTTTCGGAAGCTCCCGTGCGGCTGGCCGCTACCTTCTTCGGTGCGCTGTATCCGGCCGCGCTGCTGGGCAGCCTGCTGGCGCTGCGGCTGCATCCGGGACCGGAAGATCGGCAGGCGTTCTGGCTCACGCTGGGGCTGCTCGTGATGATCTGGGCGGCCGATACACTGGCCTATGCCGTGGGACGGCTGATGGGAAAACGACCGCTGGCCCCACGCGTCTCGCCGGGAAAAACGTGGGAAGGATTTGTCGGAGGGCTGGGCGGGGCGCTGCTGGCGGCCGTCGTGCTGCGTCTGAGCGTGCTCGACTTTCTGGCCTGGCCGCACGTGCTCGTGCTGGGACTGCTCTGCGGAGCGATCGGCCCGCCGGGCGATCTGGCCGAAAGCCTGCTCAAACGCGCAGCCGGCGTCAAGGACTCGGGCAACCTGCTCCCCGGGCACGGCGGCGTGCTCGATCGCTTCGACGCGCTCGTCGTGGTGGCTCCGCTGGCCTACTGCTATCTGCGCTGGGTGGCCGGTCTCTACGGTTGAGCGTGGAACGGGCGACCACGCGTCCTGTATAAACTCCCGAACCGGAAATCAGGAAGGCAGGGCATGGGTATCTTCCTACCCGGACGCAAAGTAACGCCCCGGCGCTTTTCCTACGAGCCGCGCTACTACAATCCGGAACGTGAAGAACGCCTGCGCCGACGCCTGCGCATCGAGCGCCGGGCCCTTTCCAAGCGGCGCAACCCGCTCAGCCTGATTTACTTCATCATTCTGCTGTTGATGGCCCTCTACGTTTACAACGCACTGGGCTGAAAAAACGCCAGGTAGTACGCAACACAAGCCTATGACGCCGGAAGCGGAAGCCTCCGACAGCCTGATCCGGATTATGCCGGAATCCCTGGCGAACAAGATTGCCGCCGGGGAGGTGGTGCAACGTCCGGCCTCGGTCGTGAAGGAGCTCGTCGAAAACGCACTGGATGCCGGTGCCCGCCACATCACGGTCATTCTGAAGGATGCAGGCAAAACGCTTGTGCAGGTGGTCGATGACGGCTGCGGCATGAGTCCTGCCGACGCGCGCCTGTGCTTTCAGCGACACGCCACCAGCAAAATCCGTACGATTGAAGACCTCGAACGCATTCGCACGCTGGGCTTTCGCGGGGAAGCGCTCGCTTCGATTGCCGCCGTGGCCCGTGTCGAGTTGAAAACGAAGCGAGCGCAGGATGCGGCCGGCTACCGGGTACAGATCGAAGGTGGCCACCTGATCGCAGCCGAGCCCTGCGCCACGGCCAACGGCACCTCGGTGGCCGTGCGCAACCTGTTTTACAACGTGCCGGCCCGCCGCAACTTTCTCAAGACCCCGGCCACCGAGTTCAAACACATCGTCGAGACTTTTCAGGTGCTGGCGCTCTCGCATCCGGAGGTGGGCTTCACGCTCATTCATGACGACGTGGAGATCTATCGCCTCGTGCCCGAGACCGATCCGTCGCCGGCCGAACGGCTGCGCCGGCGCATCGGGACGCTTTTCGGGCCGGAATATGCGTTACAGACGATCCCCGTCGAGGAGGCGACCAGCTACCTGTCGGTGCGAGGTTTTCTGGGACGGCCCGAGTTGCACCGAAAGAGCCGGGGCGAGCAGTTCTTTTTTGTCAACCGCCGGTACGTGCGCCATCGCTACCTGGAGCATGCCGTCACGAGCAGCTACGAGCACCTGATCCCGGAAGGCACGCATCCGTTCTTCGTGCTGTTTCTGGAGCTGGACCCGAAGCACGTGGATGTGAACGTACATCCCACCAAGGCGGAGGTCAAGTTCGACGACGAGCGAGGCATCTACGGTGTGCTGCGGGCCATCGTACGGCGGGCGCTGGGCATGGCCGACCTGGTGCCGCAACTGGAATCGGCCGCCGCTGTGACGGCCCCCTCCGGTGTGGCGCAGGCTGCACCGGCTCCGCGCATCGACGTTGCCGGCCCGACGCCACTGCACATGCCGCCCGGCGAGGTGAGCCGCCGACTTTACGCCGTGGAGTCGGAAGAAGTCACGTCGGCTTCTCAGCAGACCGTGCTACCCTCGAGTGTGCGGCCCGAAAGCGACGAGGAGACGCCCGAGCACGACACGTTGATCTGGCAGGTGCACGACCGCTACATCCTGACGCAGATTCGCTCGGGCCTGCTCCTGATCGATCAGAACGCGGCACACGAGCGCATCCTCTACGAGCGGGCACTGCGCAATCTGGAAAGCGGCTTCGGGCTGTCGCAACAGTTGCTCTTTCCGCAGACGCTGGAGTTCGCGCCGGCCGATTTCGCGTTGATCGAAGAGCTCTTGCCTGAATTGCGGGCGCTGGGCTTCGACCTGGAACTGTTCAGCGGTCGCACCGTGGTGGTGCGCGGCGTGCCCGACGACATCCGCCCGGGCGACGAGCGCACCATGCTCGAAGACCTGCTGGCGCAGTACAAGGCCAACCTGCCGCTGCGGCTGCCCAGCCGGGAAAACCTGGCCCGCAGCATGGCCCGGCGCAATGCGATCCGGCCCGGCACGCGCCTGACGGAAAAGCAGATGCGGACGCTCATCGACCAGCTCTTTCTCTGCGAGACGCCGTACGTGGCGCCCACGGGGCGGCCGACCATGATTCGCCTCACGCTGGAAGAACTGGAGCGGCGCTTCGGACGCGCCTGAACCGACCGCCGAGCATGTTGCCCGAACGGGTTCGTCACTTTATCGAGACCGAAGCCCTGTTGCAGCCCGGTCAACGCGTGGTGGTGGGGGTCAGTGGCGGTGTGGACTCCATGGTCCTGCTCGAAGTGCTGCGTCGCCTGGGATACCGGCCGGTGGTGGCACACGTCAATTACCGGCTGCGGGGCGCCGACTCGGACGCCGACGAAGCCCTGGTGCGCCGGTTCTGCCGCCGGCATCGCCTGCCGCTGCGGGTGGCCCGGCTCGACCTGCAAACACGCACGGGGGGGCGTGCCATTCAGGCGACGGCCCGGCAGGTGCGCTATGCGTTTTTTCGGCGCGTGGCGCTTCGGGAGGGGATCGATGTGGTGGCCGTGGCGCACCAGCGCGACGATCAGGCCGAGACGCTGCTGCTGAACCTGATGCGAGGAAGTGGGCTGGAAGGGTTGCTGGGCATGTGGCCGAAACGCAGGCTGGAACGGGAAGGCCCGATCTGGCTCGTGCGACCGCTGCTGGCGGTAAGCCGGACCGAGATTGAAGCCTGGGCGCGGGCCGAAGGGATTCCCTGGCGGGAGGACGTGAGCAATGCCAGCCTGCACTATCGACGCGCCGTCATCCGGCACGAGGTGCTACCGCTGCTGGCGCGGCACTTCGGGGCAGGAGTGGCCGCGCGACTGGCACACACGGCCGAGTTGCTCCAGGCTTACTACGAGGCGACGTTCCGGCCGGAGCTGCGGCGGCGATGGCAGGAGGTGGTGGACGAGTCTGACCGGGCGCTGCGCCTGGAGCCGCTCCGCACGCAGCCGCCGGTCTGGCAACAGCGTCTGATCCTGGAAGCCCTGCGGCGCTGGCTACCGGGCGCCCCCCAGCGCCACCGCGTGGTGGCACAGGCGCTCCGCCTGCTGCAGGCGCAGCCGGGTCGTCGTCTGGAACTGCCGCAGGGGACGATCTGGCGCGACCGTAACCTGCTGCGCTTCCGTTCCCGGTCGCGGTCTGTTCGGCCCGACGAGGGACTGCTGGAGCCCGACCGAACGCTGCAGCTGGCCGGCGGTACGCTGGTCGCCACGCTGCTGGAGACCGTGCCCGAGCGCCTCGACGAAGGCGTGCCGCTGATCGCCTACGTGGACGCCGACCGGATCCGATGGCCGCTGCGCGTGCGTCGCTGGCGACCCGGCGATCGCATGCAACCGCTGGGTATGCGTGGCCACCGGAAAATCAGCGACCTGCTGACCGATCTGAAGGTGCCCGTCGATCGGCGCGACCAATGCTATGTCGTCTGTCAGAACGATGAGATCGTCTGGCTGGTGGGCTACCGGCTGGCCGATCCGTTCCGGGTGCGTCCGGAAACCCGCCGCGTGGTGAAACTCTGCTGGAAACCTGAACAGTCTCTACCGGAAAAGTCTTCGGTGTCCTAAATTGGGCGAAATTTTCAACCCACCCCGAACAATCATGGCCTGTAACCATACACCGGTATCCTGTGAAATGCCCGAAGTGGTGGAGTGTCGCGGTGAGCGATTCCGGCTGTTTCTGGATGTCGCCACGCTTCAGCAGCGCGTGGCCGAACTGGGACGCCAGATCAGCCGGGACTATGAAGGAAAGCGGCCCATTCTGATCGGCGTGCTCAACGGCGCGTTCATGTTCCTGGCCGATCTCATGCGCTACATCACGATTGACTGTGAGGTCGATTTTCTGAAACTCTCCTCGTACGGGGCCGAGAAAGTGTCGAGTGGACAGGTATATGAATTGAAAAAAATCGACGCCGACATTCGCGGGCGGCATGTGCTGATCGTGGAAGACATCGTCGATACGGGCCTGTCCATGCAGTTCATTCTGGAACGCCTCAGAGAATACGAGCCCGCCTCGGTGGCAACGGTCACGTTGCTGCACAAGCCTGAAGCCACACAGGTCGACGTGCCGCTGGACTATGTAGGCTTTCGCATTCCCAACAAGTTTGTCATTGGCTATGGCCTCGACTACGGCCAGCTCGCCCGCAATCTTTCGGCGGTTTATATTTTGGAAGAATGAGTTGCCACGGATAACATGTCGTAGCCTGATCGGGCATCTCGTAACATCGCCTTGCCGGGAAGCAGGTTGGGTGCTGACGGTGGTTGACGGGGCGCCGATTCTTCCGTAACGGTGCAGTAGCCCGCATTCCGAATAGCTTGCCGCGCGGGCATTAGCAGATAGGCCAGAGAAGCACCTGTCGGGGCGTTTGCGGGCAGTACTTTGTTTGCGCTTCGTGCCTGACTGCGCGCACCGCCTACTTACAGCGTCACATTCTTTTGCTGTGGAGTATCTGGTCGGTTGATACCGGGCAAAGGGTGCTGTAATGGACTGGATACCCGAGGAACCGTCTGTTAGAGAGACGATCCGTTTTGAAAGTGATCTCACCGTAGTGCAGCGCGGGTGCGCTGCGGCATCTGTTCTATAAAGTCTTCTCAGACCGGTGGAGGCACCACGGCGACTTATCTGATCTTCACGCGGTTGGGACTGGACGCTTTCAAAGACTCAGCCGAGTTCCGGCAATTGGCCGAAGGAGATCCGCAAGCGCTGTCCGAGCGTCACCTGGAAGGAGAGCTACGTGACGCTGGACCGCTATAGATATTGTGGATGCCGTGGAGGCGGACGATCAGGCCGAGGTGAAGCGGGCGGCCATGATCATCCGCGGTCTGGCGCGGGCCACGACCGAAACGATGGTGGCCACGCCCTGGAAGGAATTGCTGCAGCGGCTCGGGTAGCTACGCGCCCTCGGGTTTGGTTGGGGTCAGCCAGTCCTGAAAGGCGCGGAGCTGCTCCAGCAGGCGGTCCGGTCGTCCCCGCCCCGGGTAGCCGTCCACACGGTAGGCGCGCAGGACGGTTTCGGGATCGGGTTGGGGGAGGCTGTCGAGTGCAGCGGCCGTCTGGCGGTAGGCTTCTCGGAAGGGAACGCCTTCGGCCACGCGGCGCAGCGCTTCGGCCGTGGCCAGCAGGGCAGGCGTGCAGGCCGCCTGCATGCGGTCGCGCCGGAAGTGCAGTCCGGGCAGCAGTTGCGCCATGGCCGTCAGCAGCTCGTGCGCGTGCAGTACGCAGCGGACGACGGCTTCCTTGGTGAGTTGCAGGTCGCGGTGGTAGCCCGAGGGCAGATTTGCCGGAAGCGTCAGCAGCACGTTCATTTCGGCCAGCAGCCGGTGGTAGCCGGCCCGCACCAACTCCAGCACGTCCGGATTCTGCTTTTGGGGCATGATGCTACTGCCCGTGCAGAATTCCGGAGGAAGCTCCACGAAGCCGAACTCCTGGCTGTTGAACAGCACCAGATCCGAGGCCATGCGATTGAGCGTGGCGCCCACCTGCACGAGCGCATGGGCGACGTGCAGTTCTAGCTTGCCCCGGGAGAGCTGGATGGCCGTCACGTGCAGTTGCAGCGTACGAAAGCCCAGGCGCCGGGCCACCTCCTCGCGGGGCAGCGCCAGAAAGGGCACCCCGTAACCGGCCGCACTGCCCAGCGGCGAAACGTCCACCTGGTCGTACGCATGGCGCAGGGCAGCCAGGTCGCTCAGCAGCAGCTCGGCGTAGCCCAGCGCCCAGAGGCCGGCCGTCGAGGGCATGGCCTGTTGCAGGTGCGTGTAGCCCGGCATGAGCGCGTCGTTGTAGGCGGTGCCCAACTCGCAGAGCTGCTCGACCAGACGCGCAACCTGGCGGCCCGCCTCGCGCAGTCCGTCTTTCAGAAAGAGTCGGATCGCCGTCAGCACCTGGTCGTTACGTGAGCGGCCCGTGTGGATTTTTTTACCCGTGTCGCCCAGCCGTTCGGTCAGGTATGTTTCGATCACCGTGTGCGCGTCTTCGTCCTCCGGACGCACCACCACACGACCGGCCGCCACTTCGGCTTTCAGTGCGTCCAGCGCTTCTGAAACGGCCCGGAATTCTACGTCGGAGAGTATCCCGATCCGATGGAGTCCGGCAGCATGGGCCCGGGTACCCTCGATGTCGTAGGGCAGGAGCAGCGTGTCCCAGCGGTAGTCCTCACCCACCGTGAAGCGCTGCACCCACGAGGCGACAGGCTGACCTTTTTCCCAGAGCATTATCGCAAGAAGCGTCATTGTTTTGTGGATAAAATACAATCAACATGATGCTATTTCGCTAAAAAAGGAAACATTTTGGCCGATTCCTTTTGCAGCCCCACATTTTGCTTCATGGTCAAATAAGTGTAATGCGCAAAATGGGAATGTTTAACAACTTAAGGAATATTTCGCTTCAAAAGCGTGTTATTCTTGCATTGTTGGTTCCCCAAATATTGGCGGTAATTGCAGCCCTTTTTGTCTGGAATGGCATCCGTGCATTGCATAATACGGTAACGTTGAATTTCCATTCCCAGGAGGTCTTGTACAGGGCGCAGGCTGTTGCGATAGACCGGGCCACCGTGGAGCGCAATATACTGATGTACTTTCTGACCGGTGAGGAATTATTCAGAAAAGCGTATCAGGAGCGCTGGCATCAGGTCGATCAGGGGCTTGCTTCTCTGCAACGTCTGGTCGCAGATAACCCTGAACAGACCACTCGCTTGCAACGCCTGATTGCGGCGATACAGCAATGGAAGCAGACGATGGATACGTTGTGGACCCGTCGTTCAGAAGCGAGTCGGTCAGACTGGCGCCAGCTATCCAGCGAAGTAGCCCCTCAGATGAGGCAACAGGCGCTTCAGAAGCAGATTGAAGCCACGTTACAGGCCTTTCTGAAAGCAGAACAGGACCTGAGCGCTGCCCGGTTGGAGCAGATGCAACGCCAGCAGATCTGGCTGTTTTTGGAGGTATTGATTGCCTTGGTAGCCGTCTCGCTGGGAATTGGACTGGCGTTTCAGGTAATTCGTCGGTCGGTTGTTCGTCCGATTCAGGAGCTGGAAGGGGCCGCGCGTCGCATTGCAGAAGGAGCGCTGGATGTGACAATCACGATGCCGACGGAAGACGAAGTGGGCAAGCTGGCCCGGGCGTTCAACCAGATGGTGGCGTCCATGCGCGAGGCACTTGATGCGCTGCAGGAGGAGAAAGCGAGCGTCGAGCAGAAGGTACAGGAGGCCGTGGCCGAGATCGAGGCGCAGCAGCGCTACCTGGCCGAGAGCGTCGAGCACATGCTGGCCCAGATGGAGCGCTTTGCCGAAGGCGACCTGACCGTGCACCTGGAAGTCCGGAAGAACGACGAGATCGGGCGCCTCTACGAAGGCTTCAACCGGGCCGTCGCCAACATGCGTCAGATGCTGGTTCGTGTGAGCGAAGCCATCACGACGACGGCCAGCTCGGCCGCTCAGATCAGCGCCTCCAGTGAGGAACTGGCAGCCTCAGCACAGCAGCAGGCAGCACAGGCTAACGAGGTAGCGACGGCCATTGAGGAGATGGTACGTACCATTGTTGAAAATGCGCGCAATGCCAGCGAGACGGCCGACTTTGCCCGTGCAAACGGCGATCGTGCCCGTGAGGGCGCCCACGTTGTACAGGAGACGGTCGCGAAGATTCGCCAGATTGCGCAGGTGGTGGGTGAGTCGGCCCGAACGGTCGAGCGGCTGGGCGCCTCCAGCGAGCGCATCGGCGAGATCGTGCAGGTTATCAACGAGATCGCCGAGCAGACGAACCTGCTGGCGCTCAACGCGGCTATCGAGGCGGCCCGGGCCGGCGAGCACGGTCGGGGCTTTGCCGTGGTGGCCGACGAGGTGCGCAAGTTGGCCGAACGCACGGCCCAGGCCACAAAAGAAATCGCCCAGATGATCGAAGACGTTCGTGCCGAAACCCAGGAGGCCGTTCAGGCCATCCAACGCGGTACGCAGGAGATGGAGGAGGGTATCCGCCTGGCCGACCGCACCGGTGCTGCGCTGACGCAGATCGTCGAGGGGGCGCAGCGTGTGCTGGAGCGCATCTCGCAGATTGCAGCGGCCGGCGAAGAGCAGTCTGCTACGAGTGAACAGATCAGCCAGAGCGTCGAGATGATCTCCAATCTGTCGCACGAGGCGGCCCGGGGTATTGAGCAGATCGCCCGCGCCGCTGAAGGCCTCAGCCGCCTCACCGACGAATTGAACGAAATGGTGCGGCGATTCCAACTGGCGCAGCGCGAAGCGGTGCGTAGCCCCGATGAAGCCGTTTCCGTAGCATGAGCCGCACCTCCTGGCAGGGCCCCCGGTTGTGTGCCGGGGGCCCTGTTTTTTTCATTCAGATTCGCTCTTGATCGAAAGCACCCTGTATCGTAGCCTGTGTCGAAAGGGGATGGCGCACCGGGAGGATCGGGGGCGGTGTGCCTTGAGCGCAGAAGCGCCTGCGGTTTGCCGGCATTCGAAAAATCTTTCGATGAAATGCAGGCCATGCGACGGATTATCCTGCTGGCAATGCTGTGGCTCATCAACGGAGGAATCCCGAAAACCATGGCACAGATCGACACGACATGGGCTATCCACGACATGAACCGGCCGCGGCCGCCGGTGGTGACGCCGGCTCCGTTCGATCGGCCGACGGCACCACCCTCGGACGCCATCGTACTGTTCGACGGCACAGATCTGTCGGCCTGGGAACGGGTCGGCGGCGGACCGGCCAGCTGGCGCGTGGTGGACGGTTACATGGAGGTGGTGCCCGGGAGCGGCAACATCCAGACCCGCCAGGCCTTTGGCGACGTGCAGCTCCATCTGGAGTGGTCGGTGCCCGAGGACGTGACGGGCGAAGGGCAGGGGCGCGGCAACAGCGGCGTCTTCCTGGTGGGGCGTTACGAGGTGCAGGTGCTCGACTCCTACCAGAACGATACGTACCCCGACGGCCAGGCGGCCGCCATCTATGGCCAGTATCCGCCGCTGGTGAACGCCATGCGACCGCCCGGCCAGTGGCAGACCTACGACATCGTGTTCCGGCGGCCTCGCTTCGATGCCGAAGGACGACTCCTGCAGCCGGCCCGCATGACGGTCTTCCACAACGGCGTGCTTGTGCAGGACTGCGCCGTGCTCACCGGTCCCACCGCCCATCGGGCCCGACCGCCCTACGAACCGCATCCGAATCGTTTGCCGCTCATGCTGCAGGATCACGGCGACCGGGTGCGGTTTCGCAACATCTGGGTGCGACCGCTCGAATAGCGAAAAGCTGCGCTGAACCGGCGTCGCAATTCAGGCTGCCTGGTTTTTCGGCATTATCTGATCAGGCCCGGCTTTCTTCGCCGAGGGCATAGTAGTGGCGGATGATGTCGCGATAGACCTGGACGGCCCGCACCAGTTCGTCCATTTCGATGTGCTCGCCGCCGGTGTGGGAACGCTCGCTGGGACCCGGACCGAGTTTGACGGTGGGGATGTCGTGCAGAAAGATCCAGTCCGAGGCGGTCGGCGAGCCGAAGGGACGACTGCCCGGATTGGCCCGCAGGCACGCCTGCACGATACGGGCATTGACCGGGGTGGCCACCGGAATGAAGCGGTCGCTGTGCACTTCGATCTCCGATTCGACCACGCCCGCCAGCAGTTGCACGATCTCGTCGTGGGTATAGGCTGGCGTCGTGCGAATGTCGAGCGTGAAGGTGCAGTGCTCCGGCACCACATTGTGTGCCGTGCCGCCCTGGATGGTGGTAACGGTCAGTGTGGGCACGCCCAGGAACGGGTCGGCCCGGTCGAACCGAAACCGGCTCAGGCGCTGGATGTCGCGGGTGGCCCTCAGGATGGCGTTGTCGCCCAGATGGGGTCGGGCGGCGTGGGCCGTGCGGCCGCGCGCGTGCAGTTTCAGAATCAGCAATCCTTTCTGGGCCACGCAGGGCTGCAGGCAGGTAGGCTCTCCTACGATGGCAGCCTGCAGCGGGGGCAGATGCGGCCGCAGGGCCTCCAGTCCGTTGTAGCCGCCGCCGGCCTCCTCACAAGCCGTCAGCGCCACGATGACCTGGCCGTTCGGTGGCCGCCAGCCTTCGCGTGCCAGCGACAGCAGCGCCGTGGTCATGGCCGCGCCGCTGGCTTTGGCATCGACCGTGCCCCGGCCGTACAGCTTGCCATCGACCTCCACCGGTTCGAAGGGATCGAACGGATGGTCGGCCGAGGGCGGCACCACATCCAGATGGGAGTTCAGCAGCAGCCGGTCGTCCCCTTCGCCCAGCCAGAAGTAGACGTTGTTGTCCATCCGGCGGACGGGCAGGCCGGCCTGGCGCACGTAGTGTTCGACAAAGTCTGCAATCTCGGCTTCCTGGTGGCTCAGCGACGGAAACCGTACAAGCGATTTGAGCAGCTCGATGACTTCGGTGGCAACAACCTGCGCGATCGAACCTGACATGGGCACATCCATTAAAGACAGCGTCAAGGAAAATGAGCCGAACGGCTGCTTTGTTTCCAGTGATCATCTGTTAAGTGCATGGAGCTGCAGGAGGTCTGCATTCGTCTTGAAGTGCCGCCGGGTTACCGGGAAGGTGGGCGGCTGGACGCCTACCTGGCCCGCTTTCTGGCCCAGGCTTCGCGCACGAAGATCCAGCGCGGCATCCGGGAGGGGCGGGTAACCGTGAACGGGGTCGTCGTGCAGAAGCCGGCCTACACGGTGCAACCCGGCGATGTGATCACGCTGCGGATCATGCGGCCGCCGCCGGTCGAGATCGTTCCAGAGCCCATTCCGCTGGACGTCGTCTACGAGGATCCGTATCTGATCGTCATAAACAAACAGGCGGGGCTGGTGGTGCATCCGGCCCGGGGGAATCGATCAGGCACGCTGGTCAACGCGCTGCTCTACCACATCGGAAGCGGTCCGGTGCGGTTTGACGAAGAAGGCGACCTGCCTGAGGACGACGAGATCGGGCTTTCGATGGTCAGCACCGGTCCGACCGAAGCAAAACTGGAGGCGCCGCGCCCCGGCATTGTACACCGACTGGACAAGGACACGACCGGGCTTATCGTGGTGGCCAAGGACGACGTGACGCACACCGGGCTGGCCCGCCAGTTCGAGCATCGGACGATCGCCCGCACCTACCTGGCGATCGTCTGGGGCGTGCCCGATCCGCCGCGGGGACGTATCGAGGCGGCTATCGGGCGTGATCCGCGCGACCGGCAGCGCATGGCCGTCGTGCCCGACGATCGGGGCAAACGGGCCGTGACGCACTACGAGGTCGTCGAGGCGTTGCCGGCCGCCGCGCTCGTACGCTTCAAACTGGAGACGGGCCGCACGCATCAGATCCGTGTGCATGCCCGACATATCGGCCACCCGGTGTTGGGCGATCCCATCTATGGGGGACGTACGATCCGCTATGGGCCGCATACGCCCCGACGCAAAGCTTTCTACGATCAACTGTTTGCACGGCTGACGCGACAGGCCCTGCACGCGCATACGCTGGGGTTTCGGCACCCGCGTACCGGCGAGTGGCTCGAGTTCGAGGCGCCCCTGCCGGAGGACATGGCCCGCGCGCTGGAGCAGCTGCGCCAGGATCCCCTGTAGCGATCAAAAGAACAAGGCCCCGGCTGCTTCGTTCTACGCCGTTCAGAAAGACTGTGGTGAACCAACCATGATTCGCTTTCGTAAGCACCGGCGCACAGGAGAACAGACGACCCCGGCGCCGGCCGAGGTGCGACCGGAACCTGCCATGCAGACGTCGACCTCGCAGATTCATCAATTGCTGGTCCCCGAAACGATTCGCGTAGGGTTGCCGGGGCATACCAAAGAAGAGGTGCTCAACCACCTGATCGACCTGCTGCAGGGGCATCCGGCCGTGCGTGACTTGGAGGCCGTCCGACAGGCCGTGCTGGCGCGCGAACGCATGATGTCCACGGGCGTCGGCAAAGGACTGGGCCTGCCCCATGCCAAGACGCCGGCTGTGACGACCACGGTCGCCGCTTTCGCCATCACGGCCGAACCCGTCGAGTTCGATGCCATCGACCAGCAGCCGGTGCGGCTGCTTTTTTTGCTGGTTGGGCCCGAGGCGGCCAAGTCGCAGCACATCAAGCTGCTCAGCCGCATCTCGCGCCTGATGAACCGCGACGGTTTTCGGACGCGCCTGCTGGAAGCCCGCACGCCTGAAGAAGTGCTGCACCTCTTCGAAGAAGGAGAGTCGCAACTGGTTGATCAATGAGTCTGGAACCGACGTTTCGCAACATACGGGGAACGTTCGACATCCTGCCCCGGGACGGCCGCAGTGAGGGGGCGCACGATATGCCCAGCCGGGCCTGGCAGCATGTCGAACAGGTCGTCCGGGAAGTGCTCGAGCGCTTCAACTTCCAGGAGATCCGCACGCCGATTCTGGAGCCTACCGAGCTGATCGCCCGGGGAGTCGGCCAGTTGACCGACATCGTCACCAAGGAGATGTTCGCCTTTCGGCGGGGTGACACAAACTACGTGTTGCGCCCTGAGGTGACGGCGCCGGTCATGCGGGCCTACCTGCAGCACCGGATCGATCAGCAGGGGGCCGTGCAGAAATTCTACTACATCGGCCCCTGCTTCCGGGCTGAAAATCCCCAGAAGGGCCGCTACCGTCAGTTCCACCAGTTCGGCGTCGAGCTGATCGGCGCCGAGACGCCCGAAGCCGATGCCGAGGTGATTGCGGCCATGATGGCCGTTTACGAGGCGTTTGGCCTGAAAAATCTGCGGCTGCGCATTAACACGCTGGGCGACGCCGAAAGCCGGCCCCGCTACCGGGAAGCGCTGCGGACCTACCTACTGCCGCTGGCCGATCGGCTCACGCCCACCAGTCGGCATCGCCTCGAGACGAACCCGCTTCGCATTCTCGATACGAAAGACGAGCGTGAGCGCCGCCTGCTGGAAGGTGCGCCCCGGATCATTGACTTCGTGGACGAGAAAGGCCGGGCGCATTACGAAGCGGTCAAAGCGCACCTGCAGGCGCTGGGCATCGCCTTCGAGGAAGACCCCTTCTTGGTGCGGGGCCTGGACTATTACACGCACACGACGTTTGAGCTGGAGAGCCCGGACCTGGGGGCGCAGAGTGCGCTGGCCGGCGGCGGACGCTACGACCTGCTGGCCATGGATCTGGGACACGACGCTCCGGTGCCGGCCGTGGGCTTTGCCGCGGGCATTGAGCGGCTGTTTATCGCGCTGCAGGCGCAGAGATACGCTTTCCCCGAAGAGCCGCCTCTGGACGCTTACCTGGTCTCGCTGGGTGAAGAAGCCATGCGCTGGGCGCTGGTCGAGGCGCAGGCGCTTCGCCGGGCTGGCTTGCGCGTGGACCTGGACCTGAAAGGCCGTTCGATGAAGGCACAGATGCGCGAGGCCAACCGCCAGCAAGCCCGCTATGCCGTCCTCGTGGGCGAGCGCGAACTGGCAGAAAAGCGAGCCGTCGTGCGCGACATGCGGTCCGGCCAGCAGCAGGAGGTGCCGCTGGATGAGCTGACCGACTTTCTGAAAGGAACCGTACGTGTTTCTTCATAATCCTTCTGGAGCGCCATGTATCCGCGACTGAGCGATCTGTTTAAGGATCTGCTGGGCATCGAGCTGCCGTTTCCTATTTATTCGTTCGGGGCCATGGTGGCCGTGGCCGTACTGACGGCCACCTGGCTGACGGCCCGGGAACTGGACCGCCGCTACCGGGCCGGCGAGATCGGCCCGGTACGTGTGCGGGAGAAGGACGAACGCGGACGCGTCCGCACGCGCCAGGCCAGTCCCGCGTCGCTCATCGGCACGATGACCTTGGTGGCCGTCGGTTTCGGCTTCGTGGGCGCCAAGATCTTCCACATTCTGGAGAATCTGGACACCTTCGCGCTGGATCCGCTGGGGATGATCTTCTCGACGGGCGGCTTCACCTTCTACGGCGGGCTCATCTTTGGCGCACTGGGGGTGATCTGGTATGCCCGGAAGAAAGGCGTCTCGGTGCCCGTGCTGGCCGATGCGGCTGCGCCCGGCCTGATACTGGCCTACGGGATCGGGCGCATCGGGTGTCATCTGGCGGGCGACGGCGACTGGGGCATTGCCGCCAACCTGGCCGCCAAGCCGGACTGGCTGCCTATGTGGCTCTGGGCTGAAACGTATCCGAAGGCTATCATCGGTCCCCCTCCGCAGCCTGTCTATCCGACCCCGCTCTACGAATTCGCCATGGCTGCCGTGCTGTTCGGGGTGCTCTGGGCGCTCCGGAGGCACCCGTATCGGCCCGGCTGGCTGTTTTCGCTGTACTTGATTTTCAACGGACTGGAGCGCTTCCTGATCGAGCAAATCCGGGTTAACAATCGCTTCGACCTGCTGGGGCTTTCGGTGACGCAGGCCGAAGTGATCGCCGTGCTGCTGATGGGGATTGGCCTGGTGGGATTGATTCGGTTCTGGCATCGAAGCGAGCCAGCCGCCGTACCGACCGCCGAAGCCCAGGCGGGTTAGCGCAGCAGCGCCAGCGGATCGAAGCGCCGCAGCCAGCCGGTCAGGCTGTAGCGCGCGCGGCGGGCCGGCAGCACCTCGTGCGGGATCGTATCGCTGCGGAAGCCCACCAGCAGGCCGCCTTCGGGGAGCAGGGTGATCCCTTCGTCCGGCGCTTCGGGATCGGGATAGAGCCGGAGCTGTCCGCCGTCTTCCGGCCGCCAGTCGGGGTTCAGGTACAGCACGAGCGTGATCAGGCGCAACGCGCGGCCCCGGGGCTGGTCCAGGTGGCGCCGGTAAAAACTTCCGGGCGGATAGATAGCCAGATGGGCCTCGGCGTCATGCAGGCTGAGAAACAGCGTTTCGTTCAGACGTCGGCGCAGCTGGTCAACCACCTGCCAGTAGGCTGCCTGGGCCGGAGTAGGGTGCTCCGGGTTCAGCCAGTAGATGCGGTCGCCGCGGATGTCGCGTCGCACCGTTTGTTCGGCGCCGTGCCCGATGGCGGCCGGACGAAACGCGCCGGAACGGTCCAGCTTCTGCGCCTCCCGGTAGAGCGCCTGAATCTGGGCGGGCGTGAAC
>WFPM01000125.1 GCA_015487635.1 Rhodothermus sp.
GGTGCAGACCGAGCCGTTTCTGCTGGTGTTTTATGAGGGGCGTTTCGAGGTGGTGGTTTCGCCGGTGAGCTGGGATCCGGCCTGGAGTCGGTATCCGAACGAGAAGTTGCATTTTGTGGGGCGGTTTCGGGTGCCGGCCGTCACGTGGGACTACCTGCATCGGTGCTGGCAGGCGCGCAACTGCCTGCGCGTGCGGCTGCGAACGCTGTGACCGCTGACGGCAGGTTGGTGCAGACTTGCGTTCGGGCTGCCTGCTGGCGGCCGTGGCGTTGGGTGCAAGGTTCTGGTCTTTTTTATGCGGGAATACCGTCCAGAACATGCGATTGTTATTTTTCCAAGTATCATGAGGCATGTGCGCGGCATCCCCTGTCCTGTAACTTCAGAGAGGCCGGAGCCGGGGCACCCCTCCAACCCTTCAGGCCCGCTCCTTCTCGAAGGGAGTATTTCTGTGAACCCCCTCAGCCGCTGCGCGGCAGCTCCCCCTGCAAGGGGGAGCGGGGTCTATAGGGGGCGGCTGACGGTGGCGACAGGTTCCTGTGCGGGTTTCAGCGCCGGTGCCTGCTGCTTAGGTACTGCCCCCTCCCTGCCCGGGAGAGGCCAGGGGAGGGTCCAATCCGGTGCTTTCCGCGCCGAGGTGCGGAGTCCGGGCATTGGCCCTGCGCATCTGGGGCGGAAAGCACGGGCACAACCGGGGTGCGTCCCGCCCGGCCAGACGGTACCTTCCCACCCCGTAGGAGCGGCCCACTGGGTCCGCTCTGTCGTGCTCGCCAGATCATGTTCGGCCTATGGGGTGTAGTGCCCTCATGCACCGGTAAATCAGCGATCACATATTATCCGGAAAGATAAGGGGTGATCTGGCAAGCCGACGCTGCGCTTCGGGCCGGACCACGAACACCCATGCGTTTGGAGTCAGCCATGAAGGCGTCAGCCGGAGGAGCGTCCCCCGAGACGGCACTTCGCTGCGCTTCGTGCCTGACTACAAGCGCGTTGGTAACGGCACTTCGCCTCGTGCCGGACTACAAGCGCACGCGTAGCCCGCTCCTAAACAGAGCCGGACGCGGAAGGGACGATTGCAGTGCGCAGGCGATGAAACGCAGCCGTGCCTATCCGACCGCTGTTTTCCCCGGCTTACCTGTCCGCGGTCGCTGCGTTTGTGCGTGCCGCCAAAACCATTTTTCGGAGGACTGCTACGCACTCTGCAGCCGGACGCAGCCTTTCTCAGGCAGCAATGCGTGCATTGTTCTTTCTGGAGCCAATCATCCTTTCACAGGCACCTGGTACACCTGCTTCCCAGCAAAAAAGCCGCCCCGACTGGGGCGGCTCGTGGTCGGCGTTCGACGCGGGTCAGCCGATGGCGACCAGTTCGATTTCGAAGGTCAGGTCTTCACCGGCCAGTGGATGGTTGGCGTCGATCGTCACGGTCTCCTCGGTCAGAGCCGCTACGGTTACCGGGATGATGCGGCCATCCTGCAGCCGGAGCTGCAACTGCTGTCCGACGGCCAGCTCCAGCCCAGGCGCTACCTGGTCGCGTCCGACCTCGATGAGCAGGTCGTCGCGCCGGGGGCCGTAGGCTTCCGCTGCAGGGATGGTGACCGTTCTGGTTTCGCCGGGCTCCATGCCCATGACCGCCTGCTCGAAGCCGGGGATAACTTCGCCTTCGCCCAGCGTGAATTCGAGCGGTTCACGATCCCGAGACGAGTCGAAGATGGTGCCGTCCTGGAGGCGACCGGTGTAGTGGACCTTGACGTGGTCGCCTGCTTTTGCCTGTGCCACGGTGTACGCTCCTGATTTGCGTGTGGTGGTTGGATACTTTTCAGGCCAAACGGGTTGCATCGCAAAAAGTTCGCGCCCCTTTACATTTTCTTTGCGATGCGCTCCGGCCAGAATCATGGGGCCGCGTCTTCGGCTGCACTCCGGGGGAAACGGCTACACGTTTTTCGGCCTGAATTTCTGGTGCGGTCGGTTCGGGCGCTGCGCCGAACAATGGGCACGACCAACGTTCACCGATGCCTGTCAACTGCTTATGGAAGAACGTGTCAATGCGTGGACGCACGGCCTTGGCGTGCTGCTGAGTCTGTTCGGAACCGGCTGGCTCTGGCTGTCGGGCCGCGACGGCACGTCAGGGCAACGGCTTGCCTGCCTGATCTTTGGCCTGAGTCTGATCACGCTTTATCTGGCTTCCACCCTTTACCACAGCGTGCGCCGGCCGATCTGCAAGCGGCGGTTGCGGGTGGTCGATCACGTGGCGATCTATCTACTCATCGCCGGGACCTATACGCCGTTTCTGGTGGCCTACGTGCCGGGGCCCTGGCGGATACTGTTGCTTGGCGTAATCTGGGGGGTGGCGCTGGCCGGGATGGTGTTCGAGGGGCTCTTTACCGGACGTTTTCCCCGGCTTTCCACGGCGCTGTACGTGGCCACGGGCTGGCTGGCCGTGCTGATGCTGCCGGTCCTGTGGCGCCATCTGCCGACAGGGGCGCTGGTACTGATCGTGGCAGGCGGCCTGGCCTACACGGGCGGCGTGCTGTTCTATCGCTGGGAGCGCCTGCCCTTCCACCATGCGATCTGGCACCTGTTCGTGCTGACAGGCAGTGCCTTCCACTATGCGGCCGTGCTGCGTTACGGGACGCCCGGCTCCTGAAGCCCCGTGTTCGGCGGCAGCGGCCGCAACAGCGTATCGGGCGGAATCATACCGTTCGGGCCGCCGCTGCGGAGCACGATGTCGCCGTGCGCGGTACGGAGCGTGATGCGGGCACGCCCCTGCCCGAGCTTTCCGGCAAAGCGCGCTCCGGCTGCTTCCCGGGGTTGCAGGCTGCGTTCGGTGAAATGCAGGC
This sequence comes from Rhodothermus sp., assembly GCA_015487635.1. Classification (GTDB taxonomy): domain Bacteria; phylum Bacteroidota; class Rhodothermia; order Rhodothermales; family Rhodothermaceae; genus Rhodothermus. The sequence goes on from WFPM01000125.1 coordinate 2,835, forward strand.
CTGCGACGCGCACTGTGCCGGCTGCGGTCTCGGCCTGAAGCTGCGCGTCGGCTTCCGGCGGAAGTGTCAGCCACAGATCGCCGTTTTCCGTCTGGATCGTCACGACGGCATCGATCGGCAGGCGGCGAAAATGCACCGAGGCCGAGCCGTTCTGGAGCCGGATCTCCAGGCTGTCGGCGGCTTCGCGGATATGTACTTCCCCTGCGGCCAGTTGCACCCGAAGCGGCCCTTCAATGCCGGTCAGGTTCACGTCGCCGCCCACACGCGTGAGGATCAAACGCGTGCGACGCGGGACGATCCCCTCCACGTGCACCCGGGCCAGCGCCGGTTGCCGGGCTTCCATGCGATACCGGAAGCTACCCGTCGTGCCTTCCTCGCGAAGCTGGATGTCGCGGAGCGTCCGGCGGGCGGCCGCTGCGTCGGCGCCGCGTCCTACCCGGACGAAGCGCAGGCGCGCCACGTCCACGTCGGCGCCCTGCAGCGACACCCGGCCGCTCAGTCCTTCCAGGATCATCGTACGGCCAGCCAGCAGGACGCCGCGGTGCAGCGTGTCGGACGCTTCGACCGCCCCGGGCAGCAATGTGCCCCCTTCCGTCTGGCCCACCCCCGGCGACTGCCGGCAGGCCCCGAGTCCCAGCAGCAGTGCAAGCAGGCCGATTGCTCCTGCCAACAGGCGCGCGATGGTCATCTCAGGCACCGAAAACGAACTCCCTCACCAGAGGCATCCACTCATTTCAAACACGCTTTCGTTTCTGGCCCGCTCCTCAATGCAACGGGACCTGTCGGATGAAGCGGCGGGCGGCCCAGGCGGCGCCGAGCCAGCCCAGCACGACGCCGGCCAGCACAATGCCGCCGAGCAGTCCGACGAGAAACATCCCCCGGCTGCCTTCAAGCTGGGGCAGGTAGCCGGCCACCATCTGGTAGCCCAGCGCCACGATGCTGGCCGCCAGCAGCCCCGCGATGAGTCCCTGCGCCATGCCCTCGATCACGAAAGGTCGGCGGATGAA
>WFPM01000126.1 GCA_015487635.1 Rhodothermus sp.
CGCCTCCCCCACACTGACCTGACGTCTCGGCATCGGCACCAGCCGGTCGATTTGGCCGATAAGGTCGATCTCGTGGCAAATCCCGGCGACAATACCCAGGTGATCCAGTCGCTCCGTGCGGTAGCTGACACTGTCCATGGGGTATCCTCCTGCTTTCCGTTACAAGCATGGCCTATTCCCTTCTTCAAGGATACCCCAAAATTCCCGTCCTGGCTACCGCAGCTGCGGAAAGTGGGATCTGGGCAACACGCTCTCCAATTATCGCCGTCTGTACGTCAGTGCAATCACTGTCTATGAACTGGAATATGGTGCCCGGCGTATCGGGCGCCTTTCTGACTGGGAAATGTTTTTGGAGCTTTTTCCGCTGCACGTGTTATCGCTCGGGCTGGAAGAAACACGACGGGCGGCGGCCCTTCAGGCAGCGCTGGCTGCGCAAAATCGACACATTGGAGAACGGGATGTCCTGATCACTGCTACGGCGCTGGTACACGGGCTGGATTTCGTCACGCTGAACGCCGACGAGTTTCAGCGCGTCCCTGAGCTGCGGGTAGTCGTCCCGACCTGATCGCCCCCTTCCTGGTCCTCCTTGCCGGGGATCCACAGGTGACGGGAAAGATCGACGCGGCCGTCCTCGGTGAACGTGACGCCCTCACTACGAAGGCGCTCTTCCATCACGAAGGGGCCCTCGAAGTGCATGCGGCCGGTCAGCTCACCCCGTCGGTTGACGACGCGGTGGCAGGGCAGGTCCGATCCGGCTGCTGCGTTCAGCGCCCAGCCGACCGTTCGCGCGGCACTACGCGCGCCCAGGTATGCGGCGATATGCCCGTAGGTGGTAACCCGCCCGGGTGGAATGCGCGCGACCACCTCCCAGACCCGCGCAAAGAAATCGCCTCGAGCTGACCGATTCGTCGCGTGCGCGTTGCGTGGGCGTTTCATGAGCGAACGACCTCAAAGCGAATACGCCGCGATACCTCTTGCCCCGACACCAGGTCCCGCACCCGCACCACGACCTCCACCGAACGCACCTTCTGCCACTCCTGCAAATCCAGCACGATATATTCCCGCGCCGTCCGACTCGTCCCCTCGTACACCGTGCTGGAGCGCGTCTGCACCTCCCGATCCCGACGCAACAGCCCTCCTTCCTCCCGCCGTCGCACCTCGTAGGACACTTCGTAGCGCGTACGATCGTCGGCGTCAAACGTCAGATGGTAGATCTCAAAGTAAAGGGCCAGCGGTACGTCCGGGCTCAGCCGCGTAAACGGGTAGGGTCGGCCCGGAAGCGTGTCGTTGGCCGCCGGATCGTACCACAGCGGCAGCAGGTCACTCATTTCCAGCATGGCCGGATCCGGCCGCAGCGCCTGCAGCGAATCGAAGCGGATCGACGTAATCTTCAGCAGCGGTCCAGGTCGGGGTGGGGTGGACGTGCGATCCAGGGCAAACTGTGAGATCTGCAGTACCAAGTGGTAGAGGCCCGTGTCTCCACGGGCTTCCAGGAGCACCGGATCAGTCACCCCTTCGGTGCTCAGGTCCTCCTGCCAGAGTTGCTGTCGTCGTACATACACGCTTCGGGTTCGATATGCCGCATCGCGTTGCGCCAGCGTGGCCGTGATCAGGAAGTCAGTGTTGAGCATGGCGGCTTCCCGGAGGCGCTTTCTGGCCTGTTTGCCTGGCTGCAAGGCCTTGTTGGAGGCCGACCAGTACAGGCGCGTCCGGGTTGTTCCATCAGGGTCTAAAAAGCGGGCCAGTCGGACAGAAACCGGCATTGGTTCAACCCCTTCGAAGAGGTTGCTGTACACCCGGGGGACATGTTCTTCCCGCCGCATAATGGCTTCAGCCTCTTCGAGCTTGCCCTCCTGGATCATCCGCAGCGCGAACTGATGCGGCTGCTCATCGGCCATACCTAAGCCGGGATAACGAACGCCCCCCATCACCGGGACGCCCATCATTTCGGCCATATTGAGCCGACGCTGCGTCTCCGGATCCAGTTCGTCCGGCAGGTCGGTCACCTGCGATCGCAGACGAACCCAGTTGGCTGTTTCTTCGGCCAGTTCCACCTCGTCCATCCAGAGGGCATAGGCTGCCAGATCCTGATAACGCAGGCCGAAAAGCGGATGGTTGGTGGCCAGTTGGCCGTACAGTTCAGCCAGAATGCGAATGGCGGCCCGTGCTTTTGCCTGTCCTCTGGTGGTCGCGCCAATGCCGGTAAGCAGCCATGGTGGCACCAGATCGAATGAAGTACCCAGCCGATAGGGCTTATTATCCCGGCGCACAAAGACATACTGGGCATCGCCGTCGATATGACGGTACACCCAGAATTCTCCTTGAGGAAACTGGATTTCCATAAGCGTGGGCATGCGGGCAAAGACCTTACGGCGAAGCCATGGATCGCTAACCGACAGGCGTACGCGGCGCCAGGGAGGACCCAGGCGCACATAAATGCGGGCCCGGTCGTCAAAGCCTTCGTCCGGATCGACGAAGTGCGTCAGGGCATATCCCACCCGCTCCAGATGTTCCTCCAGTCGTTCGTTGCGGCGGGTGGCCGGAAGCGGATCCTGACTACGCCACCAGGCCAGCAAGAGCTGGCCAACATTGGGCGCGGTTACCCGTTCTTTTTCAAGAAGCTCCGCCAGATGAATCCGCCGCTGAAACGCAGGCGGCAGAATCCAGGAAAGGGCCTCAAGATGTGGCTTCAGTACCTGAAGTGCCTCTGTCCCCAGCGAAGGTTCATCCAGCAGGGCCAGCATCTGCTGATAGACTGCAGCGCCCCGAGCATAATGCAGCCGATCCTGTAGGGTAAAGACACCTCGCACGTAGGCTTCGGCAAGCCGGATGTCAAACCATCCCTGCTGTTGCAGTAATTCTATGCCACGGGCCCAGATCTGCAACGCTTCCGACGTGTTCTGCTGCAGCCACCGACTCTGGCCCAGCCAGTAGAGGGCAGCGCCGTGATGAGGCGACATGTAGGCCGAATCGCGTTGCACTACCCGTTCGAGCCAGGCAACAGCCTGCTCAGGATGCGCCGGTAGCAGCGCCACCCCTTTCTGCACCCACTGCTCCAGCGAATCGACCGGCGTCGTTACCGTGCCTCCCAGCAGCCACAATCCAAGCAACAGGCTCCACATGGCCAGCGCACCTTCACGTGAACGGGGTATATGATTGCACGTCGAAAAAACAAAGGAGTTCACAAAAAACAAAAGGGCGGGCCGATCGGAAGGGTCGGCCCGCCCTGATCCCAGAGGCCCCGACTTACAGATTCGGGTTGGCGTTCCGTTCGTTCTGCGTAATGGGCAGGTACATCCACCGACCCGGCGGCAGATGCCAGCGGTTAAAGCGCCGCTGGTCCGGCAGCCGCATCCCCTGC
>WFPM01000127.1 GCA_015487635.1 Rhodothermus sp.
TGCGAAGCGCTACACTCGAAAATTCAGAGAGGGCCTGCACAGGGACCGCGGCGGAGGGCATCTGCCCGACGCGCCTCAAAACCTCCTGGGCACGAGCCTGCCGATACGTATCTGAACCATCGATGGCATACAGCAAAATGTTGGTGTCCAGAACGTACCGGAGCATCTACCTGGAGGCTCGATCTGATCAATCAAAAAGTTGGCGCGCTTCTCGATCCCGATAACACGCTGCCCGGCTGAAGCGAAAACCGGCCGGCAATTGATGCTGCGCACCAAACTGCCGACAACTCTTCAGCAGACGTTCGATGGCTTCACCCTGTTCTCGCAAAGACAGAGTCGGCCGCACCAGCGCTATCTCCAGAGCCCTCCGTACCACCTCCGACTCGGAGATGCCCTGTTGCCGCGCCAGATGCTTGATCGCTTGATCCTGCGCGGCGGTGATATAAAACTGTTTACGAACCATCGTAAATTGCGACGCTGATGGACCACTTTCCCTGAGACGGTATTCATCTGGAGCAGTTCCTTACATGAGCTTACATCGCCTGCTGGAAAAGCATCGGCGCTGGATGGAAGCGGCGCTGCGCGAAGCTGAACAGGCCTTCGAGGAAGGCGAAGTGCCTGTGGGCGCCGTCGTCGTCAAAGACGACCGGATCGTCGGACGCGGCCACAACCGCGTCGAGCAGCTCAAAGACCCTACCGCCCATGCCGAAATGCTGGCCATCACGGCCGCCTGCGCCACGCTGGACACCAAGTACCTGAGCGGCTGCACCCTCTACGTGACACTCGAACCCTGTCCGATGTGCGCCGGCGCTATCGTCTGGGCCAGGCTGGACCGCGTCGTCTTCGGCGCCTTCGACGAAAAAGCCGGCGCGGCCTCCACGCTCTACAACATTCTGCAGGACCCGCGCCTGAACCACCGCGTGGAGGTCATCTCCGGCGTAGAAGCCGAACGGGCGGCGACGCTGCTGCAGCGGTTCTTCCGCAAGCGCCGCGCCGACAATTGACGCTTTCCCAACACTTCACGCCCCGCGTCGAAACCCGATCGGCCGGTTCCGGTACAGCCTGCAAGCCTGGCGCCCCTGCGTTCAAAAACGTCAAAAACAACCATGTGGGATGTGGTCATTATCGGAGCCGGTCCCATCGGACTTGCCTGCGGCATCGAAGCCAAACGGCGTGGCCTCAACGCGCTCCTTATTGAAAAGGGCGCGCTGGTGAACTCTTTTCTGGGCTATCCGACGAACATGGAGTTCTTTTCGACGCCTGACCTGATGGAAATCGGCGGGCATCCCTTCCCCACGCGCGGCTACAAGCCCACCCGTGAAGAGGCCATCGAGTACTACCGGCGCGTGGCCGCCGCCGAGCAGCTTCGCATCCGGCTCTACGAGCGCGTGCTCCGCGTGGACGGTGAAGATGAAAACTTTACGGTGGTCACCGAAAAGAGCACTTACCGGACCCGCAAGGTGGTGGTGGCCACCGGCTTTTTCGACATTCCCAACCGTCTGAACGTGCCGGGCGAAGACCTGCCCAAGGTCACGCACTACTACAAAGAGCCGTTTCCCTACATCGGCCAGAAGGTGGCCGTGATCGGCGGGCGTAACTCGGCGGCCAAGGCGGCCCTGGACTGCTACCGACATGGCGCCGAAGTGACGCTCATCCACCGGGGACCGGCGCTTTCGGACAAGATCAAGTACTGGATCCGTCCGGACCTCGAAAACCGCATCCGCGAGAGGAGCATCCGGGCGTTTTTCAACGCGCGCGTGCTGGAGATCCGTCCGGACAGCCTGCTGATCGAAACGCCTGACGGTCGGCTCGTGCTGGAGAACGACTGGGTGCTGGCTATGACCGGCTATCGACCCGACCTGGAGTTTCTGGAGCAGCTTGGCGTCCGGCTCGGCGACGATCCGGCCCGCACGCCCTGCTACGACCCCGAGACGTTCGAGACAAACCGGCCGGGACTGTATCTGGCCGGCACGGTCTGCGGCGGATTGAACACGAGCCGCTGGTTCATCGAAAACGGCCGACTGCACGCGCCGCGCATCATGGAGCACATCGCCACGGGCCGCGTGGCCGAAGCGCCCGCCCTCGACGGCCAGCACTGGAAAACGGCGGAATAAGCCGAAACCTTGCGACTTGCTCGACGTGCCTTCTGAAAAAAATTCGCAACACCAGATCCGTCCATGCCTCGGCTGCAACGCCGCGTTGAAATCATCCAGCAACTTCACCGCCTCCTACCCGAACTGCAGGAGAAATTCGGGGTGGAGCGGCTGGCGCTGTACGGATCGTTTGCCCGCGATCAGGCTTCTGAAGCAAGTGATGTAGACCTGATCGTGCACTTGAATCGACCGCTGGGGCTGGACTTCATCCGCCTGATCGACTTTCTCGAAGCCCATCTCGGGCGGCCGGTGGATCTGGCCACTTACGAAACCCTGCAGCGCAATCTACAACAGCCTCATACAGCCCGAATCGCCCGGCGCATTCTTCGTTCTCTTCAATATGTCTCGGCGTCGCAGGGACATTGACTACTTGCAAGACATTCATGAGAGCCTTCGGCGCATTCAACACTTTGCCGAAGGCCTCACATTTGAAGCTTTTCTGGAGGATATCAAAACGCAGGATGCCATTCTGCGCAACTTCGAAGTGATTGGAGAAGCAACCAAACAGCTTTCCGAAACCTTAAGGACTCATTATGCGAAGTTTCCCTGGCGCGAGCTGGCCCGCATGCGTGACAAACTGATCCACCACTACTTTGGGGTCAGCTATGAGATCGTCTGGCAAGTCGTACAAGAGGTTCCACAGCTGCTGTCCGAGATTGAGCGAATCCTTCGCGACTTCGAACGGTCATGATTTCCCCACCGTCACCTGTTCGATCCAGCGCCACAGTTCGCGCAGGCCGAGGCCGGTGTGCGCCGAGGCAGGAATAATCGGCACCTCCATGGCCCGGGTCTGCAACGCCCGCTCGACTTCGCGGACGGCCTGCGCGCGCCGATTACCCGACACCTTGTCGGCCTTCGTGAGTGCGATCAGGTAGGGGACGTGCTGGCCGCGCATCAGGTCCATCATGGCCTCGTCGAGCGGCGTGGGCGGATGACGGCTGTCGATCAGGTGCACCACGAGCGCCAGCGTAGACCGCTCCTTCAGGTAGCGCGTGATGAGCCGTCCCCACAGCCGCCGCTCCTGCTGCGAGGTGCGCGCGTAGCCGTAACCGGGCAGGTCCACGAAGTAGAGCCGCTCGTTGACCCGGTAAAAGTTGAGCTGGCGCGTTTTGCCGGGCGTGCTGCTGGTGCGGGCGAGTCCGGGCGCCCGAAGCAGCGCGTTCAACAACGAGCTTTTGCCGACGTTGGAGCGTCCGGCGAAGGCCACTTCAGGCAGTCCGTCGTCGGGCAGATCCTCCCACCGCGTCACGCTCCGGAAGAAACGCGCCGCCGGCTTTTTCATGCGGGTTCGGGTTTCAGGCCAGAGCGCCCAGGTGTTCGCGTACGGTCTCGCCGATGAGCGCCGGGTTGCGGATGACCACGGCGCCAGCCGCCTCCAGCGCCTTGAACTTTTCCTCGGCCGTGCCCTTGCCGCCTGCGATGATGGCCCCGGCGTGGCCCATGCGACGCCCCGGCGGAGCCGTCGCACCGGCAATGAACGCAAAGACGGGCTTGGTCATGTGCTCCTTGATGAAAGCGGCCGCCTCTTCCTCGGCCGTACCGCCGATTTCACCGATGAGCACGACCGCTTCCGTTTCCGGATCGTCCTGGAACAGCCGGAGCACGTCCGTAAAGCGCAACCCGATGATCGGATCGCCGCCGATGCCCACGGCCGTACTCTGGCCCAGTCCCAGCCGCGTGAGCTGATCGACCGCCTCGTAGGTGAGCGTGCCGGAGCGCGACACGACGCCGATCGGACCCTCTTTGAAGATCATACCCGGCATGATACCCACCTTGGCCTGTCCGGGCGTGATCACGCCGGGGCAGTTCGGACCGATCAGTTTGACGCCTTTCTGCCGGAGGTAGTGATAGACAGGGATCATGTCGCGCACCGGGATGCCCTCGGTGATGCAGACGATCACCTCGATCCCGGCATCGGCGGCCTCCAGAATGGCGTCGGCCGCAAAAGCGGGCGGCACGAAGATGATCGACGTGTTGGCTCCCTCTTTCTCGACCGCCTCGGCCACCGTGTTGAAGACGGGACGATCCAGGTGCTTCTGGCCGCCTTTGCCCGGTGTGACGCCGGCCACCACGTTCGTCCCGTATTCGATCATCTGCTGCGTGTGAAAGGTCCCTTCTTTGCCGGTGATGCCCTGCACCACCAGCCGCGTATTACGATCGACCAGAATACTCATGGGTCCTGCTCTAGCTGGTGAAAGACAATTTGCTCCGGGAATTACGGAAAACGACCACGCTTTTTCACGCGGTGCCGCTCACTTCCATCAGGGCGCGACCCACCCGAAGCAGCGTGGCCTCGTCGAAGTGACGGCCCAATAGCTGCGCGCCCACCGGAAAGCCGCTCGAATGCATGCCCACGGGCACGACCAGCCCCGGGACGCCGGCCAGGTTGGCCGTCACCGTGTAGATGTCGTTCAGGTACATTTCGAGCGGATCGGCCAGTTTGCTGCCCAGCGGGAAGGGGGGCGTGGGCGTAGCAGGGGCCAGCAGCACGTCCACCTGCTCGAAGGCCCGGTCAAAGTCCTGGCGGATCAGCCGCCGCACGCGCTGGGCTTTGGCGTAGTAGGCTTCATAGTAGCCGGCCGAGAGCACGTAGGTGCCCAGCATGATGCGGCGCTTGACCTCGGTGCCGAAGCCCTCGCTGCGCGAGCGCACGTAGAGCCGGTAGATCACCGAGTCGTCGCGGTCGCTTTCGGCCAGCTCGCGCCGGATCTGCTGCACATCGGCCCGGTAGCCATAGCGGATGCCGTCGTAGCGGGCCAGGTTGCTTGAAGCTTCGGCCGTGGCCAGGATGTAGTAGGTCGCAATGCCGTACTCCATATGGGGCAGCGACACTTCCTGCACCACGGCGCCGGCCGCTTCGAGCTGCGCCGCCCGCTCTTCGAGCACCTGCCGGAACTCCGGATCCAGCCCCTCGGCAAAGTATTCGCGGGGCAACCCGATGCGAAGCCCTCTGATGGGCTGCTTGAGCGCCTCCAGGTAGTCCGGGACTTCCACCGGGGCGCTCGTTGAATCCCAGCGATCCGCCCCGGCGATCGTTTGCAGAATGCGGGCGGCGTCTTCGACCGTATGCGTCATGGGGCCGATCGTGTCGAACGACGACGCATAGGCCACCAGCCCGTAGCGACTCACGCGTCCGTAGGTGGGCTTCAGCCCCACGATGCCACAGAAGGCGGCCGGCTGGCGGATCGATCCGCCGGTATCGCTCCCCAGCGCGGCATGACACATCCGGGCCGCCACGGCCACCGCCGACCCGCCCGAGGAGCCACCGGGTACATAGTCGGGGTTGATCGGATTCCGGGCCGGGCCGAAGTACGAGGTCTCGTTCGACGAGCCCATGGCGAACTCGTCACAGTTCGCCTTGCCGATGAAAATAGCCCCGGCCTCCCGCAACCGTGCGATGACCGTCGCGTCGTAGAGCGAAACGAAGTTTTCCAGCATCCGCGAGCCGCACGTGACCCGCTGATCCTTGATGCAGATCACGTCCTTGACGGCCAGCACCAGGCCGCCCAGCGGCGGAAGCGACTCGCCCCGCGCCAGGCGTTCGTCCAGCGCTCGTGCCTGCGCGAGCGCTCCATCGGGATCGACCGAGATGAACGCGTTCAGGCGCGGATTGTCGGCCTCAATGCGCTCCAAAAAAGACGAGACCAGCGCTTCACAACTGGTCTCGCCCCGCTCCAGCGCCCGGCGGGCGTCGGCGTAGGTCAGGTGCTCCATGGTGGCTTTTGGCCTGTCAGCTCTGCGTGGGCTCCGACGGCTGCGACGAACCGGCCGCCGGCTGCTGCGTCGGCGTCGCCGTGGTCCGCGCGGTCGGCGTTCCCTGCTGCGGCGCCCGGATCTGCGGCGTCTCGTCTACTTCGACGGAAATCTCGCGGGAAATCTCCCGCGTGGCCTCCTTGAACTCCCGGATGCCCCGGCCCAGGCCCCGCGCAATCTCGGGAATGCGCTTGGCGCCAAAGACCAGCAGCACCACCAGGAAGATCAGCAGCAATTCGGGCGCTCCGATGTTCCCAAACATGGCTTTACCTCAGACGGCATAGGGTGACATATGACACACGGCGGCATGCAGCCGGCCAGCGTAAAGTTAAGCGATGCGCGGCCTTTCGTGCGGGAAAATCCCGCAAAAGCTGCATGCGCGTGCCAGGTGCGAAACGACGGCCTGAAAACGGGGTTCCGTCAGGCGAAACTCCAGCCGACGCCGACCGTTTTTCTTCTGTAAAAAGCCCATCATGGAAGCCCCGACTACGCTTTCACGTGAGACGATCCTGGCCTGGCCCAAGGCCGAGCTACACTGTCACCTGGACGGATCGCTGCGGCTGACGACACTGCTGGAGCTGGCCCGTCGGCAGGGAAAAGTCGGCCTGTTGCCGGCCGACAGTCTCGAAGGACTCGAAGCGGTGTTGCGTCGGGTGGATACGTCCGGTTCGTTGGAAGCCTACCTAGCCTGGTTCCGCTACACGGTGCCGCTCATGCAGACGCGCGAAGCGCTGCGCCGCATCGCCTACGAACTGGCCGAGGACGCCGCCCGCGAAAATGTCCGCTACCTGGAGGTCCGCTACGCCCCGGTGCTGCACGTCGAAGAAGGCCTGACGCTTGAGCAGGTCAACGACGCCGTGCTCGACGGCCTGCGGGCGGCCGAGCGCGACTTTGGCATCCGCACGGGACTGATTCTCTGCGGCCTGCGCCACGCGTCCGAAGCGCTCTCGCTGCGCACGGCCGAACTGGCCGTGGCCTACCGCAAGCGGGGCGTCGTGGCCTTCGACCTGGCCGGTGGCGAGGCCGGCCACCCACCCAAGCACCACTTGCACGCCTTCTACCTGGCCCGCAATCACCTGCTGAACCTGACCGTGCACGCGGGCGAATCCTGGGGGCCCGACTCCATTCACCAGGCGCTGTTCTACTGCGGCGCCCATCGCATCGGCCACGGCGTAACACTTTACCAGGACCCGGACCTGCTCCAGTACGTCGTCGACCACCAGATTCCGCTGGAAGTCTGTCCCACCAGCAACGTGCAGACCAGGGCAGTCGCCGACTACGCCGCGCATCCGCTGCGGCTCTACGTCGAACGCGCCGTTCCGGTCACGATCAACACGGACAACCGCCTCTTCAGCCGTACCACCATGACCGACGAACTCTGGCGCGTGCATCGCCACTGCGGCCTGAGCGTGTCCCAACTCCGGGAGGTGGTACTCAGCGGCTTTCGCCACGCGTTTCTGCACTGGGAGGAGAAACAGGAACTGCTGCGTAACGTGGAAGCGGAGCTCGACCGGCTGCTGGCAGGTTTTTCGCAACCGTCCCCTGCATCCTGAAACGTCGAGGTCGTCCATGATCCGCCGCGTCTCGCCAGCCCGAAGCCTGCTGGGCGTCGTCGAGCTGCCCCCGGACAAGTCTATCGCCCACCGGGCGGCCCTGCTGGCCGCGCTGGCCGACGGGACTTCGCGCCTGGTGAACTATTCGCCGGCCGCCGATCCGCAATCGACGCTTGCGTGCCTGCGCCAGCTCGGCGTGCCCATCTATGAAGACGAGCACGGCATCCTGATCGTCGAAGGTCGCGGACTGGAGGGCCTGCAGGCCCCGGACCGCCCGCTCGACTGCGGCAACTCGGGCACCACGATGCGCCTGCTGGCCGGCATCCTGGCCGGACAACCCTTCGACAGTACGCTGGTGGGCGATGCCTCGCTCAGCCGCCGCCCCATGGAACGCATCGCCACGCCGCTGCGCCAGATGGGCGCCGAACTGACGCTCACTGACGGCCACGCGCCCATCCACATTCGGGGCGGCCGCACGCTGCAGAGCATCACCTACCGGCTGCCCGTGCCGTCGGCTCAGGTCAAGTCGTGCGTGCTGCTGGCCGGTCTGTTTGCCGAAGGCGAAACGACGGTGATCGAAACTGTCCCGTCCCGCGACCATACCGAGCGTATGCTGGGGCTGAATGTGGTAGAGATGAACGGCGCGCGTTACCTGACCGTCCGGGGCGGCATGCGCATCCCGGCCCGCACCTGGACGATCCCGCGCGACTTTTCGGCAGCCGCCTTCTTCCTGGTGGCCGGCACGATCGTCCCCGACAGTGAAATCCGCCTGCCCGGGGTGGGGCTCAATCCATCGCGGGCGGCGTTGCTCGACGTGCTGCGGGCCATGGGCGCCGACATCACCGTCGAAAACGAGCGGAGCTACGGCGGCGAACCTATTGCCGACCTGACCGTGCGGAGCAGCACGCTGCACGGCGTGCAGGTGGGCGGGACCCTCATTCCGAACCTGATCGACGAGATCCCCGTGCTGGCCGTGGCGGCCGCCTGCGCCACCGGCCGCACCGAAGTCCGGGACGCCGCCGAGCTGCGCGTCAAGGAAACCGACCGCATCGCGGCCATGGCCGAAAACCTTCAGGCGCTGGGCGCCCACGTCGAGGTATTCGACGACGGCCTGGCCATTGAGGGGGACCATCGGCTCCGGGGAACGACCGTCCGGAGCTTTGGCGATCACCGCATCGCCATGGCGATGGGCGTGGCCGGACTGGTGGCCGAAGGCGAGACGCTCATCGAAGGCGCCGAGTGCGCCCGCATCTCGTTCCCCGGCTTCTGGGAGGTGCTCGACCGCCTGGCCGGCCGCCCGATTGTGGTGTAACAATTAAGGGCGGCCTCTTCCTCAAAAACCTGACCGCTCTGTGGGGGTAGGCGAGGGTGTCGAGCGAACCATAACCCCGCTTTTTACATGAAGCGCATCACGCTTGATCTGAAAGACCCGGAGTTGATTCGGTGGGTACAGGAATACACCGGAGCTCCATCGCTCTCTGAGGCCATCTTTCAGGCTTTACACGAATTGCGCTGTCGGTTGAAGCACCAGCGTCAGGAATTGCTCGATCGGACGTACGGGTTGTGGGAAGCAGAAGACCAGCAGTTGGAAGAAGCACTGCGTGAACTGCAAGCCAGCTGGAATGCATGGCGGATGCCCTGATTGACACTTCGGCCCTGATCGCCCATTTCCGCCGACGCCTCCATCTGGCCCACTTTCCGCACTATTCTGGGGCAAGATAGCATTTTTGGACATGCGGTCCCAATAAGCGCAGGATGCGCTTATGCAATTCGGTGAGATTCAACACACGTCGTTCAACACCGTGCGGACCATGCATCACCAAGACGTCGATTCCTTCAA
>WFPM01000128.1 GCA_015487635.1 Rhodothermus sp.
CCCACCAGGTGGTGCGCTTCGTGCAGGCGCTGCGCCGGCAACGGCTGCACAAGATGCCCGGCATTGCGGAAACGCTCGACTGGGCCCGAGCGCTGGTGGCGCTGGGCGTGCGCCGGATCGACGAGGCCGTGGTGGCCCGTACGGCCGGCTGTCTGCTCAAGTCGGCCGAAGACCTCGAGCGCCTGCACAACCATGCGCTTGAAGAGCTGCTGGCCCACCTCGAAGCCTGAACCATGCGGGGACCGATCGCCATACCGCCGACTTTCGCGGCCTCCACGGATTTCACCGGGGCGGTGCGAGGCTTCTGCACGTTCCTGAAGGGCCACGGCTTTACGATCGGCGTCGCCGAAACGCTCGACGCGCTGCGCGTGGCCCGAAGCGAGCTGCTGCACACGCCCGAGCGCTTCCGGACGGCCCTGCGGGCCCTGCTGTGCATCTCGCCGGACGAATGCCGGCGCTTCGACGCGCTGTTCGATACCTACTGGCTCGGCCGCACGACGGACGGCGACGCGCCCCCTGCCCCGCGTCGGCGACGCCAACGGCCTCCGATCACCGAACGGGCCGCTCCGCTGCTCATGGCCCTGCAGCAGACGGTGACACCGCCCGAGGAAGAAGGCAAAACCACCTCCGGCGCCAGCACGGCCCACCGACTCCGCCAGGTGGACTTCGCCCGCGTGCCGGCACCCGAGCAGGAACAGCTCGAAGCGCTGGCCGAGCAACTCTTCCGTCGGCTGCACGTGCGTCTTTCGCGCCGGGAAAAAGCCGCCCGCCGCGGCCGTCGCATCGACCTGCGGCGCACAATCCGCCGCAACCTCGACCGGGGCGGCGAGCTGGTCACGCTCCGCTACCGCCGACGCCAGCCAGACCGCCCCCGCCTGGTGGCGCTGCTCGACGTGAGTGGCTCCATGGACCGCTACAGCTACTTCCTGCTGCGCTTTCTGCATGCCCTTCAGCAACACTTCCGGCGCGTCGATTCGTTCGTGTTCAGCACCGAGCTGACCTGCATCACCGAGCTGCTGCGCCAGCCGACGCTGCCCGACAGCCTGCGGCGGCTGGCCGAAACGCCCACGCCCTGGTCCGGCGGCACCCGCATCGGCGCCTGCCTCGACGCGTTCGTGGCGCAATACGGCCGCCGGTTGCTCTCACGCCGCACCCTCGTGCTCATCCTGAGCGACGGACTCGACACGGGCGACCCGACCCTGCTAGCCCACGCGCTGCAGGCCATCCGCGCCCGCTGCCGTCGGATCATCTGGCTCAACCCGCTCTTGGGCATGGACGGATATGCGCCGCTGGCCCGGGGCATGCAGACGGCCCTGCCCTACCTCGACGTGTTTCATCCCGCCCACAACCTCGACAGCCTGCTCCGCCTGGAGCAGCATCTGCGCCATGCTTGACCCGATTCTGGAACGCGCCCGCGCGCAGACGGAACGGGGCGTGCCCTGCGCCCTGGCCATCGTCGTGCGCTACGAAGCGCCGATCTCCGGTAAGCCCGGCGACAAGGCGCTGATCCTGCCCGACGGCACACTGCACGGCTGGGTGGGTGGCGGCTGTACGCGCCCGGTGGTCATCCGCGAAGCCCTGCGGGCCATGCGCGACGGCCGGCCCCGCCTGGTGCGCATCACGCCCGAAGCGGCCGAAGTCGAGGTCGAAGGCATCGTCGCCTATTCGACGACCTGCTACAGCGGTGGCACGCTCGACGTGTACATCGAACCGCTGCTACCCCCACTGCAACTGCTGGTGCTGGGCCACTCGGCCGTGGCCCAGGCACTGGTGCGCCTGGGTCGGGCCCTTCGCTACCGCGTGCTGGTGGCCGATCCCGAGGCTTCTA
This sequence comes from Rhodothermus sp., assembly GCA_015487635.1. Classification (GTDB taxonomy): domain Bacteria; phylum Bacteroidota; class Rhodothermia; order Rhodothermales; family Rhodothermaceae; genus Rhodothermus. Next base: position 1,829 of record WFPM01000128.1, read on the forward strand.
CCGCGTTGTTTCCGGAAGCCGACTTTCTGGTGCCGTCGTTCGCCCTCGACAATCTGCCGCTGACGCCCTGGACGTTCGCCGTGGTGGCCACCCAGGGCGAGGGCGACGAAGAAGCGCTGGAAGCCGCCCTTGCCCATACCTTCCCGTATGTGGCGCTGGTGGCCAGCCGCCGCAAGGCCGCCCGCCTGCGCGAAATGCTCGCCGAACGCGGTGTGCCGGCCGACCGTCTGGCGACCGTGCGCGCCCCGGCCGGACTGGACCTCGGGGCCCGCACGCCGGAAGAAATCGCCCTGAGCATTCTGGCCGAGATCGTGCAGGAACGCCACCGTCATCCGGTCCCGGCCCTCCCCGACGAACCGGCTTCGGCCGAAGGGATGATCGAAACCACGCTACATATCGAAGGCATGAGCTGCGCGCACTGCCTCCACACCGTCGAAAAGACGCTCAAAGCACTGCCCGGCCTGGTCGTGCGCGCGGTGGAGCTCGGCCGTGCCGAGGTGGCCTACGATCCGGCCCAGGTTACGCCGGGCGCCATCGCCGAGGCACTGGAAGCCCGGGGCTACCATCTGCGCACCGACACCCTGGCCGCACCATGAACCCGACGGATCGCGTGGCGGCCATCGTGCTGGCGGCCGGATCTTCCCGACGCATGGGCGGCCGCAACAAGCTGCTGCTGCCCTTCGGCGGCCGGCCCCTCGTACGCCACGTCGTGACCACGATTCTGGCAAGCCGGGCCGATCCGGTCCTTGTGGTGCTGGGACACGAGGCCGAGGCCGTCCGCGCTGCCCTGGCCGAACTGCCCGTCACGTTCGTTTACAACCCCCGCCACGCCGAGGGCATGACCACTTCGATCCAGGCGGGCGTGGCGGCCGCACCGGCGGACGTGCTCGGCTATATGATCTGCCTGTCGGACCTGCCCCTGATCGAAGCAGCGGAGTACGACCGGCTCATCAATGCTTTCCGGGAGGCCCATGCCCGCGATCCGGCCTGCATTGTGGTGCCTGAATTCGAGGGCCGACGCGGCAATCCCGTCCTGTTTGCAGCCCACTACCGGGCGGCCATCCTGGCCGAGGAGCGGCTGACCGGCTGCCGCGGCCTCGTGCAGCGCCATCCCGAGCACGTCGTGCGCGTGCCCATGCCTACCGATCACATCCTGCAGGACATCGACACGCCCAAAGCGTTCGCAGCGCTCACCGAACGCGTCCCCGGGAAAACACCGCGCTGAGCCTGTCGAGGGAATGCCTCGACGCTGTAACACGCGCAGGTGCCTGCTTCACCGCCACCTGTAGCCCGTAGATACCGCTCTCCTTCAAGGGGGAGCTGGCCCGAAGGGCCTGAGGGGTCATGAGATTCCGCGCACTTGCACTATGACGCCCCGGAAATCGTTGTAGGAAGAGTCAGCCGAAAAGGCGTCGGGGGACGATAGCCCCGCCGCTACATGGCGATCCCGCGTGCTCACGAAGGCACGTTGAGCGGGCGCGGAAGCGGCGGGCGCTCGCCATGGATGGGGGCGTTGCGTTCCCGGAGCGGCCGCGCCGAACGTCCATGCAGTACGGCCTGAATCTCGGCCAGCGCCGAAAGCGCGATCTCCTCGGCCGTCTCCGTGCCGATGTCCAGCCCGACGGGCCCGTAAATGCGCGCACGCTCGGCCTCCAGCCGCGCGCCGTGCGTGCGGGCCAGCTCGTTCAACATACGTTCGGTGCGTTCCTTCGGCCCCAGCATCCCGATGTACGGGATGTCGGTCTCAAACAGCAGCGTCTCCAGGAGCTGCCGATCCCGCAAATAGGTGTGGTTCATGACCAGCGCGGCCGTGCGGCGATCGATTGCCACGTGCTGCGTGAGTTGCTCCGGATGCATCAGGAAGCGACAGGTATCCGCTTCGGGAAAGCGCCGGGTCAGCTCTTCCGGCGGGCGGCGGCCGATGACCTCTACTACCCAGCCCAGCCCCCGCGCAAAACGCACCACCGGAAACACGTCGTGTCCCTCACCGAA
>WFPM01000129.1 GCA_015487635.1 Rhodothermus sp.
CGTCCAATCCGAGCCACCTGGAGGCGGTCGATCCGGTCGTCGAGGGCATGGTGCGCGCCAGGCAGGACCAGCTCCGGCGGCAGCGGTCCGACGCGCCGGGCGGTGATCACTACGATGCGGTCATCCCCATCCTGATTCACGGCGATGCGGCATTTGCCGGGCAGGGCGTGGTGGCCGAAACGCTCAACTTGAGCCAGCTCCGGGGCTACAAGACGGGCGGCACCATCCATATCGTCGTCAACAACCAGATCGGGTTCACGACGGCACCGGCCGACGCCCGGAGCTCCACCTACGCTACGGACATTGCCCGAATGATCCAGGCCCCGATCTTCCACGTCAACGGCGACGATCCGGAAGCCTGTGTGCGCGTGGCCCGGCTGGCGCTCGACTACCGGCAGGTGTTCAACAAGGACGTGGTGATCGATCTGGTCTGCTACCGCGTCCACGGCCACAACGAGGCCGACGAGCCCACCTACACGCAGCCGCTGCTTTACAAGAAGATCGCGCAGAAGCGCTCGGTCCGGAAGCTCTACACCGAGATGCTGCTGCGTCGGGGCGACATGACGCCCGAAGAGGCCGAGCGGATGCTCGACGACTACCAGGCGCGGCTGCAGGAAGCCTTCGAACGCACGAAAAACCTGAAGGAGCGCGATCCCCGCGAGGTGGTCGAGCAGCTCCGCAAAAAGGCCGAAGACGACGCTCCGCTGCCCGAGGTGGAGACGGCCGCCCGCAGGGAAGACCTGGAGGCCGTCGTGCGGGCGCTGGTCAACCTGCCCGAAGGCTTCCACGTACATCCGAAGCTGGAGCGCCAGTTCAAGCGACGTGAAAGCCTCTTTTTCAAGGAAAAGAGGATCGACTGGGCGTTTGCCGAAGCGCTGGCTTTCGGGACGCTGCTGCTTGAAGGCACGCCCGTGCGCCTGAGCGGTCAGGACTCGCGGCGCGGCACCTTCAGCCAGCGTCATGCCGTGCTCTACGACCAGGAGACCGGCGAGGAATACATCCCGCTCAACCACATCCGCGAAGGGCAGGCCGAGCTGCTCATCTACGACAGCCTGCTCTCGGAATACGCCGTGTGCGGCTTCGAGTACGGCTACTCGGTGGCCTCGCCCGAGACGCTCGTGCTCTGGGAGGCGCAGTTCGGCGACTTCGCCAACGGTGCGCAGATTGTCTTCGACCAGTTCATTTCGGCCGCCGAGGAGAAGTGGGGCCAGCAGTCCGGTCTGGTCTGCCTGCTGCCGCACGGCTACGAAGGGCAGGGGCCCGAGCACTCGTCGGCGCGGCTGGAGCGTTTCCTGCAGCTCTGCGCCCAGCAGAATATGATCGTGGGCAACCTGACCACGCCGGCCAACTACTTCCACGTGCTGCGGCGGCAGGCCCGGATGCCCGTCAAGAAACCGCTCATTCTCATGACGCCCAAGAGCCTGCTGCGGCATCCACTGGCCGTCTCGACGCCCGAAGAACTCTGGAGCGGACGCTTCCATGAGGTCTATCCGGCCGAGACCGATCCGGCCGAAACGCGCCGGCTCATCTTCTGCAGCGGTAAGATCTACTATGACCTGCTTGCCGTGCTGTTGAAAGATGAGGCGCTCCGGCGCCAGATCGGCCTGGTGCGCGTCGAGCAGTTCTATCCGTTCCCGAAGGCGGCCATTCAGGCCGAGCTGGAACGCTATCGCAACGTGACCGACGTGGTCTGGGTGCAGGAAGAGCCCGCCAACATGGGTGCCTGGTTCTACATGCAGCCCCGACTGAACGCGATGCTTGAGGCGCTCCACGGCGATTGCAACCGGCGTGTGCGCTACGTGGGACGCCCGGCCAGCGCCAGCCCGGCCACCGGCAGCGCCAAAGTACACCAGGTGGAGCAAGAAATGGTTGTCCGCCAGGCACTGGCGCTGTAAAATTTACACCTGGACGACGCGATACGGCGGCTCCCGGAGATGACCGGGAGCCGCTGTTTTCTTTTGTAGGGTTGTTCAGGATAGAGGTGTTACGGCGCGCCGGTGCCTGTTCCAGTACCGGAAGGCCTGCCCCAGTGTCAGGATGCTGAACAGCAGACTGACGTAGCGGTGCTGCGCATCGAACAGCGCGTGCACCAGAAAGAAGGCGCCCAGTCCGGCCAGTACGATCGCATTCACCACGGGCGGAAACTTCTTCGACAGAAAGGCCAGCGGCGCGATGGCAACGATCAACAGCAGCGGAAGGAGCGAGCGCATGGCAGTACGTGTCGGGTGAAAAAAGACGGTCGCTGTAGAGAAACATCTTCGTTACAAAGAATGCTTTCGAGGTTTGTTTCAAGCGACATGGAGCGCTTGTCTTTCTATCCCGAACGATAGCGTGACAGGCCGTAGCCTTCGATACACCCATGTGAAAACGGTCGCTCGATTGCTCATGTGCTGGAAGACATTTTTCCGGGGAGGACTGGGGTTGCTGCTGTGCGCTTGCCCTCTTCCGGTACAGTCTCAGAAGAATATACGATAAGGTCTGGAGAAGGCCGGTCCGATCCACTTCGATCCGTCGGGCTGGAAGACCGATTGCTGCCGGAGCCTAGTGCTGCGTGCAGAGATTCGAGCCGGCGGTTCACCCCGCGATGGCATTCCACCCATCGACCGTCCCCGCTTTGTCAGCGTTGCCGAGGCCGATCGGTGGCTGGAAGATCCGGATCTGCTCTGTTTTTCGAGTCTCAGGGCGATGTCTGTGCCCATCCGCTGACGCTGATGCAGTGGCGTCGGGTGGTCATGGACACACTGGGAGGAGCGCCCCTGGTGCTTTTCTGGAAAAAAGGGGCCGCGGCAGCGCTTGACGGAACGACCGTGGCCGGAGGCCAGGCGGAAGGAAGCGTCGGCGTGTTTCTGCGGAAACTGAAGGGGCGATTGCTTACCTTTGAGGCGCGGTCCGACGGATTCTACGACCGGGAGACCGGCAGTCGGTGGACGGTCACCGGACGCGCCGTCGCCGGTCCGTTGCGGGGAGTGCGGCTTACGCCGCTGGTGCATCACCTGGTCTTCTGGTTCGTGCGGGCCGTGTTTCAGCCGGAGGGCTCCCTGTACATCGAAAACCAGACAAGCGATGGCCTGGATTGAAATCATTCCGGAAGAGGCGGCCACGGGCGAACTGAAGACACTCTATGAGGAGATCCGGCAACGCCGTGGCAAGATCTCGAACATTCTGGCCGTGCACAGCCTGCATCCCGGTGCCCTGCGGGCGCATCTGGAACTGTACCTGCAGGTGATGTTTTCGCGCTCAGGGCTCAGCCGGGCCGAACGTGAACTGGTGGCCGTCGTGGTGTCGGCCACCAATCGTTGTACCTATTGCGTGCAGCACCACGCCGAAGCGCTCAAAGCCTACTGGAAAGATCCGGAGCGGGTGGCGCAGGCCGTTCGGGATTACCGGCAACTGGCATTGCCGGAGCGCACGCGCGTCCTGCTGGATCATGCCGTCAAACTGACACGCACGCCCGAGCAGGTGACCGAAGACGACGTGCAGCGACTGCGGGCGCTGGGATGGACCGATCGGGATATTCTGGATCTGACGCTGATCGTCGCCTACTTTAACTTTGTCAACCGGATCGCCCTGGGGCTGGGCGTGACGCCGACGCCGGAGGAAGTGCAGGGGTATCGGTACTGAAGGCCAACAAAAAAGCGACCCACCCTTTGCAGGTCGCCCGAGAAAGCCTGAAAACCGACCGCCGATTTACGACTGCTGCGAATGCCGGCGGGCGTTGCGCAGTGCCTTCTGGCGTTCGATGCGTCGCCGTTCGGACGGTTTGATGTAGAACATGTGCTGGCGATACTCGCGCAGAATCTTGCTGCGGTTGACGGCGCGCTTGAAGCGCCGCAGCACACGGTCGATCGGTTCGTTCTCGCGGACTTTGATGCCTACGCCTGGGCGTGCCAAGGTTGCTCCTCTGGTTTGGTTTCGGGGTTTCGTTCATTAAATTAGAGCCGCTCGAAAGCAGCAGGTGCTGCAACATGCAAAGCGTGCAGAGGTTTCGACACAACCCCTGTGAAACCTCTGTTAAACGACAGGTTGTCCGGTTGTTTATGGCAAAATTTTCACAGCCGATCACGCTGGTACTGGCCACCCGCAATCCTGGCAAGCAGGCCGAATTGAAGGCGCTGCTGGCCGATCTGCCGGTTCAACTCCGGGTAGCCACCGATTTTCCCGGTGCTCCTGAGGTGGAGGAAGACGCGGCCACGCTCGAAGGCAATGCAGCGCGCAAGGCCCGGGCCCTGCAGGAATTCACCGGCCTGCCCGCGCTGGCCGATGATACCGGGCTGGAAGTCGAAGCGCTGGGCGGTGCACCCGGGGTCCACTCGGCCCGCTTTGCCGGACCGACAGCTACCGACGTCGACAACCGGGCGTTGCTCCTACAGCGGCTACAGGGTGTCGAGAACCGCCGTGCCCGCTTCCGGACGGTGCTGGCCTTCGCCCCCGATGCCCGCACGCTCCATCTGTTCGAGGGCATCTGTTCCGGGTGGATTCTGGAAGAAGAGCGAGGCAGCGGCGGTTTCGGCTACGATCCGCTCTTCGTGCCGGAAGGGCACACGCAGACGTTCGCCGAAATGTCCATGGAAGAGAAAAACCGCATCAGCCATCGCGGGCAGGCGTTGCGGGCGTTTGTTAGCTTTCTCCGGGAATGGCTGAACGAACAGGAGCGCTGAAGATGGTTGCGTTAGTGCAGCGCGTTTCGGAAGCTTCGGTAGAAGTGGATGGCCAGATCACCGGGGCCATCGGAACGGGCCTGCTGATTCTGCTGGGCGTGCATCGCGACGATACCGAGGCCGAGGCCGACTGGCTGGCCCGCAAGTGCGCCAATCTCCGTATCTTTCCGGATGAGGCGGGCAAAATGAATCGATCGCTGCGCGACATCGGAGGGGAGGCACTGGTGGTGTCGCAGTTTACGCTCTACGGTGATGCCTCACGCGGACACCGGCCTTCGTTTACCGAATCGGCTCCGCCCGAAAAGGCCGAGCCGCTCTATCGGTACTTTGTCGCCCAGCTTTCGAAGGAGCTGGGGCGACCGGTGCCGACGGGCATTTTCGGGGCCATGATGCGCGTGCGGCTGATCAACGACGGACCCGTAACGCTCTGGGTGGAACGTAAACCGAAGAACGCATTGCCATGAAAGGCGGAGGTGCTATACTTCTGGCGGCCATGCTGCTACTTCCCATACAGGCGCGCGGGCAGGCCGACTACGTACTGGTCAACGGACGGCTTTACACGGTCGATCCGGCCCAGCCGGTGGCCGAAGCGATGGCTGTGCGGGGCGATCGTATCCTGATGGTCGGTACCACGGCCCAGCTGACGACCGCCTATCCCGATGCCCCGCATATCGACCTGCAGGGCCGTACCGTCGTGCCGGGCTTCATTGATGCGCATGCCCACCTGATGGGGCTGGGGCTGAGCCGCCTGCGGGCCGACCTGACCGGCACGCGCTCCGTCGAGGAAATCCTGGAGCGTTTGCGAGAGTTTGCCCGTCAGCTTCCCGAAGGCGCCTGGCTGCTGGGTCGGGGCTGGGATCAGAACGACTGGCCCGTGAAGGAATTCCCCACGCGACAGATGCTGGATGAGGTCTTTCCGGAGCGGCCGGTCTGGCTGGTGCGCATCGACGGACACGCCGCCTGGGCCAATACGGCCGCCATCCGAAAGGCCAATCCGGCGCTGCTCACCGAGCAGATTCCCGATCCCGAGGGCGGACACATCGTGCGTGATGCCGAAGGGCGTCCCACGGGCGTGTTCATCGACGAGGCGATGGCCCTGATCGCCCGGCATATCCCGCCGCCTTCGGAGGCCGAGCTGGAAGAGGCCTTGCGCCGGGCCGTGGCCGAGGCCAACCGCTTCGGGTTGACGGGCGTGCACGACGCCGGGGTCAGCCTGAAGACCATTCAGCGCTACCGGCGAGCCGTGGACGACGGTACGCTGACGCTCCGGCTTTACGTGATGGTGGACGGCCTCGAGGAGGCATTCGACTACTTCTGCGAGCACGGGCCTCTGCTGGACTACGGCGGGCGGCTGACCGTGCGCGCCGTCAAGCTCTATATCGACGGGGCCCTGGGCAGCCGGGGAGCTGCGCTGCTGGCGGACTACAGCGACGATCCGGGCGACCGCGGACTGCTGCGTCACGAGCCCGAAGTGTTTACCGACATGGTGATGCGGGCGATGAAGTGCGGCTATCAAGTCAACACGCACGCCATCGGCGACCGGGGTGTGCGTGTGGTGCTGGATGCCTACGAGAAAGCGCTGCGCACGCTGGGACGCACGGTGGGACGGCACCGCGTGGAACATGCTCAGGTGGTGGCCCCGGAGGATTTTGCACGGTTTGCCACGCTGGACCTGATCGCTTCGATGCAGCCGACGCACGCCACCAGCGACATGTACTGGGCCGAAGATCGGCTGGGGCCCGAGCGCGTACGTGGCGCCTACGCCTGGCGTTCGTTCCTGGAGCACGGCGTGCGGCTGGCCTTCGGCTCCGACTTTCCCGTCGAGTCGGCCAACCCGCTGCTGGGCTTCTATGCAGCGATTACGCGGCAGGATGCCGAGGGCTGGCCGGAAGGCGGCTGGTATCCCGAGCAGCGGCTCACCCGTGCGGAAGCGCTCCGCGCCTTTACGCTCGACGCCGCTTATGCCGCCTTTCAGGAGCATGAACTGGGCTCGCTGACGCCCGGCAAGTATGCCGATTTCGTCGTGCTTTCACACGACATCATGACGGTGCCACCCGAACAGATCCTGCAAACCCGGGTGCTGGCCACCTTTTTCGGGGGACGGTGCGTCTATCACGACCCTGAAGCCGCTGGCCTGTGCCCGGATTCTCTGTGAACTTCCTTTCGAATCGGACCGTTTATTCGGCCGGATTGTAAGCCGATACCTTAATCTGAGCCCGCAACAACCTGAGCGATGTAACCATGACCGACGAATTGCAAACCCCGGCCTACGCACTGACGCACCTGAATCCGGAAGGCGGCGTGCGTATGGTGGACGTCTCGGCCAAAGGACCGACCGTGCGGACGGCCGTGGCCAGCGGACGTGTGGTGGTGCCCCCGGAGGTGCTTCGGGCCATCACCGAAAACCAGGTGCGGAAGGGGGATGTGCTGACGGTGGCCCAGATTGCGGGCATCATGGGCGCCAAGCAGACCAGCCTGCTCATCCCACTCTGCCATCATGTGAACCTGACGGCCGTCGATCTGGAACTGAAGCCGAACGAAGCGGACAACTGCATCGAAATACGTGCCTATACCAAGGCCACCGGTCCCACCGGCGTCGAGATGGAGGCGCTGACGGCCGTCTCGATCGCGGCGCTGACCATCTACGACATGTGCAAGTCGCTCTCGAAAGAGATCGTCATTACCGATATCCAGTTGCTGGCCAAGACCGGCGGTGCCAGTGGGGACTACCGGAAGACGCCTGTTCGCTCGGAGTAACTTTCAACCGGTTGCGCACGTACACGTCGCGTGGTACCTTACGGTATCCCGCGGCTAAATTTTTCTGGAGAGCGCCATGGAATTCCTGTTCTCTTCCGGCCTGATCCTGCTGGTGCTTATCGTGGCCGGGCTGGCGATATTTTTTTACTTTATCCCGGTTGGCCTCTGGATTACGGCCTATTTCTCGGGCGTCCGGCTCAAATTGCTGCGCGATCTGGTGGGCATGCGGCTGCGCAAGGTACCGCCGCACCTGATCGTCAAGCCGCTCATCACGGCGCACAAGGCGGGCATCTACCTGGAAACGGCGCAGCTCGAAGCGCACTACTTGGCGGGTGGAAACGTACAGAAGGTGGTCAACGCACTCATCTCCGCCGATAAGGCCAACATCGATCTGACCTTTGAGCGGGCGGCTGCTATCGATCTGGCCGGACGCGACGTGTACGAGGCGGTGCAGGTATCGGTCAATCCCAAAGTGATCGAAACGCCGCCTGTCTCGGCCGTGGCCAAGGACGGCATTCAGGTGCGGGCCATTGCCCGCGTGACCGTGCGGGCGAACATCGAACGCCTGGTGGGAGGCGCTGGCGAGGATACGATCATCGCCCGCGTGGGCGAGGGGATCGTCTCGACGATCGGCTCGGCTGACTCCCACAAGGAGGTGCTGGAAAATCCGGACCGCATCTCGAAGACCGTGCTCGAAAAGGGTCTGGATGCCGGCACCGCCTTCGAGATTCTATCGATCGACATTGCCGACGTGGATGTCGGCGAGAACATCGGCGCCAAGCTGCAGACCGACCAGGCCGAAGCCGATCTGCGGGTGGCCCGGGCCAAGGCCGAAGAGCGGCGGGCGGCTGCCGTGGCCCGTGAGCAGGAAATGCGGGCGCTCGTGCAGGAGATGCGAGCCAAGGTGGTCGAGGCCGAGGCCGAGATCCCGAAGGCGATCGCCGAGGCGCTGCGCAACGGCAACCTGGGCGTGCTCGACTACTACAACCTGCGCAACATCCAGGCCGACACCGAGATGCGCCGGGCCATCGGCGGAGCGACCGAGGAGGACGCGGACGGCGCCTGAGCCCTACCAGTGGTGTAGCAGTCCGAGCGAAAGGCCCCGCCGCGTGAACAGATCGTCGTTGCTGTAGCTAAGGCCGACCGAGAGGCCCAGCGTTCGCGTGAGAGACCGCTGTACGCGGACGGCCACGAAGTAGGTGCGTACGGCCTGCAGCACCGGTCCCACATCGACAATCTCCACGCCGCGCCCGAAGCCGGCCTGCAGGTCGATGAATTCCAGCGGGGGGTGCCGGTAGCGGCGGGCCATGAAGGTCTGTGTCCAGTTCAGGTGGCCTGCCAGCGTGGTCAGCAGCGTGCGCGTGCGCAGGTACCAGTCGCCTTCGTAACGGGCCAGCGCCAGTCCGAAGGTGGGCACCGTATCATCCGGGAAAAAGCGCGGACGCGCGGACAGGGCCAGTTCCCAGGCGCCCAGGGTCTGGTACACTTCGAGGTAGGCTTCGAGGGCTGGCAGAAAGCGGGCGTCTGGCGTGTACTGCAGCCGCAGGTTGCCATAGGCGCCTGTCCAGAGGTCCGACCAACCGTCGAGCGCCAGCGCCACGTCGCTCCGGTTGAAGCGCCGGTGCATGGTGAGGTCCGCAATCAGCGTCTGTCGGTCAAAGCGCCGCTGGAGGCCCAGATAGCCCACGTGCCAGGCCGGACGCTGCCCGTTCAGCGCTTCATAAGTGTAGAAGGTGGTAAGGCCCCAGCGTGGGGGTGTCTGGGCGGCGGCCGGGAGCGTCAGCAGCCAGCAGCAGCCGATGGTCAGCAGCGTGCGCATTGTATTCAGGCTTTTCGGAATCCTTTGCGTTCCATGTGTCCCCAGCCGGTCTGACCGCGCAAATAGGAGATGATTCCGCGAAAGCGAAAGTACGTGTGAATCTGGCGGTAGCCAAGATTTTCCAGGATGGCCAGCAGAAACAGCTCCAGCAGATCCCGAATGCGCGGATAGCGGCGAAAGCTCAGCTCTTCCAGTCCCACGGCCGCAAACGAAAGCACGGTGCCAAACAGGATCGTTACGGCCAGAAACAGCAGCACAAAGGGCAGTTGCGCAATACCCAGCGCCAGCACCAGCGCAAAGACGATGTAGCCGGTGAATTCGATTACCGGACCCAGCATTTCGAGGAAGAAAAAGTAGGGAAAGGCCACCAGGCCGATGCGGCCATAGCGCGGATTTAGCAGCACTCGGATATGGCGCCGCATCGTGTCGATCAGGCCCCGATGCCAGCGATCGCGCTGGCGTCCCAGTGTGGCAATGGTTTCCGGCACCTCGGTCCAGGCAACCGGGTCCGGAACGAAATGGATCGCGTAGGGCATGCCGCGCTCCCGACAGTAGCGATGCAGCCGCACGGTCAGTTCCAGGTCCTCGCCAATACTGTCGTGGGCCAGGCCGCCGACGGCCACCACCAGCGAGCGCCGGAACATCCCGAAGGCGCCCGAGATCAGCAGCATGATTTTCAGCGCATCCCAGCCGACCCGTCCGGCCAGAAAGGCCCGCAGGTATTCCAGCACCTGAAACTTGGCAAGGATGTTTCGGGGCATCCGCACCTCCTGCACGACGCCATCCCGGACCACGCAGCCGTTGACAATGCGGATGATACCGCCGGTGGCAATGGTCCGATCGTCTTCCAGAAAAGGGCGAACAATCCGGATCAGCGCATCGCGCTCCAGGATTCCGTCGGCATCGACGATGCACAGCAGCGGCGTGCGGCAGTAATTGATGCCGGCATTGATCGCGTCGGCCCGTTTGCCGTTTTCTTTGTCAATCACCCACAGGTTGGGATGCGTGCGGCTCTGATAGACGCCACGGACGTGGGCCGTCGGGATGCGGGCCATCGGATAACGCGGGGTCGGAACGAGTCGGTAGGCCCGGCGCAACACCTCCAGCGTGTTGTCGGTGGAGCCGTCGTTGACGATCAGGATTTCGTATTCGGGGTACTGCAGGCTGAGCAGCGAACGGCTGGCTTCCTCAATGGTGGCCGATTCGTTGTAGGCGGGCACGATCAGGGTGACGGCGGGCGCCCCGGCCGTAGCGATCAGATCATCGATGTCGATCGAAGCCTCGCGGCGTGCATGGCGCCGGAGCGCCCAGAATGCAAACAGGCTGGTGACCAGGTAGTACCCGTTGAGTACTACGTAGTACACCAGCACAATCATATGAAAAACCGCAAGAAACGCCAGAAAAGCCTCTTTCATTGCGGACAGCCTCAAACGGCCAGCCGTTCTTCGGCCAGCACCTGACGGACAAGATCGTGCCGGGGGTGCTCGCTCTCGGCGATCTGGCGGAGCAGCTCGTTCTGGCCGGTCTGTTGCAGCCCGGTGGCGGCAAAAAACGCCACCCAGGGGGAAGGATCGTCCAGCGCCTTTAACAGCAGCGGAACCGATTCAGGCCCGCCGATCTGGCCGAGGGCGCGCACGGCCTCAGCCCGTACTGCTTCCTCGGGGTGCTCCAGATAGGATGCGATCACCGAAAGCATTTCGGGCGTGCCCACGGCACCCAGCAGCCGAAGCAGCGCCGTTGCCAGCTCCGAAGATAGCCCGGCATTTCGAAGGGCCTGGGCGGCCAGCGGACCTGCCGTGGCGTCGTTCAGGCGAGCCAGCACGTCGGCTGCAATGGCCCGAATCCAAGCAGGTCGTGCGGGATCGCAAAGGGCCTCCCGAAGTGGAGGGAGAACGCTGGTGCCCATGCCGGCAAGAAGCGAAGCCAGCATTTCGTGGCTGAAACGGCGAACGCGTGGCAGTTTTTGCACCAGTAGGGGGGCATGCTCGGGCCGGTCGGGCCGCGCCAGCTGTCGAAAGGCCACAATGGCCACCAGCGGTGAGGGATCGTCCAGCGCGGCGATGATTTCATCCCGGTAATCTTCAAAGCCCAGCAGGCCCAGAATCTGCAGGCGCCGCGCCCGTTCTTCGGGCGTGCTCTTTTTCAGCTCATCCCGGATATGCGGCAGAAACGGACGGGCCAGCAGACAGAGCGTATGGAAGTCTTGGCCCTGCACCCGGCGGGCGAAGCGATAGACGAATTCGAGAAAAAAGAATCGATGCTTCGGAGCAATGCGCTGCTGCAGATCGGCCAGCAGGCGTTCGCCTGTAAGCACCTCCATCAACAGGGGACGCCATGCTGCTTCCAGTTGCTGCCGGGTCCGCTGGATGCGGTCGTTTCGAATGCGTAGCAGAATGGCCAGAATGACAAGCCCCGAGGCCAGTAGTGAGAGCACCAGGAGCGAATCGACGACCAGGCGAAAGAGCAGGTCGTCGTAGGTGATATTGAAAAAACGCGTTGGATCGAACCACTTCATGGGGATGTTCGAGCCGTTCCCGGACGGTTCAGGCCGTGGCGGGGTGGCGTTCCAGCAGGCGGCGAACCCGTGCGCTCAGTTCGATGGGAGAAAATGGCTTGACCATGTAATCGTCGGCGCCCAGTTCGAAGCCCCGAAGCACGTGTTGCTCTTGGCTCATGCAGGTCAGAATGATTATGGGGGTCGATCGATAGGCCGGAAGCTGTCGCAGCTGCTGCAACAGTTCGAACCCGTCAAGGCCGGGCAGTTTGATGTCCAGGATGACCAGATCGGCGGGATGCTGGCGGGCCCACTCCAGCGCTTCCCGTCCATTGTCAAGGCACATCACTTCAAAGCCGTCGCGCGTCAGACGATAGTGAATCAACAAGGCGATGTCCTTGTCGTCTTCGACAACCAGCACCCGGCGTTTTTCAGGAGCGACGGGTGTCTCCGGGGTGATAATACGTCCCTGGCGGCGGTCGCCCAGACGCTCCAGGCAGCGCTGCGCCTCACTGACCAGCTTTTCCAGGGGAGCCTTTGAGTGCTGCACCCGAAGGATGCAGGCCGAGAAGGAGGCCAGAAATTCCTGGCCCTGGTGCCCCTGGAAAGGCGTCTGGCGCAGCGCCATGAGCGCACGCTCCAGGCATCGGGCTGCCTCTTCAGGAGGCGTGTTCAGAAAAAGCACACAGAAATTGTCGGACGTCCAGCGACCGATCAGGTCCGAGGGGCGCAGCATGGAGGCCAGCAACTGAACGCCCTGTTGCAGCACGGCATCGGCGATGTCGGGGCCGTGTTGCTGATTGATGGCCTGCAGGTTGTCGAAGTCGACCAGCGCCACGCAGATAGGAAAGCGGTCCGGCGGATAGACGCGACAGGCATGTTCGAAGGCTTCTTCCAGCGCGGCGCGGTCCAGCACACCGGTCAGCGGATCGACCCCCTGCCGCATCGTGTGCTGGGCCAGGTGTGCGGTAACCGTCGCCATGAAGTTGACCGGATCGAAAGGCTTTTCGAAGTAGGCATCGGCCCCCAGTGCGTAGCACTCGGCCTTGACATGGGGTTCGCTTCGATCCGAGAGGACGATCACCGGCGTCGAGGTCGTCATCGAGCGGCCGCGCAGCCAGAGCAGCAGGTTGCGCCCGTCTTCGTCCGGAAGGCTCAGTTCCATGATGATCAACGTGGCGGGCGTCTGCTGCAGCAGGTTGCGGGCCTCGGCCGCCGTGCGTACCACGGTGACCATGCGGCCCGGCCCGACCAGCATGGTCTGTAGCAGGGCGGCCGTTTCCTCGTCCGGCTCAATCAGGAGCAGATGGGATTCCGGAATGGCCATCTGCTCGACGATCTCCTGCAGGGCCGCTACTACTTCAGAGACCTGCTGCACCAGTCGCTCCTGCGCTTTCGGATCACCCGGGTGGGTGTGGACAGGGATGCCCTGCAGGGCTTGTCGCAGCCGAGGCGAAGGATAGCGTCGAGCGATGCCATGCAGCGCCTGCAGCAGACGCTGAAGCGAGGCAAATGCTTCCTCCGACCCTTCCTTCAGACCGGCCTGCACGACCTCCAGCACATCCAGCAGGGTCAACAGCTCCTCCAGCTGTCCCATTCGCTGTCCGGTGGGCAGCAGCTGAGGAGCTTTCTCGCGGGGGGCCGAAGCTCGGGGTTTGGTGGGAGCCATCTAAACTGCTGGCTGTTGCCCTATTGCATGCAATCACTGTTTCCCTCAAAACATATGCCGTTGTCATAGTTTCATAGAAATGTGCAAAATAGCTCAGGATTGCACCGCCGCCTGGAAGCCTGAACAGGTTCCAGACGTTTGGCAACGTATCAGATCACCTGCTGGCGCGAAATCATGCTGACCACCCAGGCAGCCCGGATTGCAACGTTCGCGACGACAGGAGCGCTGAGCACGACGCAGGACCTGATCGGCCGCGTGCTCGAATCAATCGAAATGGCCGATCCCGAGCTGGTAGCCGAGGAGACGCTCTGTCTGGTGGCCACGGCGACGGCCCGGGCGGCCGAAGTAGGGCTGCGGGAGCAGGCCGAACTGGCGCAGGCGGTCGTCCCTGCCCTGCAGGCCCTTCCATTTACCTACCGCGACTACCTGCTGGGGGGCTGGCTGCTCAGCCAGGAAGACCGGACCCTGCTGAAAGCGACCGGACAGGAAGTGTATGGCCGGTTACAGCGCAAGCAGGCCTTCTACGAGGCGCATTTCCCGGCCGGACAGTTTCCCGGCGAGCGGCTGCTGACGGAAAAGATGGCACTCTGGATGGGACGCATCAGTCCACCGGGACTGCCGGAACTCCCTCAGGAGCGCATGGAGCGGCTGGCGCTGGTGCCGGTGCTCCACACGCATCTGCGGCTGGTGCTACAATTCTGCCGTCAGGTGGTAGCCGAGCTGCAGGAAGGGTAACGTCCGTTCAGGAGCTCGGGACCGAGGTGCGCACCATTTCCAGCCACTGCTGTAGCAGGTGGAAAGCTTTTCCGTCGGCAAGCGCAGCGCGGGCCTGTTCGATACCGTCGGCCAGCCGATCGGCCTGGCCGCTCACATAGAGCAGGACGCCGGCCGTCAGCAGGGCGGTGTCTCGACTGGAACTCTGCCGATCGGCCAGAATGCTCCGGGTGATCTCGGCGTGGACGGCGGTATCGGCGGGCACTTCGGTATCGTCTGGCGTGGCAAAGCCCAGTGCCGGGGCTTCGACCACGAGCGGCTCGGCCGTTTCGTCGGCCGGATACAGACGCGTGGTGCGACCTGCCCGGCATTCGATGGATCCCTCGATGCCCTGCACGAGCCAGCTTCCCGGCAAGATCCGGTGGGCGGCCGGGCGCATTCGGAGCAGGTAGTTGCGATGGAAGAAGCCGGCCACACAGCGGGAAGCGTTGGCCGGATTGAGAAGCTTTTCCACCGTGTTGAGTGCGGTGCGAAGGCCGAACTGCCGGCGGATGGGTGTCAGCGCGTGCCAGGCCGGTGCGAAGTGGGGCGCGTGCAGGTAGCCGATGCCCAGCGTTTCGAGCTGGTGCGCGACCGCTTCGGGCGCCTGATCGGCCGGAATGCCCAGCGCCTCAAGCACGTGGGCTGGCGTGACGCCGCGCTTGGTGGGCACGTCGGGCGCACCATGAAGCACGACGGGCTGTCCGGCCGCCGCCACGATCAACGCAATGGCCGGGGCGAGCTGGGGCGTGCGTGCCTTGCCGTCGTAGGGTACGCCCAGATCCAGCAGATTCGGAACGCGGGGACGGATTTGCCGGCAGAAGGTCCGGGCCGCCTCGACGAAACCCTCGATTTCGTCGGCCGTTTCCCCCTTGACGCGCTGTGTGATGAGAAACGCACCGATCTGAGCGGGCGTGGCCTTGCCGTCAAGCATCAGGCGCATGGCCTCGTGGGCTTCCTCGCGCGTCAGATCGCGCTTGAGCTTCTCGCCGCGCCCGACGGCCTGCACGTAGGGGATGAACGCCTGCATGGTTATCCGATGACAAGGTTTTCGACCCAGACGCCCTGCGCGTTGATCTCCAGCGTCAGGCGCACCTGGTCGGTGCCGAGCGTCAGCCGATAGGTGCCAGGGTTGTGGGGAGTGAACGTCAGTTCGCGCAGCGTGTGGCCCTGCAGCGCTCGCAGCGCCTCGTTGGCCTGCTGGATGGCCTTCAGAATCTGACGGCCGCGTTGCGTCTGATGGTACAGCGCCCGCAGCGCCTTTTCTTCGTGCGGGCCGTGCCGCTGTCGGATGCGGCCGGTCTGCAGCGCCACTTCCAGGAAGCGACCCAGCGGTTCGTCCAGCGCTTCGTCCACTTCGCCGGTGGCGACTGCTTCCAGGAGCCGCTGATACAGGTTACGGGCCCTCGGGTCCAGCATCGAGGCGGCGAAATTTTCCAGTTCCTGTACCAACGGCTCCCGGGCTGCTTCGGGAATGGTCAGCGGCATGTGGGCATACAGAATTAATGGGCGTGGTCGTTCTGGTGATGTCGGTGGCCGACGATGGCTTCCATTTCGTGCTCGAAGCCGCCGGTTTCGATGGGGCAGTGGATGCCGCATTCCTTGGGTGCGTTCGTTTCCCACCACCAGCGGCCGGCCCGGTCGTCTTCGCCGGGCTGGATGGGCCGGGTGCAGGGCGCGCAGCCGATGCTCGTGTAGCCCTCGGCGTAGAGCGGATGCGTGGGCACGTTGAACTCCTCAATGTAGGCCCACACGTCCTCCTTGGTCCAGTCGGCCAGCGGGTTGATCTTGATCACGCCATCGTGGTCGTGGTCGATTTCCACCTTGCGGATGGCCGCCCGCGAGGCCCACTGGTCACGCCGCAGCCCCGTGAACCAGGCGTCGAGCTGGTTGAGCGCCCGGATGAGCGGCCGCACCTTGCGCACGTGGCAGCAGAGCAGGCGCAGCGGGACCGACTTGTAGAAAAGGTTGATGCCGTGGCGGCGCACCATTTCTTCCACCTCCCGGTAGTCCGGGAAGAGCACTTCGAAGCGGGCCTCCGGATAGCGCGCGCGCACCTGCTCGTAGAAATCGTAGGTGGCTTGGGGCAGACGGCCCGTATCGACTGTCATCACCCGGATGTTTGGCTTCATCCGGTAGGCCATGTCAAGGATCACCATGCCGTCGGCCTGGAGTGCCGTGACGATGGCGATGCGGTCTTCGTCGAAGGTCTCCAGCGCCCAGGCGATCACGTCTTCCGGCTCCTGGTCGTCGAGCTGCAGCGCGATTTCGCCGATTTCCAGGTCGTCAAACAGGGGCTGCCGTGTCATGGTTACTTCGGGTTTGGTCCGTGACTTCCTCAACCGCCGGACATTGCCATGAGAATGAGCAGTTCGTCGCCCGGCTTGAGCGGGGTATCAAGGCCCTGCAGGCCCTGAATGTCCTCTTCGTTCACGTAGAGGTTGAAGGCTTCATCGAGCTGGCCCTCGGGTGTGAGCACGGCCGCTTTCAGCCTGGGATAGCGGCGGCCGGCCTGTTCGAGCGCGACGCGCACGGTGGGCGCGCGCACTTCGATAACATCGCTGCCGTCGGTCAGCTCCAGCAGCGGACCGGGGATGCGGATGCGCGCCACGTCGGCCGCCTCCACCTCCTCGGCGGTCACTTCGCCCAGGGCGATGGCCTGCAGTTCTTCGTTCGTGTGGGCTTCGCAGAAAGCCTGGAACGTGTAGTGGTCACCCAGGCGGCGGCGCTCCTGCAGCCAGGCGCCCACCAGGCGGACGAGGGCCCGACTGATCTCCTTCGATGGGATGCGGCGAAGGATGGGCCGGCCGATGGCGGCGTGCACGCCCAGTCCGCCCCGCAGCGTCACGTCGTAGGCTTCGATCTTCGTACCGTTGGGGCCGGCCGTGCGTGTGCCCTGCAGCCCGATGTCGCCCACCCAGTGATGGGCGCAGGCATGCGGGCAGCCGTCCATGTAAATCGTGAGCTCCTGCACCTCGTCGCCGAAGTGGGCTTCCAGCTCGGCGATGATTTCGTCGAGCTTTTCCTTGGTTTCGGCGACGGAGTAGTTGCAGAACTGGTGGCTGGTGCAGGCCGTCGAGGTGCCGTAGAGCCGATGGCGTTCGATGGGGAAGCCCACGGTCCGCATCTGCTCGAGCACCCAGGCGAGCCGATCTTCCGGAATGTTGCCCAGGATGAAGTTCTGCTCGCGCGTGAAGCGGATGTCGCCGCCGACGGCCTCCAGGATGTCGGCGATCTGGCGCAGTTGCGTGCCGGTTACCCGTCCCGAAGGCACCGGGAAGCCTGCGTAGTAGAAGCCTTCCTGCTTCTGACGATGGATGCCCAGGTGGTTGCCGCTCGGTACCGGATCGGGCGCACGGAAGTCTTCCAGCCTGCGTCCGAGGCGCTCTTCCACCATCGCGCGCACGCCTTCCGAGCCGTAGTCGTCCACCAGAAACTTGATGCGCGACTTGGCACGGCTCAGGCGGTAGCGCAGGTTGTGCTGCCATACGTCCGTGATGGCGGCCAGCACCTCGACCGCCTCGTCCACGGGCACGAACACGCCCAGATCGCGGGCTAGGCGCGGCGTGGCCGACAGTCCACCTCCGACCTTGACGGCAAAGCCCGGCTGCCCGTCTTTGATCACCCCGATCAGTGCAATGTCATGGATTTCCGGCGCGTTGCACTGGTGGGGGCAGCTACTGATCGTGAATTTGTGCTTGCGAGGCAGGTTGGAGTAGTCCGGATTGCCCCAGAAAAAGCGGGCGGCTTCTTCGATGACGGGGCGGACGTCGAACAGTTCGTCCGGATTGATGCCGTTGACCGGGCAGCTGGTGATGTTGCGCACCGTGTCGCCTTCGGCCCCCACGGTGGTCAGGCCGGCTCGGCCGATGGCGTCCAGCACCTCGGGCAGCTTGTCCATGGCCACCCAGTGGAGCTGGATGCCCTGGCGGGTGGTCAGTTCGCCGTAGTCGCGGCCATAGCGTCCGGCAATCTCGCCGATGGCCCGGAGTTGATCCGGGCGCAGCAGTCCACCGGGCACCTTGATGCGCACCATGAAGGTGCCCACCTTGGGCTTGTCGTGCGCGATGCCGTACCAGTAGAGGCGCACGATGTCCTCTTCGGGGATGGCTTCATAGCCCCGGGCGATCAGCTCCGGGAGTTCCTCGACCACGCGCAGGGGAGGCCGCTCCTGTTTGAGGCGTTCGATGCTGTTGCGCTTGAGCACCAGCTCCCAGTTGAGTTCCTGGGCGCGCCGTCCGTAACGGACAAAGGTTTTCGTTTCCGACATAAGGCTACAGGGCTTTTGGTGAACCGTGGGGAAAATGCACACGACCGGCGATGCCGGAATGCACGGGGAAGCGTAACCTGCGCAAGGCCACCGGCCTGGAAGGCCCGACGTTTCCGCTTTACGTCAGTGGATACGGGGAGGTAGAATACTCCTGCAGGTAATGGAAAAAAGGGTAAGAAGCCTTCAGACCGGGACAGCGCGAGGGGCGATTAACCCATACAGCAACATCGACCAGCCACCTGCAGCATCGCCGCGGTCGGAATGGGCCAGAAGTACCGCACTGCCTGATGCCGTGTGGTTGGCCGATGCGTCATAGCAGCTACTCGTTTGAACCGAACGCGCCAAAGATAAGAACCGAACGTCGGCTCGTCAATGTTCCGTTTGGAACGGCCAACGCCTGCTGAACGGGCCTGTTCCGTCTGTATGCTATCATTTATGAAATCAGCATCGTAAAAAATTGCCAAATGCTGGCTTCTCAGTTGCTGCCGACGTTGTGCAGAACGGAACCCCTCTCAGGGGGACTCGTTCATCACGCCCCCGGTGAAGGGAGGGTTTTGTGAAAAAATAAAGTCGGGGAAAACCGGGTTTTACAAAGATCGTTCTCCTGTGTAATTTTTGTTGTTCCGCCTTCAGGAAAGGGCCTGCTGCCACCAGGTGCGATCCTGAACCGCAACGCCCGCGTTCTTTGAATGCGTTTTTTCACGAGGCGTCCTGCAAAAGCGGGATGTGCTCGTGATGCGCTAGCGGCTGGTGAGTTCGTAAGCTAAAGAGGACGCGTCTGTAGCGTGGCCAAACGTCTTCCGGCGTCCTCCTACCCTTCGCTCACCAGGACTGCGGTTGTATGGGGTGCCTCCATATGGAGGCATTGATTGTTCACCATACAATGTTTCCCCGTTTGTGGCAGACGGGGGGTGCAAAACAAAAGGAGGGTAGCCAATGCAAGCACTCGGAAGGCAGATCTTGGTCGAGTTCTACGACTGCGACCGAGAGGTGCTCAACAACGAGGCCCTGATCCGGGAGATCTTAATCGAGGGCGCTCGTCGGTCCCGTGCCACCGTCATCACCGACACGTTTCACTCCTTCAGTCCCCACGGCGTCAGTGGCGTCGTGGTTATTGCCGAGTCGCATGTAGCCATCCACACCTGGCCGGAGCACGGCTATGCAGCCGTCGACATCTTTACATGCGGCGAAACCATCGATCCCTGGGTCATCCAGAAGTACCTGGAGGAGCGGTTCAGAGCACGGAACGTCTCGAGCATGGAGCTCAAGCGAGGGCTCTTTCCGGAGCGCGTGCCCCACAAGCCCGTGCTCGAAGAAGTTGCTGCCTGAAGCAGCACGACCTTCCATGAGTTGGATCAGCGGCGTGGTGTGACCTCTGCGATAGAGGCGCGTCACGCCGCTTTTTCTTTTAGCGGAGGACCGTCATGGCATCGCCCAAGCAACATCAGCTCCAGTATACCGAGTTCTGGCAGGCACGCACCGGCCTGACCTTCGGCGTGGAGCGTGTTCTGTTCAATCGGCAGAGTGCCTATCAGCATGTGCAGGTGCTGCAGACCGACGCGTTTGGCCGGATGCTGACGCTCGACGGCCTGGTGATGCTCACCGAGCGCGACGAGTTCGTCTATCACGAAATGATCAGCCATCCGGCACTGTGCCTGCTGCCGCGGCCGCGGCGCGTGCTGATCGTCGGCGGTGGCGACGGTGGGACGCTCCGTGAAGTGCTGCGCTATTCGGAAATCGAGCAGGTGGACCTGGTCGAGATCGACGAGGTGGTGGTCGAAGCGGCCCGCACCTGCTTCCCGGAGCTCAGCATCGCCTTCGACGATCCGCGAGCCCGTCTGCACGTGGCCGACGGGGTGGCGTTCGTTCGGGCGACGGCACCGGCTACGTACGATCTGATCATCGTCGACTCGACCGATCCGGTAAACTTTGCCGAGGGGCTGTTCGGCGAGGCGTTCTATCGGGATTGTGTCCGTATTCTGACCGACGACGGCGTGCTGGTCACGCAGAGCGAGTCGCCGTTTGATCATACATTCCAGGCGTCCATTCAGGCCGCACATGCCATGCTGGGGCGGATTTTCCCGCAGGTGCACATGTACCTGGCGCATATCCCCACCTATCCGATGGGGCTCTGGTCGTTCACACTGGCCAGCAAGCGGCTGCATCCGGTAGAGGATTTCGATCCGGAGCAGGCGGCGCGTCGGCTGGCTCCGTTTGTCGATCGGCTGCGCTATTACAACGTGGAGTTGCACCGGGCCGCCTTTGCCTTGCCGAGTTTCGTCCGGCGACTTTTTACCGAAGCGCCCTCGGCTCATCCCGAGTCGCTCCACAGCGACGACATGGGATAGCGAAGGACCAGAAAGCCTTCCAGCAGCCGCCGGTCGAAGTTGATGAACCCGTTGACCAGGTAGACCTCTTCGGCCGTGCAGTTGTAGAGGAACTTGACTTCGCGTTTGCCCCGGCGCCGGTCGATCGTCAGAATGGCACCCACTAGGCCATGGTGGCCGTGTCCCACGAACAGATCGACCGGTTCGCCGTCGCTGCTGAGTGTGCCGTTGATGTAGCCGTAATCGATCGGATAGATGATTTCCGGAAAAAGCGGGTGCCGGCTGCGATAAGGACGGTCGATGGTCCAGCCGTTCTGACGGATCAGATGCTCCCAGACCTCCCAGTGAAAACACCGGACGAACAGTTCCAGAAACACGGGGCTGTACGTGGTGGCCATACAGTGCTCAGGAACCCGAAGTTTCCGTCTCCGGCAGCACCACGCGAATGTGCAGCTCTTCGAGCTGCTCGGGCGAGACCTCGTCGGGCGCGTTCGACATCAGCTCATGGCCCCGCTGCGTTTTCGGGAAGGCGATGACATCGCGGAGCGAGCCAGCACCGGCCAGCAGCATCACGATGCGGTCCAGGCCCAGCGCAATCCCGCCGTGTGGCGGGGCCCCGTAGCGAAAGGCGGTCAGCAGAAAGCCGAAACGTCGCTCCGCTTCTGCTTCGTCGATGCCCAGCACGCGAAACATCCGGCGCTGAATGTCCTGCTGGTGGATACGAATCGAGCCGCCGCCGATCTCGTTGCCGTTCAGCACCAGGTCGTAGGCGCGGGCGCGCACGCGACCCGGCTCGGTTTCCAGCAGATCCAGATCGTCCGGGTGCGGCGAGGTGAACGGATGGTGCATGGCAAAGTAGCGCCCGGCCTCCTCGTCCCATTCCAGCAGCGGAAAGTCGGTGACCCACAGGAAGTGCCAGGGCGCCTGGCCGGCCGGTGGGACCAGGTTCAGCTCGCGGGCCATGTGCAGGCGCAACGCGCCGGCCTGCAGGTACACCTGGGGCCGGGGACCGGCCAGCAGCAACACCAGGTCGCCTGCCCGGGCGCCGAGCTTCGCCACGGCACGCCGGACGTACTCCGGCGGGAGCACGTGCTCTTTGACCGAGGAGTAGATTGGGCCGCCGTCGGAGGGAAGTTTGAAGTAGACCAGCCCCCCGGCGCCGATCTGCTTGCGCACGACGTCTTTGTCCAGGCGGTCCATGTAGCCCCGGCCCTGGTCCCCCATGCCCGGCACTACCAGCGCCACGATTTCCCCGCCCTGCTCCAGAACGCTTTCGAGGACCCGGAAGCCGGAGCCGCGAAAGACCTCGCCGATCTCCTGCAGTTCGAGTCCGAAGCGGGTGTCCGGCTTGTCGGAGCCAAAGCGCCGCAGCGCTTCGTCATAGGACATGCGCGGGAAGGGACGTGGCAGCTCGACGCCCAGCGTCTCGCGCCAGATCGCCTGCATGAGCCCTTCAATCAGTTCAAAAATCTGCTCCTCGGTGGGGAAAGTCATCTCCACATCGATCTGGGTAAACTCCGGCTGGCGATCGGCGCGGAGATCTTCGTCACGGAAACACTTGACGATCTGAAAGTAGCGGTCCAGTCCCGCCACCATCAGGATCTGTTTGTAAAGCTGAGGCGACTGGGGCAGCGCGTAGAACTTGCCCGGGTGCAGGCGACTGGGTACCAGAAAGTCACGGGCTCCTTCTGGTGTCGATTTGGTCAGTACGGGCGTTTCGACTTCGACGAACCGATGCGCGTCGAAGTAGCGCCGCGTGATCAGATAAACCTGATGGCGAAGCAGCAGGTTACGCTGCAACTCGGGGCGCCGCAGGTCAAGGTAGCGGTACTTCAGGCGCAGTTCTTCGCCGGTCGTGGTGCGTTTTTCCTCGTGGGCCGAAACCGGAAACGGCAGTGGCTCGGAGGTGTTGAGGATGATCAGGTCGTGGACGCGAACCTCAATTTCGCCGGTGGCGAGCTTGGGGTTGACGGTTTCCGGCGAGCGCTCGCGCACCACGCCCCGGACCGAGATTACGTATTCGCTGCGCAGGCGGTCGGCCAGTCGATAGGCCGCCTCGTCGTCCTGCGGGGAAAAAACGATCTGGGTGAGGCCGTAGCGGTCGCGCAGGTCGATGAAGATGACGCCGCCCAGGTCGCGCCGCGTGTCGACCCATCCTTTGAGCACGACTTCCTGGCCCACATGTGCGCGTCGGAGTTCGCCGCAGGTGTGCGTGCGCGGGCCGTGCAGATCACGGCCCGGTGTGAGGAGTTCCTGCCCGTGCTGGTCGCTCATGCGGTTTTTGACGCTGGATGGTTGGGTTCCGGGACAAGCTTCGTAACCGGCCGAATATACGGCCGACAGGATCGAATTCATAGCGAATAACCTTCTAAAAAAGCAAACGCTTCAGTTTGATGCCGGGTTTGGTAGCCTTTTCGTTTCCATTTTTTCCGAAGATTTGCTAAGCTTAGCCGCTATAAGTGGACGTCGTAACCAACCGTGGACTGCAACCATGTCTAACAAACCGGAAGGAATGGCTGCGGGGGCCCCGGCCCTGGTCAATGGCAAAACGTTCTTCGGGCACCCGCGCGGCCTGGCGACGCTCTTTTTTACCGAGCTCTGGGAGCGCTTCAGCTACTACGGCATGCGGGCGCTCCTGGTGCTGTTCATGACCACGGCGGCTACGGCTGCCAACCCGGGACTGGGCTTCGACGTGGGCACGGCCACGGCCATTTACGGGCTGTACACGTTCTTCGTGTATGTGCTCTCGCTGCCTGGCGGCTGGTTGGCCGATAAGCTCTGGGGCCAGCGTCGGGCCGTTTTTATCGGGGGCATCATCATTGCCATGGGGCATTTTTCCATGGCGATTCCGCTGAAGCTGACCTTTTTCCTGGGGCTGGCGCTTATCGTCGTCGGCACGGGGTTGCTCAAGCCTAATGTGAGCACGATGGTGGGCGAACTGTACCCGGAGGGCGGAGCGCGTCGTGATGCCGGCTTTTCGATCTTTTACATGGGCATCAACATCGGGGCCGTGCTGGGCCCCACGCTGTGCGGCTTGCTGGGCGAGGGCTATAACTGGCATCTGGGCTTTTCGCTGGCCGGCATCGGCATGGTGGCCGGGCTGATTTCCTATAAAGTGGGCGAGAAATACTTGGGAGAAGCCGGACTTTTCCGGCCGGCGCCCGGCGAGGACGAAGCGGTGCTGACCCGACGGGCCCGGCGCTTCTATACAGGAGCCGGGATTGCGGCGGCCGTGGTGGTCTTCTGCGGCTACCTGCTGGCCACCGGGCGCTTCCCGCTTTCGCTGGAGGCGCTGGCGCAGAGTCTGGGCGTGGCCGTTGTGATCATTACGCTGCTGTTTTTCGCCTACATTTTCTTTTTCGGCGGCCATACGGCGCAGGAAAAGCGCCGGCTGATCGTGATTCTGTGGCTGGTGATTCTGGCCGGACTGTTCTGGTCGGGTTTTGAGCAGGCCGGTTCCTCGCTGAACCTGTTTGCGCGCGACCTGACGGACCGGCAGTTCGGCAGCTGGGAAATGCCGGCCAGCATGCTGCAGAACATCAACCCGCTGTTTATCATCATCTTTGCGCCGGTGTTCGGATGGCTGTGGACCTGGCTGGCGCGGCGTAATGCGAACCCGTCGATCCCGGTCAAATTCGCACTCGGGCTGCTGGGGCTGGCGGCTGGCTTTTTCGTGCTCTCCTGGGGCGCGGCACATGCCACCCCCGAAAATCCGGTCTCGCCAGCCTGGCTTGTGGTGACGTATTTTCTGCATACGGTGGGTGAGCTGTGCCTGTCGCCGGTCGGGTTGTCGTCGATCACGAAGCTGGCGCCGCGTGGGCGTGTGGGGCAGATGATGGGCTTCTGGTTCATCGCGGCAGCGCTGGGGAACCTGTTTGCCGGCCTGGTGGCGGGGCAGCTCGAAACGCTGGCGCCGGTTGAACTCTTCCGCAGCGTGGCGATGTTTACCGGGGCGGCCGGTCTGATTGCGCTGCTGGTGAGCCCGGCCGTTCGTCGGCTGATGGGTCAGGTGGATTGAGCAAAAACGAACGCACGATGGAAACCAGAACGTTCACCGAAGCCGAAACGCTGGTCGTTCCGA
The DNA here is from genome assembly GCA_015487635.1 of Rhodothermus sp. Classification (GTDB taxonomy): domain Bacteria; phylum Bacteroidota; class Rhodothermia; order Rhodothermales; family Rhodothermaceae; genus Rhodothermus. The sequence goes on from WFPM01000129.1 coordinate 24,829, forward strand.
TCCAGCGGTTGCCGCACGCCGAGGGACTGGAGCTGCCCGCCTATGCGACACCCTGCAGTGCCGGGATGGATCTCCGGGCGGCCGTGCCGGAAGATGAACCGCTGGTACTGGAGCCCGGGCGCTGGGCGCTGGTGCCCACCGGGCTGGTGCTGGCGTTGCCGCCCGGCTTTGAGGGGCAAGTGCGGCCGCGAAGTGGGCTGGCCGCCCGGCACGGGGTGACCGTGCTGAACAGTCCGGGCACGATCGATGCCGACTACCGCGGCGAGGTCAAGGTGCTGCTCATCAACCTGGGCACAGAGCCGTTCGTGATCCGACGGGGCGAGCGCATCGCGCAGCTCGTCGTGGCACGACACGCGCGGGTCACGTGGGATGAGCGCGCGTCGCTGGACGAAACCGAGCGGGGCGCGGGCGGCTTCGGTTCGACCGGCAGGCACTGAC
>WFPM01000130.1 GCA_015487635.1 Rhodothermus sp.
CCAGTTGCAGCCGGTCGGCGGCTTTCTGCAGTAGCGTGCTCCGCTGGGCGAAAAGCGTCGCCGGCGTTAGCAGCAGCCAGATCAAAAACCAGAAGGAACGGTGGAAGCGCCGGGCCTGAAAGCTTTTTGCTCCTGGCATAGTCCGGAAGAAGCACGTTCGTACCACAAGATATCAGGCGCATATGCCTTACCAATAAGAATTAGCTGGGTAGATGGCATAAGTCTAATAACCATCATTTTTGAGGTTTTTGGCGCATATATTATAAGCCTCAGGCGCTTATGATAAATCGATCATGGTTATTCTGGATTGAAGCTGGCAAAAGAGAACCCTTCCGGTCTGGTGCGTATAAGCGCGGGCGTTGTTGGACGGGAATGCTACGCACCAGCGATCGTCAGGACGATGAGGCTACCGTTTCAATACATTGAAGAGCTGCCCCGCTACGTGGGCCAGACCGTTACGCTCAAGGGTTGGCTGTACAACAAACGAAGCTCGAGGGGATTGCATTTTCTGATTCTGCGCGACGGTACGGGGCTTGTGCAGTGCGTGGTGGCCCAGGCGAACGTGGACGCCGACACCTGGCAGGTGGCCGAGGAAGCCACGCAGGAGTGCTCGCTGGAAGTGGTGGGGACCGTCGTGCGCGACGAGCGCCAGATCAGCGGCCACGAGGTGCACGTCGAACGCCTGCAAATCATCGGCCCTTCCGAAAACTATCCGATCACGCCCAAGCCGCACGGGATCGAGTTCCTGATGGACCACCGGCACCTGTGGCTGCGTAGCCGCCGGCCGTGGGCCATCATGCGCATCCGCAACCGGGTGATCCGGGCCATCCACGACTTTTTCCAGGAGCGCGGCTTTCTGCAACTCGATGCGCCAATCCTGACAGGCAACGCCGTCGAAGGCACCACGACGCTGTTCGAGATCGACTACTTCGGCGACAAAGCCTACCTGAGCCAGAGTGGTCAGCTCTACGCCGAAGCCATGGCAATGGCTTTTGGAAAGGTGTACACGTTCGGGCCCACGTTCCGTGCCGAAAAGTCCAAAACGCGCCGGCACCTGACCGAATTCTGGATGATCGAGCCGGAGATGGCCTTCTACGATCTGGAAATGAACATGGCGCTGGCCGAAGAGCTGGTGGTGCACCTCGTGCAGGAGGTGCTGCGCCACTGCCGGACCGAACTGGAGGTGCTCGGACGCGACATGGCAGCGCTGGAGCGCGTGCAGTCACCCTTCCCGCGGCTGACCTACTCGGAGGCCGTTGAACTGCTTCGAAGCGATGAGACGGCCCGGATGATCGACGCCCGCATCGAAGCGCTGAAAGAAGAACAGCGGCAACTTGAGACCGAGCGGGCCGAAAACCGACGACGCTACGGTCAGGCCAAAAAGGCCGAAAAGCGGCGCATCGATGCCCGCGAGATTGAAATCAACCAGCGCCTGGAGGAGATCGAAAAAGAACTGGAAAACCTGCCGCTCTGGAAGGAGTCGGCCCGAAATTTCCAATGGGGCAACGACTTCGGCAACAGCGACGAGACGGTACTGACCTGGCATTTCGACCGGCCGATCATCGTCCACCGCTTTCCAGCCGCCATCAAGGCGTTCTACATGAAGCGCGATCCGGAGGACGACCGGCTGGCGCTCGGCATGGACGTGCTCGCGCCCGAAGGCTACGGCGAGATCATCGGAGGCGGCCAGCGGGCCGACGACCTGGCTTTTCTGGAGGCACAGATCGAGGCGCACGGGCTACCCCGCGAGGCGTTCGAGTGGTACCTGGACCTGCGCCGCTACGGCTCGGTGCCGCACAGCGGGTTCGGGCTCGGGCTCGAACGGACGTTGGCCTGGATCTGTGGCGTACGCCATGTGCGGGAGGTGATTCCCTTCCCGCGGCTGCTTGGCCGCCTGACGCCATGATCAGATAATCGGCGGAAGTAGTTCGCAACCGTTCAGTACCAGCAGGACCAGCAGGCTCAGGCCGAGAACGAGGCGAAACGAAAGGCATCGCATGGTAGACTCCGTCGGGTGACCGGTGGCTTTTCGGCCAAGGACGGTTCGTCTGGCAACCGATGCGTATAGTTCGGGCGTGAGATACCCGCGGGAATCGGTTTGTGTGCCTTTATCCTGACGGTGAAAGTGTGAGGCGGTGTCGGTCGGTATGGTGTAAGCCCGTGCGAACAGCCCGGCGTGGTTCGTTCATACAGGGAGGTTGCCTGTCAATCAAACGGAGGGTTGCCATGCGTTATCTCTTGATCGGCCTGGCGATGGTCTGGATGGGATGTCTGACCGCACGGGCCCAGGCGGTACGGGTGGGGACGGAGACGCCCGCCGTTCCGACGATCACCGTGCAGGGTGAAGGCGTGGTGCGCGTGCAGCCGGATCGGGCCACGCTGCGCTTTGCCGTGGTAACGCGCGATCTGGATCCGGAACGGGCTCGCCGGCACAACGCCGAGGCGTCGCGTCGGGCGCTCAAGGCCGTGCGGGCGCTGGGTATCGAAGAACGCCGGCTGCACCTGGAGACGCTGACGCTGCATCCCGTGCGGGAATACAACCCGGACCTGCGCCGCTGGGAGGAGAAGGGCTACGAAGTGCAGCGCGTGCTGCGTGTGGAATTGGACAGCCTGGACCTGCTGCCCGAAGTGGTGGCCCGTGTGGTGCAGCAGGGCGCCAACCGGCTACAGGGCATTCGGTACGAGGTGGTGAACCGGGAGGCCGTGCAGCTGGCGGCATTGCAGGCGGCCGTCCGCAACGCCCGCGACAAGGCCCGGCAGATGCTGGCCGAGTTGAACCGGGAGGTGGGCGATCCGGTTCGGATTACCGAACAGGCGCTGGAATTCCCGCGGCCGTTCTGGCGGGCCGACGTGGCCGCGCTGCGTACGGCCGAAGCGGTGCCCGAACCCGAAGCCTATGCAGTCGGTGAGATCGAGGTGCGGGCACGCGTGGAGGTTACTTTCGCCATCCGCTGAGCTGGCCGGCAAGACGGTTCAGAGGCGGCTGCACGTGCTGCCTCCAACACGGTGGTTTCAGCCACAGTCCGGAGACGCTCCAGCACGCCGGGGATCAGTTCAGCAAGGCGACGAGGATGACCGCTCATGGCATCACCGGGTTGATTGCTTATACGATTTCTGAGAAATCATAGTGCATGAGAAAGCCCGGGCGCACCGCAACGTGCTTCCTGCCCAAGCCCAGAATGAGCGACGCTCGGAACCATCAGAGCTCCCCTCCCCCTGGCCCCCTCCCCGGCAGGGAGGGGGCC
>WFPM01000131.1 GCA_015487635.1 Rhodothermus sp.
CGCGCCAGTGCTATGGTCTGCGTGTGCCGCACGGGGATCCGGTCGCGTTCGGTTACATCCAGCCGAGCGCCAGCCGGGCTTCGTCCGACATGCGCTCGATCGTGTAAGGCGGATCAAAGGTCAGCTCGACCCGCGCCTCTTTGACGCCGGGTACCTCCTGCAGACGCATTTCCACCTGACCCGGCAGCGTGCCGGCTACCGGGCAGCCCGGCGCCGTCAGCGTCATCTTGACGTAGACCGATCGGTCTTCAAAAATGCGGATCTCGTAAATCAGGCCGAGATCGTAGATGTTGACCGGAATCTCCGGGTCGTAGACGCTCTTGAGCGCTTCGATGATGGCCTGCTCCAGTTCCTTATCGCCGGACTGGTTGTCGATGGCAACGTAGGCGGACATAGCCAGCGGATCGGTTTAGTTGCGGGATGCCTGCAGGTAGGCCTGCGCGTAGCGGCGCATCTGCTCAATCATGGCTGCCAGGCCGTTTTTGCGTGTGGGCGACAGGTGCGCCTTCAGGCCGATTTCGTCCAGAAAGTCCAGCCGCGCGTTGAGGATGGCTTCCGGAGGCTGACCCGAAAGCACGCGGATCAGCAGGGCCACCAGCCCTTTCGTGATCAGCGCATCGCTGTCGCCTTTGAAATAGACGCGCCCGTCTCGAAACTCGGGCCGGATCCACACCTGCGACTGGCAGCCGTGAATCCGGAACGCTTCGGTTTTGTATTCCGGCTCAAGCGGTGGAAGCGACTTCCCCAGCTCGATCAGGTACTCGTACTTCTCCATCCAGTCGTCGAAGAGGGCGAATTCTTCGACGAGCTGGCGCGCTCGTGCTTCAATCGTGTCGTTGTGCAGTTCTGCCATTGCTCAACGTAGCATACGGACAACGCGGTGCAGGGCCTCGACAAGTGCGTCGATCTCTTCGCGCGTGTTGTAAAGCGCCAGCGAGGCGCGGATCGTGCCGGGCAGGCCCAGCCGGTCCATGAGCGGCTGGGTGCAGTGGTGGCCCGTGCGTACGGCGATGCCCATCTGATCGAGCAACGTGCCGGCGTCGTAGGGATGCACGCCCTCGATGACGAACGAGAGCACGCTGACCTTATGGGGGGCCGTTCCGATCAGCCGGAGGCCCGGCACTTCCTGCAGGCGCTCGGTGGCGTAACGAAGCAGTTCGTCCTCGTAGTGGGCAACGGCCGTCCGTCCCAGTCCGTTCAGGTAGGCAACGGCCGCGCCCAGTCCGATGGCCCCTGCAATGTGCGGCGTGCCCGCCTCGAACTTATAGGGCAGGCGGTTGTAGGTGGTGCGCTCGAAGGTGACGCGCTCGATCATATCGCCGCCGCCCTGGTAAGGCGGCATGGCTTCGAGCAGCTCGGCCTTGCCGTAAAGGATGCCGATGCCCGTGGGACCGTACATCTTGTGGCCGGAGAAACAGTAAAAGTCGCAGTCCAGCTCGGCCACGTTCACTTCCAGGTGCTGGATGGCCTGCGCTCCGTCGACAAGCACCGGGATGCCGCGGGCGTGTGCCATCCGGATGATTTCCCGGACCGGATTGACCGTGCCCAGGGCGTTCGATACGTGCGCGATGGCCACCAGGCGCGTGCGCTCCGTCAGCGCACGTTCCAACGCCTCCAGGTCGAGCACGCCCCGCTCGTCCACCGGCACGACGCGTAGCCGCGCGCCTTTTTCCTCGCAGAGGAGTTGCCAGGGGACGATGTTCGAGTGGTGCTCCATGGCCGAGAGCACGATCTCGTCCCCCTCGCCGACGTGCCGGCGGCCGTAGGTGGCGGCCACCAGGTTGATGCTCTCGGTGGTGCCCCGCGTAAAGATTACCTGCGAGGGATCCGGCGCGCCGATGAACGCGGCCACCAGGCGCCGCGCCTCGTCGTAGGCGTCGGAGGCGATCTGGCTCAGGTAGTGCACGCCGCGGTGGACGTTGGCATTCTCGCGCAGGTAGAAGTCGCGGATGCGGTCAATGACCACCTGCGGTTTCTGGGTAGTGGCCGCATTGTCGAGGTACACGAGCGGCCGGCCGTCATAGATGCGCTGGTGCAGGGCTGGAAAGTCGGCCCGCACACGCGCCACGTCGAACGTGGTCTGCAGTCCGGTGCTGTCGACGGAGGCAGGCATGGTGTAGCAGGGTTGGTGAGCGTTCGGGTCAGGCGCCGAAGCGTCCGGCTACCAGTTCGTCAAGGTAAGCCCGGAGTGGCTCGACGGTGATCTGGTCGAGCACATCGCGGGCGAAGGCCAGCAGCATCATGGCCCGGGCTTTCTGGAGCGTCAGGCCACGGGTCCGCAGGTAGAAGATGCCGTCTTCGTCGAGCTGGCCGATGGCGGCGCCGTGCGTGCAGCGCACGTCGTCGGCGTAGATCTCCAGCTCGGGCTTCGAGTACATACGGGCTTCGCGCGTCAGTACGATGCTCTTGTTCGACTGGTAGGCGTTCGTCTGCTGGGCGTGCGGCCGCACGAGCACCTTTCCGTTGAAGACGCCCGTCGCTTCGTCGTCCAGAATGCCTTTGTAGAGCTCGTTGCTGACGCAATTTGGGACGGCGTGGTCGATCATCGTGTGGTTGTCGATGTGCATCGACCCGCGTCCCAGGAAGAAGCCATACAGGTGCGCCTCACCTTCCTGGTCGTCGAAGCGCACGGATACGTTGTTTCGGACCAGCGCACCGCCCAGCGTGAGCGTGCCGTTCGTATAGCAGGCGCCGCCTTCCAGGTAGGCCTGCGTGCTGAAAATGCCAGAGGCGGCTTCGCCTTCAAGGCGCAGGTCGTACTGGTGCACCTCGGCGCCCTGTCCGGCGAACACCTCGGTGACGCCGTTGGTGAACGTACGCTGCGCAGTCCGGCTGTGGCCGCTGGTCACCAGCTTGAGCGAGGCGCCCGGTGCGGCCACTACCACGTTGCGCGGCTGCAGGAACAGCTCCTCGTCCGTGTCGATCAGGTGGAGCACATGCACCGGGCGTTCGAGCACAGTGCCTTCGGGCACATACAGGAAGAAGCCGTCCCGGGCGAAGGCGGTATTGAGTGCCAGGAAGGGTTCGTTTTCAAAGTCGAGGTAGTGCGCAAAGTACTTTTCGAACAGGTCGGCATGCCGACGGGCGGCCGCTTCCAGGCCGGTCAGCACGACACCCTCAGGAAGGTCCGAAGTCGTCGAAAGCTCCGGCACGAAGCGGCCGTTGACGAGCACGACGCGGTAGGCGTCCAGCTCAGGGATCGCGTAGCCGGCCAGCGTCTGTTCGGTCAGCGCTGGCACCGTCGGCATGGGATCGATCCGGTACGGGTGCTGGAGCACCTTCGCAATGGGTGTATATTTCCAAGCTTCCGACTTGCGCCCCGGGAAACCCAGCACGCCGAAGCGTTCGATGGCTTTCCGGCGCAGGGTGGCCAGGTGCTCGCTCGTGCCGTTGAGCACTTCGCCTGCGTAGGCCTCAAACGCGTGCAGGAAGCGGTCTTCCGGACGCGTCGTCGTGGCGGTCAATGTAGTGGTCATCGTCTATTGCTCAGGGTTTGATCCGTGGGTTGTGTGATCCGATGCCGGGAAGCGGCTCAGGCGACCAGCCCGACCTCTTCTTTGATCCAGTCGTAGCCCTTTTCCTCGAGCTCCAGGGCCAGGCTCTTGTCGCCCGAGCGGACAATCCGGCCGTCGACCATCACGTGCACGTAGTCCGGCACGATGTAGTTGAGCAGGCGCTGATAGTGCGTGATGATGACGAAGGCCCGATCAGGGGAACGCAGCTTGTTGACGCCGTCGGCCACTGCGCGCAGCGCGTCGATGTCGAGTCCGGAGTCCGTTTCGTCCAAGATGGCCAGCCGGGGCTCCAGCATGGCAAGCTGGAAGATCTCGCTGCGCTTTTTTTCACCGCCCGAGAAGCCTTCGTTGACCGAACGCTGCTTCAGGCTGGGATCAAGACCCACCAGCGCGGCCTTTTCTTTCAGCAGCTTCATGAACTCGGCCGGGCTGAGCGGGGGCAATCCCCGGTGCTCGCGGATGGCCTTGAGCGCTTCGCGGAGGAACGTGGCCATATTGACACCCGGCAACTCGACCGGATACTGGAAGGCCAGGAACACGCCTTCCCGGGCCCGCTCGTCGGGCTCCATCTCCAGCAGGTTTTTGCCGTCGTAGAGCACCTCGCCCTCGGTGACCTCGTAGTCTTCGCGTCCGGCCAGAACCGAGGCCAGCGTGCTCTTGCCTGATCCGTTTGGGCCCATGATGGCGTGCACCTCGCCGGCGTTGACCGTCAGGTTGACGCCCTTGAGAATCTCCTTTTCTTCGACGCGTGCGTGCAGGTTACGGATTTCCAGCAGTGCCATAGGTTTATCTCAGGTTTGGAGTTTACGGGAAAAACCACAACGGAGAAACATCAGCCGACGCTACCTTCCAGTTCGATGGCCAGCAGTTTCTGGGCCTCCATGGCGAATTCCATCGGAAGCTGCGCCAGCACTTCTTTGCAGAAGCCGTTGACGATCAGCTTGATGGCCGTTTCTTCGCTCAGGCCGCGCTGCTGGCAGTAGAAAATCTGGTCTTCGCCGATCTTGGACGTCGTGGCTTCGTGTTCGACCTGGGCCGTCGGGTTTTCGATTTCAAGGTAGGGGAAGGTGTGCGCGCCGCACTTGTCGCCCAGCAGCATCGAGTCACACTGAGAGAAGTTGCGGGCATTGTCGGCCGTGCGGGCCACCTTGACCAGCCCGCGGTAGCTGTTGTTCGAGTAGCCGGCCGCAATGCCCTTCGAGATGATCGTGCTGCGTGTGTTGCGACCCAGGTGGATCATTTTCGTACCCGTGTCGGCCTGCTGATAGCCCTTGGTGAAGGCCACCGAGTAGAATTCGCCGACCGAGTTGTCGCCCTTCAGGATGACGCTCGGATACTTCCAGGTGATGGCCGAGCCCGTCTCGAGCTGCGTCCAGGAGATCTTCGAGTTTTCGCCCAGGCAGATGCCGCGCTTGGTGACGAAGTTGTAGACGCCCCCCTTACCTTCGGCATCGCCCGGGTACCAGTTCTGGACGGTCGAGTACTTGATCTCGGCGTCCTTCAGGGCGATCAGCTCGACGACGGCCGCATGGAGCTGGTGCTCGTCGCGCATGGGGGCCGTGCAGCCCTCCAGGTAGCTCACGTAGGAGCCCTCGTCGGCGATGATCAGCGTGCGCTCAAACTGCCCTGTGCCGGCCGTGTTGATCCGGAAGTAAGTGCTCAGCTCCATGGGACAGCGCACGCCCTTGGGCACGTAGACGAACGAGCCGTCGGAGAAGACGGCCGAGTTGAGCGCGGCGAAGAAGTTGTCGGTGTAGGGAACGACCGAACCCAGGTACTTTTTCACCAGCTCGGGATAGTTTTCGATGGCCTCGCCCATCGAGCAGAAGATGATCCCGTGCTTGGCCAGCTCTTCCTTGAAGGTGGTGGCCACCGACACGCTGTCCATCACCGCGTCGACGGCCACGCCGGCCAGCCGCATCTGCTCGTCGAGTGGAATACCGAGCTTGCGGAATGTTTCCAGAATCTTGGGATCGACTTCGTCCAGGCTCTTGTAACGCGGCTTCCGCTGTGGGGCCGCATAGTAGCTGATCGCCTGGAAGTCGATGTCCGGGTACTTCAGGTGCGCCCAGCGCGGGTAGGTCTCCTCATAGCGCTCCAGCAGGCTCATGAAATAGCGGAACGCCCGCAGGCGCCACTCCCGCATCCAGTCCGGCTCACCGCGCCGGTCCGAGATGTAGTGGATGACCTCCTCGCTCAGGCCGGGAGGCGCCTTTTCGACCTCGATGTCGGTTTCGAACCCGTACTTGTAATCGCTCTGGGCGATCTGTTGCAGGTAGGCGGTGTCGCTCATAAGGCGTAACGGGTTTTAAAGGGTTCAGGATGGTCGTTGCGTTTACTATAAGTACAAGGCCAATGCCGGGACCGAATCGGCCCGAAAATGGCTGCGGAATGACGCTTTGTAAACTAAAGTTTACACTCTTTTATGTCAACGCTGGATTACGAACCATCTGGTTGACAGAACGTTCCGAGTGGTGGAACCTGTCAGAGTGCGTGCCGGTTGTGCTGGCGTGAGGTAAGCAGCAGGTTTGAACGCAGCTATCATCTTTTTGAAAACGCCATGGAATTGCAGATCACCGAACGGGCACTGGCGCGCATTCGGGAAATTGCCGCCAGCGAAGGGGTGGATCTCGGGCAGACCATGCTGCGCATTGCTGTGGTACCCGGCGGCTGTTCGGGGCTGACCTACGAGCTGGGCTGGGATACCACGTTGCAGGCGCAGGATCTGACGGCGCAGTTCGATGGCGTGCAGGTGGTCATCGACCGGCGGAGCTACCTGTACCTGAAGGGGACGACGCTGGACTTTACCGACGGGCTGGAAGGCCGGGGTTTTCATTTCGTCAACCCGCAGGCCGCGCGTACCTGTGCCTGCGGCGAGTCGTTCGGGCTCTGAGCGGGCGCTTCAATCGAACCGATACAACCGCACTTCGATTTCCCGCACGTCCCGTGATGGGCGTTCCCACTGGATCAGGATAGGACTCTGATAGCGGCCCTGGCGGATTGTCGGCCGGCCCGTAGCGTCCGGCGCTACGAGCAGGTGCAGGCCGCGTTTCATGCGCAGAAAACGGGCGGCCGGCAGCGCCAGAAATTTGTTCAGCACGCGCTCGACGAGCGATTCGTTCAGCCGCAGCCGGTCTATGAATTCGTTGGCCAGACGCACCAGGTCGTATTTCGCATAGTTAAGCGCTTTGCCCGGCACGGCCCGCGGGTTCTGCAACGCGTGACGGCCGGTTTCGGCCATGAAGCGCAGCGGGTTGCGCAGCACCTCGGCCAAGTCGTGCCGCATGAGCAGCGTCTCGTATTCATTGACGGTCAGCGCGGCGTGCTGCTCCTCGGCGGGTAGGAGCAGGTCGAGCCGTCCGTGCCGCAGATTGAAACTGCCCAGCCATGCATGTAGCTCTTCAAAGAAGCCCAGCGTGTGGTCGCGCAGGTTGACGGAGGCGATGCGGTGGGCGGGCATCGCTATGGCGAAGCGATGGGTGGCCAGGCGTTCCGTGCGATTGAAGCCCACAACGGTCGTCTGGCGGGTGCGCGCGTGTCCGTCGTAGACGCCATCGAGGTCCACGAAGTAGACGGGACGGTCGGGCATGTGGCGGTAGCAGGCAGCGGGGAGCAGACCGGCCCCGATGTAGGTCAGGTGGGCGTCGGCATTGCGGGGTTCGTGCCGGCGCTCTTCTTCATTCAATTCCGTGCGCAGCTCCAGTCGATCATGACGGTACCCGGCCTCTGGCGGAAACAGCCGCTGGAAACTCCGGAAGAAGGCTTCCAGCGCGTCGCGCCGGTACCCCAGACGCTCGCAGAGCCGCTGTTCGGGGTAACCGGCCGTGGTGTGGTAGGAGTAGTAGAGCGCCCGGTGATGGCGACGGAGAAAGTCGGGCTCGATTTCCCGGATGTGGGCCGTGACGTCGATCAGATCCAGCCGCGCCTGCGGCCGGAGCGCCAGCGTCAACTCAGTAGGCATGACGTCGGACGATAAAAACCGAACAACTTCAAGAATGTAACAAAAAAAGCGAATGCGCTTCCAATGAAGGAGGGCGTTTGGATTCCGTGAATTTGTGTCGTAATATAAAGGCAACATGAAATAATTGCCAGCGGCTATGACGGTGCGCGATGTGCTGCGCGGCAAGCCCGCGCGTGTGATCACGGTGGAAGCAGACTCGCCGGTTCTGGAGGCGGTGAAGCGGCTTCGGGAACATCAGATCGGTGCCATGCCGGTCGTGGATGATCGGGCCCGGATGATCGGCCTGTTTACAGAACGCGACGTGGTGTGGCGACTGGCCGAAAAGGGAGCGGCCTTACTGGAGGAGCCGGTACGCCGCTGCATGACCAGTCCCGTGCATTTCTGTAAGCCGGACGATTCGATCCGCGACGTGATGTGGCAGATGACCTATCGTCGCATTCGCCATCTCCCGGTCGTCGAAGACGGACGGCTTATCGGCATGATCAGCATTGGCGACGTGGTCAAGTCGCGTCTGGAAGAACTCGAAGAAGAGGCCCGCGTGCTGCGCGACATGGTGGTGGCCGGTCGGTAGGTCAACGCAGCCGCACGGGTTCAGGCGGCGGGTTCGCCCGGAGGGTATCGAAGCGGGTGCGCGTGCCGCCGAGCGTATGGGCCAGACTGTCGGCTGCCAGCGAATCGCCCAGCGCTACAATGCCGTAGCCCATCGGGGTGATCAGCCGATCGCTGCGCACAAAGAACGCCTGCGGGGCACGGAGCCATCGCTCCTGAAGGTAGTCATGAACCCAGATGCGGGCGTCGGCGGCTTCGGGATGTTCGTGCAGGTAGTGCAGCAGGCAGCCGATGTCGTCGAAGCGCCGCTCCTGACCGTCCGCCGTGCGTAGCGCGGCCGCATAGCGCGGTTCGCCGATGAGCATGCGGCAGTAGTCGCAAGCATCGTGCCCGAAGCGAATGACCGGTGGCCGGTCCGGCTCCGGTGCCGGCCGACAGGCCCCCAGCAGGAGCAGTAGGATCAGAAGATAGAACCACGACGGTCTGAAGCTGTATAAAACTGTAACCATTTTGTCTGAAAAGTTTGTACCCAGTTATGCGCAAATCGCTGCAGGACATTCTTACCCTGCTGGCCTGTCATCGCGAGGCGCTGCAGCAACAGTTCGGGGTTCGGCGCCTGGGTCTGTTTGGTTCGCGTGTGCGGGGCGATTTTCGACAAGATAGCGATATTGACATTCTTGTAGCCTTCGAACAATCGCCGGGCTGGGAGATTGTTGATCTGAAAACCTACCTGGAAGATCTGCTGGAGGAGCCGGTTGATCTCGTAACGGAAAATGCCGTTCGACGCCGACCACTGCTCTGGGATTCGATTCAGCAGGAACTCGTCTATGTCTAAGCGCTCGGCATTGCTGCTTGTTCAGGATATGCTGGATTCGATTCAGAAGATTCGTCGTTACACGTATGGCCTTTCTCAGGAAACTTTTCAGGAAAACGATCTGGTGGTGGACGCTGTGGTACGGAACCTTGAAGTGATCGGTGAGGCGGCGCGTCAGATTCCTGAGGCGGTACGTGAGCGGTATCCCGCCATTCCCTGGCGTCGCGTGATCGGATTGCGCCATGTGGTGGTACACGCCTATTTCGATGTAGATCTGGAGATCGTCTGGAAGATTGTGGCCGAGCAGCTTCCCGTGTTGGAACAGCATCTCCTGCGTATGCGGGCGGAGCTCAAATCGACTTCATAGCGCACCGCGGCGACGGAAGAACAGGTAGGCGGGAAGCAGTGGGAGCAGGGACCAGAGCAGGAGTACGCCCACTGAAAGCGGTAGCAGGCGCATGCCGTAGGTGTGCATGGCATACTGGCCGGCCGGTCCTAGCACCTGCAGGTCGCTGCGCAGCAGCAGGATGGCGGCTATCTTGAACACCTGGAGCGGGTTGAGCAACGAGAGCGTGAAGAGCTGCTCGACCGGGATGCGCAGCACGAGTGCCGAGCCCAGCAGTCCCAGATCTCCCAGAAACACCAGCAGCAGCCAGGCAAACAGGGCGCTTCCCAGGGCGGTGGCCGTCCGGGGCAGCGCACTGGAAAAGAGCAGCCCCAGGCTCAGGCTCAGGAGGGCCAGCAGGATGGTCAGGCCGAAGAGGCCCAGGTAGGCGCCCAGTCCCATGGTACTCCCGCGCCAGGCCAGCAGCAGGCCGCTCAGGCCGAAGCCGATGCTCAGGGCGGTTGTCAGCGCCGTGGCCAGTCCGAGTAGCTTGCCCAGCAGCACCTCGGCCGGCACGACGGGTTGCGCCAGCACGTAGAGCAGGGTTCCCTGCTCGCGTTCCATGGCCAGGCTGAGGGCTCCGAGCGTGAGGCCCATCAGGGGCACGATCAGCATGATCAGGTTGATTAGGCTGGCCGTGGTGCGGCCGAAGCCGGCCAGCCCGTAGAGTTGGCCTCCCGCCAGACCGATCCACGACAGCGCCAGCGACAGCACAGCAAAAATCACCGTGTAGAGCACGAACCAGCGGTTACGGAGCGCGTCGTGCAGTTCTTTGCGGGCCAGCAGGCCAATGGTCGCGCGGGTGGTGGTTGTCATGGCTCAGGTATGCAGTTCGAAGTCGGTCACCTCAAAGCCGGCGCGGCTCAGCAGCCGTAGCGGTGCGGCTTTTTCGTCGGCGGGTACGCGCACTTCTACGCCGTGGCCATTCATCCACACCTCGAAGCCGTGTGCCCGGAGTGCCTGTAGCGCTTCGGGACGCTGGGCTTCGGGCAGGTACAGGCGCAGGCGGTAGTGGGTGGTTTCAGGAAACAGCCGGCGGGCCAGTTCACCCGGTGTAGTGTCGGCCTCCAGGCGGCCGTTTTCGAGCAGCAGCACGCGGCGGGCCAGGTGTTCCACCTCCTCGAAGCGGTGCGTCGAAAACAGCAGCGTCTTGCCCTGGTCCAGCAGGGTCTGCAGGTGGGTTATAAACTCGGCGCGGCTGCGGACGTCCAGGCTGGCCGTCGGTTCGTCCAGTAGCAGCAGCGGAGGATCGCCCAGCAGCGCCAGGGCCAGGGCCAGCCGCTGGCGCTGACCACCCGAAAGCGTGCGCACGGGTTGATCCAGACGATCGTCGAGGGCAACCTGCGCCAGCCGCCGCCGTGCTTCTTCCGGGTCGAGGTCGCGCAGCCGCGCAAAGAAGGCGGCCGTCTCGCCCACGGTCAGCGTTGGGTAGAAGGTTACCTCCTGCGGCACGAAGCCCACCAGCCGCCGGGCCTGCTTGCCCTGACGCCGCACGTCAAGGCCGTCGATCCGGATCGTGCCTTCAAACGGCAGCACGCCCAGCACGCAGCGGAGCAGCGTGGTCTTGCCGGCGCCGTTTGGCCCCCACAGGGCCACGCTCTCGCCCGGTTCCACCGTGCAGGAGACGTCCTGCAGCACGGTGATTGTGCCGAAGCGTTTCGTCAGATGTTCGATTGTCAGCAGCGCCATGGTTCGATCTAGCTCGTCAATACAGGCGGTGCAGGTGGCTGCGGCCCATTGTCCACAGGCCCATCAGTAACAATGCCAGTCCAGCCAGCGCCAGGGGCGGACGCATTGGCTGGTGCACGGCAGGGAGCCCTTCCGGCAGGCGGGGACGCATGCGCGGTGCGGGATCTGTCAGTTTGGGTTCGGGCCGGAGCACCGGAAATGCGCGGGCCGCCAGCTCCAGGGCCTGCACGGCCGGACTGAACGCAAACAACCGAAAGGCCGGGGTCCGGTCGGTCAGCGCATCGAACAGGGCCACCGTCTGATAGGGCACGTCGCCGTAGCCGTCACGATCGGCGTCGTACCCCCGGTAGTCGCTCCAGTAGTTGCGTCGCCAGAACGTGCCGTTGGCCTCCGAGAAACGCCCGCCGCCGACCAGGTCTATCTGCTCATAGTTTTCCAGAAAGCTATTGTCCTCGAACGTGCTGCGCGGCGCATCCTGCAGCGCCTGCACGCCGATGTCGTTGTAGGCCACTGCGTTGCCCCGGTAGCGGATCTGCGCGTCGATGGCCCGCGGACTGTTATCGATGAAGATGCCGATCTGGTTATCCACGAGTACGTTTTCTTCGACGGTCACTTCATCCATGTCCTTGAGTCCAACGCCAATAGCCGAAGCGTGCCGGTTGTAGGCCAGCAGGTTCTGGCGAAATGTCAGCCGTGTGCTGTACATCAGGTAGGCGCCGACCGAATTGTCGAGCATGCGGTTGCGCTCGATGAGCGCGCTGTCGCTGTACATGAAGTGCAGGCCGTAGCGCCCGAACTGGATGGTGTTGTCGCGCAGTACGATCCCGCGGGCAAACCAGATCACCACATCGCGACCGTGGCGCATGCGGTTGCCTTCGATCAGCACGTCGTTGCTGTACCAGAGGCGGATCAGGTCGCCTCGGCGGGGGGTGTCGAGCGACGGATCGCCTTCGATCGTGTTGTGCAGGATGCGGCAGGAGTCGGCCCGGCGCAGGTAGATGCCGAACAGTACGTTTTCGAGGCGATTGTCGGCGATCGTCACCCGGTCGGCGTAGACGGCGATTCCGGCATCCTCGCGGTCGAGGGAGCGGCCCGAGTTGCGGATCACGAAACCCCGGAGCACCACATCGGGCGCCTCGATGGTGACGACGGTGCCCCGACCCTGTCCATCGATCACCGGGGCATCGACGCCCAGCAGCACCACCGGCTTCGTGATTCGCAGCGGACCGGGGTGGAGGCCGCCCACCACGCGCAGCGTGTCACCGGGGGCAGCGGCCGCCAGCCGTTCCTGGAGCGAGAGGGCCGGCTGGGCCTGCGCCGTCAGGTTCAACAGGAGCACCAGCACCGGCGCGATGCTATGCCATCTCGCCACGTACATAGGCTTCGTAAAACGGCTTGTATGCCTTGCGGTGGTAGTAGAGGCCGACCAGGATCAGGATGGAGGCCAGAATGGCCAGCCAGAGTCCGATATCCCAGATGGCCACGACTCGAAATTGACCGACCTTTCCTTCGCCGAGCAGTGGCGGCACGAACGGTTTGACCGAGCTACTCAGGGGCGCCCGGGGGTCGAGGTTGGTGCCGAAGTTCCAGAGCCAGTAATACAGGTCGGCCAGAAAAATCAGCGGATAGAGCAGCGCCGGCAGGCTCAGCACGGCCGCCCAGGGCGAGTGTACGTAGATGGCCCCGGCCACCAGCAACGCCATGGCGGCGATCAGGATGATGCTCAGTGAGCGCTCGAGCTGGGCGGCCTCTTCGAGCGGACGCATGCCGATGTAGTGGTTGAGCGCATCGATTTCTCGGACGTCACCTTCCACCCGGTTCACGTAGACCTTGGCCACCAGGCCGCCCGGATACTGCGGCGCGTAGAGCCGAATACGCCAGTAGGGGAAGAAGATCGAAATCAGCAGGAGCAGCGCTGCCGTGCCCAGCAGCAGGGTCGGGCGGCGAAAGCGGCGCCGCTCATGATGTAGGACCGAATCCGGAATGCGCGGTCCGATGATTTTATCCAGCCATGTCATGGCTTGCCTCTGGTTTGGATAGAAAACGGGTCAGGGCGACTTTCAGGTCGCCCTGACCCGTCGTTGTCGTTACGGACGCACCAGGAAGTACCCGGCCATCTCCAGATGGAGGGCCGAGCAGAACTCGGTGCAGTAGAAGGCGAAGACGCCGTCACGGTCGGCCACGAACTCGATGGTGGCCGTCTCGCCCGGCTCGATGCTCAGGTTGAAGTTATAGCCGGGGAGCGAGAAGCCGTGCGTGGCGTCCCGTGCCCGCTCGATGTTCGTGATGTGCCAGATCACCCGGTCGCCCTTGCGGACTTCCACATGCTCCGGCGTGAAGTGGCTGCGCGTGGCCGTCATCCAGATCTCCACCGTGTTCCCCCGGCGCTCGATGCGCTCCTCACCGGGACGGGTGGCCGCCGGATGCCGCGACTGCGTGGACGGATCCCATCCGACTTCTGGATAGACTTCCCATGGCTGGAGCTTGTCCGCCTTGATGATCTGGGCATAGTGCGGCTCACCCAGCGCAATGGGCATGTCGTAGAGGAGCTGCATCGGACCATTCGGGTTGCCGATGTCGATGAGCTGGAAGTTCTGCGGCAGCAGCGGCCCTACGTTCGCAAAGCGGTCCACGGACCACTTGTTCATGGCCACCAGATAGCGACCGTCAGGATTGACAACGTCGCCTTCGGCCACGGCCAGGTGCCCGATGTTGTAGTGGACCGACACCTTGTCGACGACCGTCCACGGATTCCGACCGTGCTTTTCGGCCCAGGGGCCGCCCAGCGTCCAGCGCACCACGGCGCTTTCCAGAAAGAGACTAGTGTAAGCGTAGCCGTTCGGGTCGAACTGCGTGTGCAGTGGTCCAAGTCCCAGTTCGATCTGGGTTTCGATCACCGCGTCGAAGTCCAGGATCGGCACGCCATAGTCGTCACGCCCCGAGAATCGCTCGTTGGCGATGGCCTCCTGGATTTTCTGGAAGTTGTAGATCGTAGCGTGCGGATCGAGCTTGCCGGCAATAACGAGGTAATTACCGTCCGGCGAGACATCAACCCCGTGCGGACTCTTGGGTTCGGGCACGAAGTAAAGCACGCCCTCGGCGGCGGCCACGTCCAGTGGGAGGACCTTGAAGCCCTTGATCGTGCGCGTGCGGCCGGCCTCAACCAGCTCGACAGCCTTGCGCAGGTTGATCACGTGCAGGTAGTCCATGTCGCGCTGCGAGGCACCGGCCTCGAAGGGCGGGTTGCCTTTCTCCACGCCGCCCGTGGCCATCTCCGTGTTGAACGAGTTGCAGAAGACCCATCCTTCGCTCACCTGCTTGCCAGCGTCGCACACGTCCTGCCAGTAGGGCGGCAACTCCAGCGCAAAGGACTGCTCGGGCAGGATACGGCCTCGCTCGCGGTCGAACTTCCAGAAGGTGATCAGCCCACGATAGCGCTCCTTATACTGATCCAGGGGAGCATACCCTTCAAATGGCGCGGCATACTGGCCCCCTTCGATAACCCACTCCGTGTTGGGCGTGACGAAGGCGCCCCCGTGGTCGCTCAGCGACAGCGGGTTCTTGACGATCTGCTTCGTCTCGAAGTCCCGCAAGTCGATGACGGCCACGCGGGCGTTGGCCTTTTCGTTGACGAATAGGAATTGCCCGTCGTAATCGCCGTTGGTTTCAGAAAGAGCTGGATGATGCACGTCACCCCAGGTCAGCTCCTTGCCATCATAGTTGCCCTGGGCGAGCACTTCCTGGGTTTCCTTCGAGAACCCCCAGCCCTGCCAGGGTTCCGGCGTGAAGACGCCGATCACCTTCAGCAGGCGCATCGAGGGAATACCGATGACGAGTACCTGTCCGGAGTGCCCGCCCGAGGCGAACATGATGTACTCATCGTACTTGCCGGTGGGCTGATAGGTCTTCACCGCGGCTACTACATCGGCCGGGCTCAGCCCACGCGCCCGGGCGATCTCCATGGGGTCATCGCTGATAACGGTACCCGTCTGCTCACCGCCCCGACAGCCGATCAACAGCAGGGCGGCCAGCGCTAGACCGGCCAGTCCGAGTAAGGTGTTGCGCTTCATGGTGATACCTCCTGGGTTGGTGGTCTATGGTGGATAAAAATCACTGGTTTTCGGCAACCTGGCGCAAATATTCGAGAATGGCCCGCGCCTGCTCTTCACTCAGGGCCATATCGGTCATCATCGTGCCGTATTCCTGCACAAGCTGCTTCATAACGGGATGGCGCTGGATCATCCCGTTCGGATTCAGAATCACGTTCATGATGTAAACCGGACCCCGCTGCTTTGTCACGTCGCGCAGGGGCGGTCCAATAAAGCGCTCATCAAGGCGGTGGCAGGCGGTGCAGTACGTGTTGAATAGCTGCTCGCCCTGGCGGGCCAGAGCGGCGTCGATCTGCTCGCCCAGCGATACCTGCTGGACCGGACCGATCTCGGCGGCCAGCGCTTCCGGATCTAGGCTACCGCTTTCCGTCTGCGCCGCCGATCCGGATGGCTGCGAGGTTGAGCTGGAGCCTCCGCCGCCGCAGGCAGCCAGCGTCAGGCTCAGGAGGAGCACGGCGCTCCACACAGTCAAATGATTCATGCGCATGGCACTTTGGGTTGGTTAGGGTTGGTTGGACGATGGATTAGATCCGCCAGTGTGGTTTCCGCCAGCAACCGGCGAAGCTGCTGGCGGCAGGGAAACCAGATCGCGTGCAGGGGACAGGGCCTTACTTCGTCGCAGATACCCAGCCCCAGAATGCACCGGTTGAGCACCTCCGGCCCGTCGATCTCCTGCAGGATCTCGAACAGCGTGATTTCGTGGGCCGGACGTGCCAGTCGCACGCCGCCGCCGGGACCGCGCAGCGCGTCGGTCAGTCCAGCCGCCGTCAGCCGGAGCATGATACGGGCCAGTGTGTGAGGAGAGGCCCCGATAATCCGGCTGAGCCGGCGCACCGGCACAAAACGCCGGCCGTTTTGCTGCGCCAGCACCTGCATGGCCGCCAGCGCCTGCCGACCGCTCAGGCTGATCATTGTGGTTTGAGGATCTATTTGTCTTCTTTTCGGCCGGTAAAGTACGCCCTCCATGGTTGGCAGGCTGTCGGGGCAGTCCGGAAGCAGCGTGCCGTATTTCCCGCTATTTCGTGTAGGGGAAAGCCCTACACAGGGCGGGAAGAAGACAAAAGGAAAATAGGAGGACTTAATCCTTAAAAAAATGATTGGTAAAACTTTTACATGGATTTGAGAGAATCTGCAAAAAGGCGTGGCTTCAGGCGGTCAGGCGAAGGCGAGCTTCCTGAATGCGGCGGGCCATATCGGCCAGCGTGGTGGAGGCGAAGAGGTTGCGGATCGGGTTACGCACTTCTTTCCAGTGGTCGTGCAGGGGGCAGGGGGTGGCTTCGCCGCAGCCCGGCAGGCCCAGCACGCATTCGGTGAACAGGTCGGGGCCGTCGATGGCCACGATCACGTCGAAGAGCGTGATTTCTTCCGGAGAACGTGCAAACATGACCCCGCCGCTGGGGCCGCGCAACGACTGCATCAGGCCGGCCTGCGTCAGTTTCTGAAAAATCTTGGTCAGAAAGGGTACGGAGATGTTCAGCCGCTCGCCGATTTCCCGGATCGATACGTAGCCATTCTGGTTCAGCGAAGCCAGATACAGCACGGCGCGCAGACCGTATTCGCAGGCGCGGGAAAACATGGGCCAGTCTGGGTTTTTTAGGCTTAGGGATACATTTATCCTAAAATCGGAACGCGCACAAAATCAACAAACGCGCCTTCAGGTTCCCGCGGAATCGATTTCGGCCCTTCGGCCATATAAAAAACGTCCACCCGTCCAACCAGACCACAGAGTGCCATGCAGGAGATTGCCGTTCGCAGATCGTTTCCTGTGATCAACCCGGCTACCGGTGCGCAGCTTCGCGTCTACGAAGGCATGACCTGGGAGGAGGTGACGCAGGCCATCGAGCAGGCGCACGAGGCGTTTCTGGCCTGGCGGCGTGTGCCCTTTGCCGAGCGGGCCGCCCGGATGCGGCGGGCTGCCGAGCTGTTGCGGGAGCGGGCCGATCGCTATGCGCGGCTGATGGCCGAGGAAATGGGCAAACCCATCCGGGACGGTCGGGCTGAGGCGCAGAAGTGCGCCTGGGTGTGTGAGTACTACGCCGAGCACGCCGAGCGCTTTCTGGCGCCGGAGCCGGTCGAGACCGACGCCCGCAAAAGCTACGTGGCCTTCGAGCCGCTGGGCGTAATTCTGGCCATTATGCCCTGGAATTTTCCGTTCTGGCAGGTCTTTCGCTTTGCGGCGCCGACGCTGATGGCGGGCAACGCGGCCGTGCTCAAGCATGCGTCGAACGTGCCCGGCTGTGCGCTGGCCATTGAGGAGCTGCTGCGGGAGGCTGGCTTTCCGGAGCACCTGTTCCGTACGCTGCTGATCGGTAGCGATCAGGTGGATCCCGTGATCGAGCATCCGCTGATCCGGGCGGTGACGCTGACGGGCAGCACGCCGGCCGGTCGCGCCGTGGCCGCAAAGGCCGGATCCGTGCTCAAAAAGACGGTGCTGGAGCTGGGCGGCAGTGATCCATACGTGATCCTGGAGGATGCCGACGTCGAGCAGGCCGCGGCTATCTGCGCGAAAAGCCGGCTGATCAACTCAGGCCAGAGCTGCATTGCGGCCAAGCGGTTCGTGGTGGTGGAGGCGGTGCGTGCGGCGTTCGAGCAACTGCTGGTACAGCACATGCGGGCGGCCCGCGTGGGCGACCCGATGGACGAGGCGACCGAGGTGGGACCGCTGGCCCGTCACGACCTGCGCGACGAACTGCACCGCCAGGTGCAGGAGAGCCTGCGCAAAGGGGCGCGTCTGTTGCTGGGTGGTGAGATTCCAGAGGGGCCCGGTGCTTACTATCCGCCCACGGTGCTGACGGACGTACCGAAAGGCTCGCCAGCCTACGAAGAAGAACTGTTTGGACCGGTGGCTGCCATCATCCCCGTACGCGACGAGGCCGAAGCCATCCGGGTGGCCAACGACACGGTGTTCGGCCTGGGCGCGGCCGTGTTTACGCGCGACGAAGCCCGCGGCGAGCGCATCGCCCGCGAGGAGCTGGAGGCCGGCTGCTGCTTCGTGAACGACTTTGTGCGCAGCGATCCGCGCCTGCCCTTTGGCGGTGTCAAGGAAAGCGGCTACGGCAGGGAGCTGTCGATCTTCGGCATCCGGGAATTCGTCAACATCAAGACCGTTTTCATTGGAGGGGCTCGCTGAGCCGGCGCTCCGAATCCGAGGGGCGCGCGCGTAGCCGGAAGCGCCAGATCATTAGCAACAGGCTGCCCACCAGCGTCACGCCGACCGCATTGGCCAGGATGATGATGGGATCCCGGCGTAGGATGCCGTAAAACAGCCAGAACACGATTCCGGTGAACAGCAGCAGAAAGGTGCCGGCCGACAGATCGTCGGCCGAGCGGCGACGCCAGGTGCGTACGACCTGCGGCAGGAAGGCCAGCGTGGTCAGTGTGGCGGCGAGCAATCCGATGCCGGCGGCAAGCTCCATAGCACAACGTGCATGTTCAAAACAAAAATCGGGATCCCGATCCTGGCGGTAGCCCTGAAAAGATCATCCACGTGGAAAGTTCACGCTTAAAAAGTGACGTGCTCGGCCGATACTCCAGGTGCGCCTGCCCATCGTCGTCTGCGTATCGGTTTTTTGCAACAAGGGTGACGCGCATCGCAGTACCGTGCTCGCAGGATGGGTGGGAAAAGCCCGGGACCCCGTAAGGTCTCGGGTTTTTTCATTGAAACCCTGAGGCGCGCGCAAGCTATCTGATTCCGGGAAAAAGACAGACATTGCTGATGGCACGGGTGCCCGGCTGTTTCCCGGCGTCGGTTTTTCTGGCGCTGGGCTCGAATCTGGGGGATCGTGCGGCCTATCTGCGCGGAGCCGTGGCGGCGTTTCGGCAGCATCCGGCCGTGCAGGTGGTGGCCGTCTCGCCGGTCTATGAAAGCACGGCGCATGTGCTGCCCGACCAGGCGCAGCCGGATTACCTGAACGCCGTAGTATGGCTGCGTACGACGCTGGCACCGGAGGCGCTGTTGGACTTCTGTCTGCAGATGGAGGCGGCGGCCGGGCGGGTGCGCACGACGCGCTGGGCGCCTCGAACGCTGGACCTGGACCTGCTGGCCTGGGATGATCTGGTGCGCTGCGACGCACGGCTGACGCTTCCGCATCCGCGCCTGGCTGCGCGCCGCTTCGTGCTGCAACCCTGGGCCGATCTGGCCCCCGATTTCTACGTGCCGGCCCCGTTCTGTGCCACGGTGGCCGAATTGCTGCAACGGTGCCCGGATCGGGCACCCCTGCGCCGCACAGGCGTATCGCTGGAAACCTGCTGGTAGACCGTTCGACGCATGGCGGCCGCTACCCCGATCCAGCCACCCGAAGACCTGCGCTACCTGGTGATCGAGGGCGTCATCGGCGTGGGCAAAACCACGCTGGCCCGTCTGATCGCCGAGCGCTTTGGCGGACGGTTGATCCTGGAGGAATTCGAAGAGAACCCTTTTTTACCCCGCTTCTACGAAGATCCCGAGCGCTGGGCCTTCCACACGCAGCTCAGCTTTCTGGCCAGCCGCTTCCGACAGCAGAAGCAGCTTCTGCTCCGCGATCTGTTTCACCCGTTCGTGGTGAGCGACTATGCCTTCGACAAAGACCGCATTTTCGCCCGCATCAACCTGAAAGGAGATGAGCTCCAGCTCTACGAGACGCTCTACACGCTCATGGAACCCAACGTCCCCACGCCGGACCTGGTCGTCTACCTGCAGTCCACGCCGGATCGGCTGCTGGAAAACATCCGCAAGCGGGGGCGTCCGTACGAGCAGCGCATCGAGCGAAACTACCTGGAGGCGCTCTGCGAGGCATACGACCACTACTTCTTCCACTATACGAAGGGACCGCTCCTGATCGTGAACGCCGTTCAGATCGATTTCGTCAAAAATACCGAGGATCTGGAGGAATTAATCCGACAGATTCTGGAGCGGCGCCGTTACGGTGGCATTACGTACTTCAATCCGCGACCGGCCCGAACGCTGAAGTAGGCGATGTTGAAGCTCATTCTGTGGATCGTGCTGCTGTATCTGATCTGGCGAAGTGGTCGCAACTTGGTGCGGGCCATGCTGGAGGATCCGGGCAGGCCCTACGAGCTGGAGCGTCGGTCCACCCGTCGCCGGCGTCCCTGGGAAGAGATCGAGGATGCCCGCTGGGTCGATCTGGAGTAGCCTACTGACCGAAGCTGAACGTGATGCGCGTGAAGCTGGCAACAGGCTGATCGTTCACACGGGCCGGACGAAATCGCCAGCGTCGGGCGGCCGCCAGCGCCGCTTCTTCCAGGCCGTAGCCCAGCGTATCGACACGCCGGCGGCGTGGCGTCAACAGGTAGCGTTCGACGACCGTTGCCGAGAGCACCTGGCCGGTCGGACTCACCTGCACTTCGACCACGATCTCGGCCCGGATGCGGGCGCGTCGCGCTTCGCGCGTGTACTCGGGCTCCACGAAGCGTACAGGTTTGGGACCCACCTCGAAGGCGGGCGCAGCCGCCAGCGTGCCTTCCAGGGCGCCTTCGGCGGCAAAGGGATCGGTGCCGGTTTCGTCAAGGAGCAGGCGGTTCTCGTCCGGGTTGATCTCCACCTCTTCCAGCGGGACTTCGTCCGGCACTAAGACGGGAAGAGGCGGAACGGGAGGAGGCGGCGCCGGTCGCGCCTGGCGGGTCGGCATGACTTCCTCCAGCGCGATCACTTCCGGCGCCAGGTTTCGGTAGACCACGGCCTGCGACGCCGTGCGGTCCGGCGCCGGCCACAGGCGCACCACCAGCACGACCAGCCCCAGCGTAAAGGCCAGGCTGGCCATCATGCGCAGCGGATAGGCCGCGCGTTCGTGCTGTCGATGCGGGGTGCGCATACGATTTCGATCACATTCCCCGCTCTTGAACCGTCGTCCATGCGATTCGTTCGGCAACTACTTCCGAGCCGAAAGGGCTTCCGTGAAAAAAGGCGCAGAGCCGGACTAGTGCCTGGTTTCTACAGAAGAAATGCCGTATCTTCCGGAAACCTTATACACAGGTGCTCGTTGAGACGCCGAAACCGGCAGTCGATAGTGACAGGTTCTGGATCTGGACAGTTACATTTTCGACGATTTCGTGGTGGCTGCAGCCTTCCCACAAGCGGGGAAGGCTTTTTTTTACCCGAACGAATCCCGTAACCAAACCCATAACAGGCCGTCATGATACCCCTGCTGCACCCGACACCGGATCCCTGCAAGCTTGCGCTGGCCGATGGAACCGTCGTGACCGGCATTGCCATCGGGCATCGAGGCGAGACGGGCGGGGAGCTGTGCTTCAACACCAGCATGACGGGCTACCAGGAAATCCTGACGGATCCGTCCTACTACGGGCAGATCATGATGATGACCTACCCCCACATCGGGAACTACGGGGTAATGGACATCGACATGGAAGCCGCCCGTCCGATGGTCGCCGGCCTGGTGGTACGTGCCTTCTCGCATCGCTATTCGAACCGTCTGGCCGACGGCTCGCTGGAAGACTGGATGCGACGCTACGAACTGGTGGGCATCTCCGGTGTCGATACGCGACGATTGGTGCGGCACATTCGTACGAAAGGGGTCATGAACGCGGTCATCTCGTCGATCGATCTCGACGACGAGCACCTGGTCGAAAAGGCCCGGCGTCTGCCCTCGATGAACGGGTTGGAGCTGGCTTCCTACGTGATGACGGAGCAGCCCTACGACTTCTGCACCGGACCCGGGCCACGTATTGCCGTCTTTGATTACGGCTGCAAATTGAACATCCTGCGCATGTTTCAGGCACGGGATTGCACGGTGCGCGTCTTTCCGGGCTACACGCCGCTTAATGAAGTAATGGCCTGGGAACCCGACGGGCTGTTCTTCTCGAATGGCCCCGGCGATCCTCGGGCCATGCCGCAGGCCATCGAACAGGTGCGGGCGGCCATCCGCACCGGCCTGCCCCTCTTCGGCATCTGTCTGGGGCATCAGCTCATGGCGCTGGCGCTGGGCTTCAAGGTGTACAAGATGTACGTCGGGCATCGCGGCGCCAACCACCCGGTCAAGAACCTGCGCACCGGCCGTGTGGAGGTGACCACGCAGAACCACGGCTTTGCCGTCGAGGCCGAATCGGTCGATCCACGCGAGGCCGAAGTGTCGCACATCAACCTGAACGACCAGACCGTCGAAGGGCTGCGCTTCAAGTCGTTCGCCGGGCTTTCGGTGCAGTACCATCCGGAAGCTTCCCCCGGCCCGCACGACAGCCGCTATCTCTTCGACGAGTTCCTCGAGCTGGTGGCGGCGCACCGTCCGGCCACGACACCGCAACTGGCCCGCGTGTAAACGCCCATTTTTCAACCCGTAACCGAACCCAACACCTTGGAGCATACCATGCCGAAGCGGACCGACATCAAGCGGATCCTGCTGATCGGATCGGGCCCGATCGTGATCGGGCAGGCCTGCGAGTTCGACTATTCCGGCAGCCAGGCCGCCCGGGCCCTGCGCAAGGAGGGCTACGAGGTCATTCTGGTCAACTCGAACCCCGCCACGATCATGACCGACCCGATCACGGCCGATCGGGTCTATCTGCAGGAGCTGACGCCGGAGTCCATCCGCCGCATTGTCGAAAAGGAACGCCCCGATGCCGTGCTGCCCACGATGGGCGGGCAGACGGCGCTGAACTTGGCCGCCCAGCTCCACGAAGAAGGCTTCTGGGAGGCCATGGGCGTAGAGATCATTGGCGTGGACATTGAGGCCATCCAGGTCACGGAGGATCGCCAGCGCTTCCGCGACCTGATGGAACAGATCGGTATCGACCAGGCCCGGAGCCGCACGGCCCGGAGTCTGCTGGAAGCCAAAGAGATCCTGCAGGAGCTGGGCGGGCTGCCCGTGGTGATCCGTCCGTCGTTCACCCTCGGGGGTACCGGCGGCGGCATCGTCTGGACGATGGAAGAGTTCGACCGCAAGGTCACGCGCGGGCTGGAGCTCTCGCCCGTGCACCAGGTGCTCATCGAAGAAAGCGTCTACGGCTGGAAGGAATATGAGCTGGAGCTGCTGCGCGACGCTAACGACAACGTAATCATCATCTGCTCCATTGAGAATTTCGACCCGATGGGCATCCATACGGGGGACTCCGTCACGGTGGCACCCGCGCAGACGCTTACCGACAAACAATACCAGCGCATGCGCGACGCGGCGATCAAGATGATGCGCTCGATCGGTAAGTTCGCAGGCGGCTGCAACGTGCAGTTTGCCGTCGAGCCGCACACCGGGCGCATGATCGCCGTTGAGATCAACCCGCGCATGTCGCGCTCCTCGGCGCTGGCCTCGAAGGCCACGGGCTATCCGATTGCCAAGGTGGCGGCCCGCCTGGCCGTGGGCTACACGCTCGATGAGCTGCCCAACGACGTGACAGGCACCACAAGCGCCTGCTTCGAGCCGTCCATCGACTATGTAGTCGTCAAGATTCCGCGCTGGAATTTCGAGAAGTTCGAGGGCGTCGACGAGGAGCTGACCACGCAGATGAAGGCGGTGGGCGAGGTGATGGCCATCGGCCGCACCTTCCCCGAAGCGCTCCAGAAAGCCTGGCAGAGCCTGGAGAACGGCTACGCCGGGCTGGGGGGCGACCGGGAAGACCCGACGCGCGAAGAGGTGCGGGCGCGTCTCAAAAAGCCTTACTGGGACCGCACGCTGCAGATTCGCAACGCCTTCCGGCTGGGCGCTTCGGTCGAGGAAATCCACGACATCACCTACATCGATCCGTGGTTCCTTTACCAGATCGAGGACATTGTCAAGATCGAACGGGAGCTAGAGCGGCGCACGCTCGACCAGCTCGACGCCGACTTCCTGCGGCTGGTCAAGCAGTACGGCTTCTCGGACGTGCAGATTGCCTACCTGCTGCAGGGGAACGTGTCCGAGGAGGACGTGCGGGCACGGCGCAAAGCACTGGGTATCACGCCCACGTTCCAGCTCGTCGATACCTGCGCCGCCGAATTTCCGGCTCAGACGCCCTACTACTACAGCACCTACGAAACCGAAAACGAAAGCGAGGTTACCGACCACGAAAAGGTCATCATTCTGGGCGCCGGACCCAACCGCATCGGCCAGGGTATCGAGTTCGACTACTGCTGCGTGCATGGCGTGCTGGCCGCCAAGGAGATGGGCTACGAGACCATCATGATCAACTGCAACCCGGAGACGGTATCGACCGACTTCGACGTGGCTGACAAGCTCTACTTCGAGCCCGTCTTCTGGGAGCGGGTGCTCGACATCATCGAGCACGAAAACCGGCACGGCAAGCTTAAAGGGGTGATCGTGCAACTCGGCGGCCAGACGGCGCTCAAGCTGGCCAGGAAGCTCCACGAGCACGGCATCCCGATTCTGGGGACATCCTTCCCGATGATGGATCTGGCCGAGGAGCGGAGCAAGTTCTCGGCGCTGCTGCGTGAACTGGAGATTCCGTATCCGCCCTACGGCGCGGCACGGACGGTGGTCGAGGCCGTCGAGGTGGCCGAGCGCATCGGCTACCCGATCCTGATCCGGCCCAGCTACGTGCTCGGCGGCCAGGGCATGCGCATCGCCATCAACAAGGAAGAAGTCGAACGCTACGTCCGCAACATCCTCAAACTCCTGCCCGACAACGAGATCCTGCTGGATCTCTTCCTGGAGAACGGCATCGAGGTAGACGTCGATGCAGCCTGCGACGGTGAGGAGGTCTGGATTGCCGGTATCATGCAGCACATCGAGCCGGCCGGCGTACACTCGGGCGACTCGACGGCCGTGTTGCCGCCCTTCTCGCTGTCGGAAGAGGTGTTGAACACGATCCGCCGCTACACCGAAGACATTGCCCGGCGCCTGCAGGTGGTGGGCCTGATCAACGTGCAGATGGTGGTCAAAGACAACGTGGTCTACGTGATCGAGGCCAACCCGCGGGCGTCGCGGACCATGCCCTTCGTGGCCAAGGCGACGGGTGTGCCCGTGGCCAAGATCGGCACGCAGCTCATGCTGGGCCGCAAGCTCCGGGAATTCCGCGAAGCCGGCCTGCTTGAATCGAAGCTCAGGGGCTATGCGATCAAGGAGCCGGTCTTCTCCTGGGACAAATTCCCGGAGGTGCCCAAGGAGCTGGGGCCGGAGATGAAGTCCACCGGCGAAGCCATCGCCTTCGTCGAAACGCTCACCGACGAGCACTTCCGCCGGCCCTACGCAATCCGCAACCTCTACCTGAGCCGATAGATTCGTTCTCCCGATAGCACCACTGGCCCGCACGGAAGGGGTGCCGTGCGGGCCGGTTCTGTTTTCAAAGCCCCGCATTTCGCCCTTTGCAATGAGGATTCAGTACGGATTCCACGAGGCTATGGTGCGCATGCGTGGTCCGACAGAAGCGACCTGATGTATGAGCCGTAGCCCACGTGCACGGCTCATCTTCAGAAGGTGTGCAGTAGGGTGTAGAATAGAGAAGCCCCAAGGCGTATTTGGATGCCGGGAGTATGACGCTATGGCGTTTCCTATCCTGGATTTGATGGGCATGGAAGAGAGCCGACGTGGACTGCGCAGCACTTTCACCCCGAAGGTCTCCGGTGTGCTTGCTGTCAGGACTCGGTCGCCAAGGCCCGCGTTTTTCGCCATACCAAACGGAGTCAACGGCCGGTCTACCGGTGCAAACGGTGTGGCGAACCTACAAACTGTACACGGGGACGGTGTTTGCGGGGCACCCTCTGCCTCCCCAGCAGGTGGTGTTGCTGTTGCAAGGGATTGCCAAAGGGGAAAGTGACGGCCGAACTTGGGATTGAGTTACGGCACGGTGTTGACCTTACGCCATGAGCTTCAAGCCCAAGCGGAGCAACTGCAACCGGAGAGGCCGTTGCCCAATGCGGAAGTGGAGGCCGACAAGCTGTTCCAAAATGCGGGAAAAAGGCACGTCCCGGCGAGGGGGGAACCGACGGCGCGGGTATGGGACGTATGAGAACGACCGGTGGCGGCCGTCGATCTGGCCGGTGTATTGCTTGCCGGTCTCGTAGTCGGCACCGCCCGTCACGGCGTGACCGACGCGCATCTTGCATTGCTTGATCTACTCGTGGCCTGGCCCGCCGTGACGGCATGGGTGATGCCTGTCGGATAGATCCCGGAAGCACGCGTTTTCACGGAAACGGGCCCCCGGAGTTGGTTACAGATTTTCGGTAGCGGGAATGGGAAACTGGCGCCACACGTCATCGCCGGGTCGATCGATAGGGAGTGCATCAAGACGGTTATAGCGGCGCAGGTCGATCCAGCGATGCCCTTCTCCGTAGAGCTCGTAGCGGCGCTGGTGTAGCATCTCGTCCAGGAGTGCTTCGCGGGTCAGAGGACCGGCGTAGTCGGGGAGGCCGGCCGCGTTGCGGATGCGGTTCAACAGGGAGACGGCCGTGTCGAAATTGCCCAGTTGAATATGCGCTTCGGCGGCCAGCAGGATCAGCTCGGCATTGCGAATAATTGGAATCGGGGCGTTGGCACTTGGATACACGTAGACCCCATAGTTGGAGGTCAGGCCGTCCAGCGACGCCGGTTCGTCCCGCAGGACCACTTTGCTCAGACGCTGATCGCCTGGTTCGGCGTCGGCAGCAAAAGATGGGTGGGCGACGAGCGCATCACCGGCAGGGGCATTGGGGTCAAAAAAGAGGGGATTGACCAGATCACCCGAGGCGGCCGAGAAGCTATGATACACACCGGTACGCAGGTCTCCGGTCGGGTCGTAGAACGATTCGTTCAGGAGCGTCAGGACCTGATCGAACTGCTCGCGATAGGCAGCGACACGGGCAGCCAGGGCCCGGTTGAATCGCCGAAAAGCGGCCGGCGTGTCGAAACCGGCGAAGCCGGAAGAAAGCGGGAAGGGAAAGGCCGACCCTCCTGCTGCCAGATCCTGAGCCGCTTCGTCCAGCAGATTGGCAATGAAGCGCAGGGCTTCGTCGCGGGAGACGATCGGACCGGGTTCCGGGCCCGAGACGTCAATGCGAATGCCGTTGTCGTAGGTCAGGTTCAGGTTCAGCAGCAGTTGATAGGCGATGAAAGTTTTGGCAAAGCCGGCCAGCGCTTTCTTTTCGGCCTCCGACAGGTCGGCCGCATTTGCAAGCGCCTCCAGCAGGATGTAGGCATTGCGTACGACCCGATACCGGGCGCCCCAGGGGCGGGTAATGTAAAACGTGTTGTTGTCCAACACGGCCGTTCCTTTTCCGAGCAGGTCGCCCGTAAAACGCGGGTCGGCCGAAGAGAACCGCCAGTATTCACGCCCGATCATTCCCACATCGATCAGGTAGATGCCCAGCTCGAATCGGCTTGCCGATTCAATGCCAATGGCCAGGTTGGCCAGTTTGGCCCGCGTCGGATTCTGCAGCAGATCTTCCAGGCTGGGCCCGTTGGGATCC
This sequence comes from Rhodothermus sp., assembly GCA_015487635.1. Lineage (GTDB taxonomy): Bacteria > Bacteroidota > Rhodothermia > Rhodothermales > Rhodothermaceae > Rhodothermus. The sequence continues at coordinate 27,348 of WFPM01000131.1, forward strand.
GGACGATTGTCGATGCTGAGCAGATCGCATCCACTGGCCAACAGGCACAGCATCAGGACCGAGAGATAACCAGGGAGTCGCTTCATGACGACGATTTCGTTAAAGTTCAAAGCCCAGGTAGAACAGGAACGTGCGGTAGGCCGGGTAAGGCGTCACTTCGACGCCATCGGCGACCGGCTGCGTGCCGAAGTTGTTCACTTCGGGATCGTAGCTCTTGTAAGGAGTAATCGTGATCGGATTCCGGGCGGAGAGACCTACCCGGAGCCGTCGAACGGTACGGTGCAGCGTAGGCCAGAGGCGTTCAAGCGGAACGTCGTAGTAGAGACCGATTTCGCGAATCCGGAAGTAAGAGGCATTCTGCACGAAAGGTCGGGCTGAGACGCCCAGCAGATTGACCCGTTCAATGCCATTTGGGATACCATCGCCGTCGTCGTCTCTGTCAAAGTCGGCGGTGGTCCCGAAGAGATCGAACAGGAGCATGGTCAGGTTCAGATTGTCGCCGCCGTACTTCCAGTGGGCCAGCACCGACAGGGTCAGGCGGTCGGCAATAGACCATTCGTTGGAGAATGACAGCTGAAATTTGGGGGCTACATCGCCGAGCTTGAAGACTCCGTCGGGGCGACCATCCCCGTCGATGTCGTCAATTCCCACAATCTGCGTGGGGCTCTGTCCTTCTTCGATGCGAATTTCGCCCAGGGTGGCCCCAAATCCACCGCCGAGGGCGCGGAACGGCGGGACCGGCAAGCGGGTGACCGTGGCGCGGTTGGTCCAGAAGCGGATCTGGCTGATCCAGCGCAGGCCGGGTCGGTCGACGGGGACCAGGGAGAGCCCTATCTCCAGGCCAACGTTTTCCAGTTCGCCGCCGTTAAACGTTTCCAGGCCAAAACCTGTGGAAGGTTCGACCTCGCGCTGAAGCAGTAGATCGGTAATAACTTTGCGGTAGAGTGTGAATTCCAGCGCAGCCCGTCCATGGAACAGGCTCAGATCGAAGCCGCCTTCCAGCTCGGTCTGCCGTTCCGGCTTGACGCGGTCGAAGCCCCGCCGTCGGCTGATGATCGAACCAGCTTGGCCGCCGATGACCGTGGGATCAAATGAGGTGTATTTGATCCCGAAACCGGCGATGTTACCCGTCTGTCCCCAGGCCAGCCGTAGTTTCAGTTGATCGATCACCGGCCAGCGCCAGAAGTTAAACTGGTGCAGGTTGAGGGCGACCGAAGCTTTGGGGTAAAGGAAAAAGCGGCGGACGTCCCCGTTGATCGAGCTTTTATCACCGCGCAGTCCGACGGTCAGGATCAGACGGTCGGCCCAGTTTGCTTCTTCCTGGAAAAAGAAACTACGGTCGCGCTGGAACTGGCGCGTCTGTTCGCGATCGATGGTGGAAGCCTGGTCCAGGTTCTGCTGGCCGGGCACGAGCCCGTCGGCCACGAAGAGCAGCTGATTCTGGTCGAAGTTGGCGCCGGTCAGGCCGCCCTGCGAGGTCAACGTCAGGTCCAGGGTGCCCGGGGTCCAGGTATGCACGAAAAGCGCCCGCCAGTTTGTGTTGAATGTGTTGGCCTGTCGTAGAATGAGGGTACCAGGGCCTCGGCCGTCTACGTTCAGGCGTTCGAACTGCAGTTCGACCGGAAAGCGCGCATCGTTTTCCAGGTTATAGTAGTCCACCCCACCTTCCAGAATGAACTGGAGGGCCTGACGGGCACGCTGAAGCAAATTGACGCGGAGCCGTCCCGAGCCGATGAAGCGGTTGACGGACTCTTCATTTTTCATCAGGGCGGCTGTTTGCAGCGGATTGGCCGAATTGAAGGGATGATCCGGATAGATCCCATTTTCGTCCGGCAACAGATAGACAAAATTGGGCGTGGCCGCTAGCGAGATGCCAAAGGTTGTGCCCGAGTTGTCGTTTCCGGTCAGGCCGCGGCGTGTGGCAGTCCGGATGTAGTTGGTGGTGGTTTCCAGTTGGATCCGATCGGTCAGGCGATGGCTCAGGTTCAGCCGCAGGCTGTACTTGTCGTAACCGGTCCGTTTGACGATGCCTTCTTCGTTATGCAGTAGGCCGGAGGCAAAGAACTGGGTGCGTTCGTTGCCTCCACTGATGGAGAGGCTGGTGCGGTACAGCAATCCGCGGTTGCCGTAGAGCAGGTCTTCGTAGTCGTAAAATCCGCGACCGTTCAGGGCGGCCTGGAACTCTTCCAGGCCTTTGGGGCCAAAGAAGGCCAGGGCCGTTTCGGCCGTGAAGGTACGTGTCCCCAGGCGTTTGGCAATTTCGTTGAAGCCGATCTCCTGCCGGACACGTACGATGGTCTGGCCGGGGCGCCCGCGTTTTGTCCGAATGATCACAACTCCGTTCGAGGCGCGTGCTCCGTACAGGGCAGCCGCCGAAGCCCCTTTGAGGATCTCAATGGATTCGATATCTTCCGGGTTGAGGTCGGCAATCCGATTGACCGGGTTGTCCTGGGCAACGCCACTACCGCCGCCCGTCGCATTGGTGACGGCATCGACCCCACTCTGAATCTGGGAGTTGTCGATCAGCACGCCGTCCACCACAAACAGCGGTTGCGCGTTGCCGTTGATAGTAGAGATGCCCCGTAGCTTGATGGACAGACCACCGCCCGGGGCGCCGCTGTAAGCGCTGATATAAGCGCCCGTTACCTTCCCGCTCAGTGCGGCGTCCAGGGTGGGTTGCGCGGTCACTTCAGCCAGTTCGGCCGCATTGACGGTGGCCACGGCATGGGCCAGGTTGCTGCGCCGTACCGAGGTGGCCAATCCGGTCACGACCACCTCTTCCAGCCCCAGCACGTCTTCCTCCAGCCGAACGTCCAAGCGGGTTACCTCCGGACCGACTGCGATCTCCTGCGTGCGGTACCCGACGAAGGAAAAAATCAGTACCTGGGGACCTGGTGGTAGGTTAATCGAAAAGCGACCGTCCACGTCCGTCGTGGTCCCCTGCATCGTGCCTTTCAGTACGATGCTGACGCCGGGGAGCGGTGCGCCAGACCGAGCATCGACTACAGTTCCTTCCACGAGGCGCTGACCCCAAGCAGGGAAGGCCAGAAACATTCCGGCCACTATACAGAGCAGCAGAGGAAAGCGCATGACAATCCGCGTTATGTAAATGGTTGCTACTAAATAGGAGATTAGTGAAAGAAAAGCAAATAAAAATGCAACGGCTCGCCATCAAAAAAGAACAGTTCATCGAAGGCTTTTTGCAGCTAAGGGTTGAAATTAGGATGAATTTGTCTCTAAATAGGCATCGGTATCTTGGCAATACGTTTTTCGGGGTGGGGCAACACTAAAGGGTAGGGATCAGGGCCAATATGCGCAGGGGGCCGCCGCTGCCACGTTGGATTTTCATGGGAAGCGCAATCAGCAGCGCGCCGCGTGGGGGCAGGCGGTCCAGGTGGGCGACGTTCTCGAAGGCCGGGACGTTCTCGGCAAAAAGGATCTGGTGCGTTTCGAAGCGCGTGGACTGACCGTAGTCGATGCTGGGTGTGTCGATGCCCACTGCTTTAGGCCGGCGGTTTTCGAGCAGCCAGCGAGCAGCCTCGGGATGCAGGCCGGGGAAGTGGAGCTGCGCGACGGCCTCCGGACCGCGCGCGTCGGTGCCCATGTAGCGCACGCGGTCGGGCCAGAACTGGCCGTATCCGGTGCGGAGTAGCACGATGGCGCCTTCCGGAATCGGCCCATGGGCGGCTTCCCAGGCCTCGAAGTCGGCCACCTGAACCTGATAGTCCCGGTCGGCCAGCGCTTTTTCTGACACGTCGATCACCACGGCCGAGCCCATGAGCTGCGTGAGCGGAATCTCGTCCACGCTCCACCTGCCCTCGGCAAAGTGCACAGGCGCGTCGATGTGAGTGCCGCCGTGCTCGGCCGTGCAGAAGGTGTTCGCCTCGTAATAGTAGCCGGCTTCCGTGTAGCCTCGATGGTCGATGCGGAGCTGGAAGCCTTCGGCCGTGGGCCAGTAGATCGTCGAGTCGTCGTAGGCGTAGCTCAGGTCGAGCACCTCGTAGCCCGGCGGGGGCAACGTGGTCAGCATGGCCGGCGGCGCCTCCGGTTGCGGCCGGCAGCTCGCTCCAAGCAGCAGAAGCAGCAGCGCAAGGCGACGCATGGCGTGGTTAGATTGGTCCATGGGTGCGCTTCATCAAAAATATACAAAAGAAAAAAGCCCCGGTGCTCAGGCGCCGGGGCTCTGCATTGCTGCAACAGGTCGTTTCAGATGTTGATCGGCTCGCCAATGGCGGCACGGGCGGCCTCCATGATCGCCTCCGAGAGTGTTGGATGCGGATGGATGGATTCGATGATTTCGTGGTAGGTGGTTTCCAGCGTACGCGCCGTGACGGCCTCGGCGATCAGCTCGGTGGCGTCGTGGCCAATGATGTGGCAGCCGAGGAACTCCCCGTACTTCGCGTCGAAGATCACCTTCACGAAGCCCTCCGTGTGGCCCAGGGCCGTGGCCTTGCCGGAGGCCGTGAAGGGGAATTTGCCCACCTTGATGTCGTAGCCGGCCTCGCGGGCCTTCTCCTCGGTATAGCCCACCGAGGCGATCTGCGGCTGGCAGTAGGTGCAGCCCGGGATGTTGTTGTAGTTGAGCGGCTGCACTTCTTTGCCCGCGATCTTCTCCACGCACAGGATGCCCTCGTGGCTGGCCTTGTGGGCAAGCCAGGGGGGGCCGGCCACGTCGCCGATGGCATAAATGCCCTCGACGTTCGTCCGGTAGAACTGGTCCACGACAATCTGGCCGGGCTTTGTCTCGACGCCCAGGTCTTCCAACCCCAGGTTTTCGATATTGCCTACCACCCCGACGGCCGACAGCACCTGATCGGCCTTGATGATTTCCTCGCCCTTCTTCGTTTTGACTTTGACTTTCAGTTCTTTGCCTTTTGTGTCGACCGATTCCACCTGGGCCCCGGTCATCACCTTGATGCCCATCTTCCGGTAGGCCCGCTCCAGGGCCTTCGAGATCTCGGCATCCTCGATGGGTACGATGCGGTCCATCAGCTCGATGAGCGTGACCTCGGTGCCCATGTGGTGGTAGAAATAGGCGAACTCGACGCCGATGGCACCGGCTCCGACGATGACCAGCCGTTTCGGTTGTTCTTTTTGGAGCAGGGCTTCCTTGTAGGTGATGATCTTTTTGCCGTCCACGGGCAGGGCCGGAATCTGGCGGGCGCGGGCACCGGTGGCCAGGATGATGTGGGTGGCCTCGACGGTGCGCGGCTCGCCGATCTTTTCGCCGTCCATGTTGACCGAGGGCTGCACGTCGATTTTGCCCTTACCCACCAGGCGGGCCTGGCCCCAGATGACGTCGATCTTGTTTTTCTTCATCAGGAAGGCTACGCCCCGGCTCATCTTGTCGGCGACGGCGCGGCTGCGCTCGATCACCTTTGCAAAGTCGGGCTTCACCTCGCCCTTGAGCTTCAGCCCGTAGGCTTCCAGGTTGCGGACCTCGGCCGCCATTTCGGCGCTTTTCAGCAGCGCCTTGGTGGGAATGCAGCCGATGTTGAGACAGACGCCGCCGAGCCGGTTCTTTTCGATGATGGCGGTCTTGAAGCCGAGCTGAGCGGCCCGGATGGCGGTCTCGTATCCGCCGGGACCGGACCCGATCACCACGACATCATAACGGGTATTCTTAGCCATATTGGATCTGCAGCGGGTTTTGTGCCGGGTACTGGAAACTTCCCAAAAATAACCGCTGGCGGGCGGAGTTGCCCGGATTCTCCGGCAAGCTTATGTGAAATCGCCGGAGCAGGTTCAGCGGGGGCGTAGCCAGGGCATGGGATTGAGCACCTGGCCGCCCCGGAAGAGCGAAAAGAACACGCCCGCACGTTTGGGCTCGGCGTCGGTGCCGGCCCGGCCGATGACCTGTCCGGCCCGCACGGCCTGGCCTATCGACACGTACACGAGCGACAGGTTGCTGTAGAACGTCTGGTATTCGCCGTGCTGAATAAGGACGTAGGTGCCGTATTCCGGCATGGCGTCGATGGCGATCACACGGCCGTCGAAGACGGCGCGCACCTTGGCCTGGGGCTTTGTCGCGATCAGAATGCCGGGATTGGGCGTGCGCGTGCCGTAGACGGGATTGACCACTTCGCCGAAGGGCTCGACGACGGCGCCTTCGGCAGGCCAGGGCAGCCGTCCCCGATTCTGTTCGAACGAACCGGTCAGCTCGGCAAAAGCCACAGCGGCCGATGGATCGGCCGCCTCGCGGGCGCGTTGGCGCTCCCGTTCGGCCGCCAGCAACGCCTGGATGCGCGACTCCAGCGCGCGGGCGGCCTGGCGCTTCTGGGCCAGCGACTGTTCCAGCGAGACGCGCTGGGCCCGGAGTGCCTCGATTACGCGGCGGCGCTCACGCTCCAGCCGGGCCAGACGTTGCCGCTCGGCTTCGGCTTCCTGCAGCAGCTTCTCGGTCTCCTGACGGGCGGCCAGCAGCTCTTGACGGCGAGCTTCCAGGGCGGCCGTCGCCTGCCGGATGGCTTCGAGCTTGGCCTGTCGTTGTCGGGCGAAACGGCTCAGGTAACGGGCTCGGATGAGCATCTGGTTGATGGACCGGGCCGAGAGCAGCAGCGCCAGATCGTGCAGGCGACCGTACTTGTAGGCGTGCAGTGCGCGGCGACGGTACTGGGCTTTCAGCTTTTCGATTTCCTGGCTGAGCGCGCGGGCGGCCTGCTGCAGCGAATCGATCGTACGGGCCAGCTCTTCCAGCCGCTCCCGATAGCTCCGGATCAGCTCGCGGCGGATGGCAATCTGGCGCTCGATGCTTTCAAGCGTCTGGAGCGTGGCCTGTTCGGCCTCGGCCGTTTCGGCCAGGCGGGCCTCTTCCTGGCGGATCTGCTCGCGGAGCGCCTGCAGGCGGCGTTCGATCTCGGTACGGTCCTGCTGGGCCAGGACCGCCGTCGCGCTGAGCATCAGCAGCAGAGCGAGCAGCAGACGCCTCATGGTCGTTCCATCATCGCTTGTAACGGAATGCGGCGCGTGCGCGGGTCCGGATTCCAGGCAAACTGCAGGGTGGGTGGGTTGAGCTTCAGCTCCCGGTAGTACAGCCGCACCGTTACGCCGACGGCGGGGCGTTCGAGCAAAAGCCGGCGGGGAAGGAACACCCGGCCGAATCGATCGAACGCCTCGAAGCGGTACGACTCAACAAGCGTGCCGTTCGGATGGTAGCGCTCGTAGCGCGTCACCCGCCATCGCGCCGGGTCCACCACATAACGATACAGCCCGTTGGGATCGTACAGGTAGTAATGGCCGGAGTCGGCGGTTACGTGCCAGCGTCCGGGTGGGGGGTACAGGGCACCCAGCAGACTCAGAAACGGATCGCTTTCGGTGAGCAGCGGCAGCCGGCGCACGGCCGGCTCGCTGCGGGCGCCAAAGTAGAGCCGACGATGAATGCGGTCGTGTAGCAGCACGCTGTCGGGCGTGATGAGCAGTCGGGCCGCTTCGATGCCCCAGCCGGGGCTCAGACGGATAAGCAGCGTGTCGTTCCGACGGGCCACGATGGTGGCCGAGAGGTTGTCGGTGCCTGCGGGCGTGTGCACCTGCAGGCGGGCCCGGCCGGTGAAGGCCCGAAGCGTGTCGAGCGGCAGGCGGAGCTGGAAGCGGATCTGGTCGGCCGAATGGTAGGGGAAGCGGGCGGGCAGGTCGGGACGTTCGGCCAGGCGCGGCCCGCGGGCGCATCCGCCCAGCAAAAGCAGGATGCTGAGCAGCGATGCTAAGTGAAAGACCGGACGCATAGTGCGGGGCCCGCTCAATGGGTGGTCAGCAGGTGGTGGAGGTAGGCATTGTCGGGGTCTTTCCGGAGGGCTTCCTGCCAGATGCGCCGGGCTTCGTCCAGGCGGCCCAGCCGGGCCAGGGCCTCCCCCAGATAGGCGTAGGTGAGCGGTCCGGCCGGGCCACGCTGCAGCGCCTGTTGCAGGACCGCGCAGGCCTGTTCGGGCTGGCCGGCCTGCAGGTATAGCCAGCCGAGCGTTTCCAGCATCCAGGGTTCGGGCTGGGAAGGCAGGGCGGTCCGGGCCGTCTGCAGCACCGACGGTTCGCGACGGCCCGTCAACCAGTCCACAACGGCACAGTGGAGTCGCACGGCGGCGGAGCGGTCGGTCAGTTGCCGCGCCTGGCGGCAGGCTGCGCGAGCGGCGTCAGGACGTTCCAGGCGGGCCAGCAGATGTCCCCGGAGCGCGTGCAGTTCGGCCGTTTCTTCCGGCGTGTGTGCGGGCCAATCGGGCAGCACCTTCAGGAACGTTTCGACATAGGGGAGGGCGGCGTCCGGCCTGCCGCGCGCCAGGTGGGCATAGGCGGCCAGGCGTAGCAGGGGCGGTTGATCCGGAAAGAGGAACAGGGCTTCCTCCGCTACTTCCACGCTGCGTCGGGGCAGGCCGGCCGCCAGCCAGGTACGGGCGGCGTCAATCCAGACCGCGAGATCGCGCGGGTCGTATTGCAGGCTGCGGGTGAGCAGCTCGGCGGACCAGTCCGGGCGTTCGTCTCGGTAGAGCCGGGCCAGCAGACGCAGCGCCTCGACGTGCGTCGAATCCCGGCGCAACAGGTCCTGCAGCAGGGCGCGAGCCTCCTGGCGGGCCTGCGGGTTGTCCGGTTGCCGTTCGATCAACTGTTGTGCCCGGGCCAGCAGGGCCGCCGGAGTAGAAGGGTGCGGCGTCAGTCGGGCCAGCAAGTGCGTTGTTACGGTATCGTCCGGCGCCAGGCGCAGTGCATGTTCCAGTGCCCAGCGGGCCTTTTCGCGTGCGCCCCGGCGAAAGTACAACAGGCCCGCGGTGCGCCACAGCTCAGGATTGTCTGCGTCAAAGGGGAGCAGGGCTTCCAGCGTCTGCAGGGCTTCCAGCGTATCGCCGGCGGCCAGTTGCAGCGGCCAGAGCGTTCGGTACAGACTGGTATCGGCGCCGTAGCGGTCGCGCAACTGCTCGTAGAGCCGGCGGGCAGTGGTCAGGTCACCCTGCTGCTGCGCCCGGCGGGCCCGGTAGTGCAGGACCCTCCGGTCTTCGGGATGGTGGCGACGGAGGAAGCGAATGGCTTTCTGGAGCGCTTCCGTTTCTCCGGAGATTTCCAGCATGTCGAGCCATTCATGGCAGTAGCTGACCTCCTGGGGGGCCGCGCGACAGGCTTTCTCGGCGTAGAAGCGGGCTGCATTTAGGTCGTTTTGCCGACGGTAGGCCTGGGCCAGCGCGCTCAGCAGGGCCGGCGCGTCAGGTACGAGCGACAGGGCTTCTTCCAGCAGCGGAATGGCCTCGTCCGGCTGGCCGAGTTCCAGATAGGTCAGGCTCCGCACCAGCAGTTGCTGCGCCCGGATCGTATCGGGCAGCATGTACTGGCTGAAAGACGGGCCGGGGACCAGCAGGAGCCAGCCCAGCAGGCACGGTAGCAACCGGAAAGCCATGCGAATTCTCAGGAAACGCCCGACGCGTTTTGCGCTCACCAAAACGAAGGCACGGGGGGGATGTTTCAGCAAAAACGCGGGCGCCCGGCATCGACGATGCCGGGCGCCCGGGGTTGTGCGCAGCGCCAGAAGCGATTACTGTCCGGGCAACAGCGGATTCTGCACGACCAGGCCCCGCGATTCGGCAAGTACCCGGTTCATGTCGATCCGGATGGTTACCTGATTGGTTAACAGGTTCCCCTGTTCGTCGTACAGAATGAGCGGGTCGTACAGATCCATTTCGTTGGCCGGGGGAATGTAGTCCGGCACGAAAACCCGGGTCCCCAGATCCCCGTCGTTCAGGTTGGGGTTGGTATTGATTTCACGGAGCATGACGGGCAGGCGAATGCCCAGGTCATGCATCCGGCGCGCCTCCAGGAAGAGGATTTCCTGACGCATCAGGTAGAGCAACCGGATCAGGGCTGTGCCGCTGGCCGCATCGATGTCCGCGTCGGTAACCGAGGTCGCCGAGACGAGGGGGACCGTCACCAGGCCCGGACGGTCTTTGACCAGTCCTGCTCGGAAGGGGGCGCCGGGCTCGTCGGCGATCACGATCGAAGAGCTGCGCGGCCGCGGATTCAGGTCGTTGTCCAACCGTGGATCGTCGTCCTGGAATTCGGCGACCGGGCGTGAAGCAGCCAGTGCGCGGGCTGCCTTCATGAAGTTACGGGCCGCCGTTTCATCACCGTTGGCCAGGGCCACTTCTGCCCGGATGAGCAGCATTTCTTCAGCTTTGGCGACCGGAATGGGGCTTTCGCGGTCGATGTACTTGGGATCCAGAAAGTCCAATCGGGGCAGCGGCTGCATTTCCTGCAGTGCCCGGGCGACCAGGTAGGCCCAGGGGGCGTTGTCGATGGAACTGGCATCAAAGCCCTGGGCAAAAAGGAACTCGGGGTCGGCTGCGAGCACCTGCTGGGCAAACTGGTCGGCCGGTGCCGCATGCCCCAGGGCTCGGTGAGCACGGGCCAGAGCCGCGCGCGCGGCCAGGTCGAGTGATACGCCGTCAGGCAACTGGGCGCTGGTGCCCAGCGCCTGTTCCAGATCGTTGATGGCCCGTTCCAGAAGCTGTGCCGCGGGGACCGGTGAGCCGTCTTTCTCAACCGGTACCGCGACAAAGTTTTCGCCCAGCATTAAATAAGCCATGCCCCGGTAGTAATGGGCTTCGGCCAGCTGCTCGGGCGTGGCCCGCTCGTCGTTGGGTGCCACTTCATTAATCAGGAAGTCGGCCAGGGCCCTCAGCTCCTGGAGATTCCAGTAGGGACCGGTGAACCGACTGGTCCGGTCCATATCGACCGGCTTGATGTCCCGGGGGAAATCGTAGACGGTCCCCCCCAGACCGGTGCCGTTAATGGAGAAGTTGTCGGTAACGAATTCGGTAATTACTACGACGGCTCCCAGGGCTCGGGCGAACTGAGCCCGCAGGCCGGGCAGCAACGCGGCTACCGGTTCCGGAGCTTTCTGGAAATCTTCGAGGGTGGTACGGGGGTTTTCCACCCGTGTGGGATCCAGGAAGTCACAGCCGGCCCCGTAGAGACCCAGGAGCAACAAGCAGGTAGCCGAACCGATTAGCGTGATGACGCGTCGCATAGGTTTAACCAGGTAGTTTTCCATGACTTCAGAGGGTTACTTGGACGGCGAAACGGAACTGGCGTGGCGGTGACAGCGTGATGCTCTGCACCCCACCCAGCTGCAAGTCGCCGGGAGCGGCCCATCCGGCCAGTTCTGGATCAACCAGGTCCTGCTTGGCAAACGTGTAGACGTTACGTACGCTGAAGGTTACGCTGGCGCGCTGCACGGGCAGATTCCGAAGCAGCGTGCGCGGAAGGCTATAGCGCAACGAGAGCTCTCGAATCTTGAGATAGTCGCCGTTTTTCAGCAACGCAATGAACGCTTCGCGATAGCGGAATTTGCCGATCTCATTGCCCTCAAGATCATAGCGGGTCGGGAAGACGGTCCGCTCAATACCATTGAACGAGGCCCAGGCGCTTCCGTAGTCCGCTACAAGACTTCCGGTCGCCCAGTCGGCCAGGGCATAGAACTGCAGCCGGTTGTCAAACAGCGAGAGTGACGTTGAAATGGAACCGGTCTTGGTCGGATAGGGCGTCTTCCCGATAAACTGAAATTCCGAGTCGTCGGGTAAGCCGTCGCCGTTTGTGTCGATGGGCACCGTCACGTACCATTCACCAACCGGATGCCCCTCTTCAACACGCTGCCAGGGTTCGAAGATGGCAAAGGGAGGAGCTCCCCCCATGTCGACCATGCGATTCCGGAATCCGTGATAGGTGAGTCCGATGGACCACTGGAGATCCCGGCGGTTGAACACATAAATCTCGGCAGCTAATTCAACGCCGACATTTTCAATAACACCGACGTTCCGCAATTGCGTCCCTTTCCCCGTTACGGGCTGTTCCGGGACATAGAGCAGCGCGTCACTGGTGCGTGCCCGATAGAAGGTGGCGTTCAGACTGAGGCGATTCTGGAACAACAGCGCGTCAAAGCCGGCTTCCAGTGTCGCGGTACGTTCAGGTTTGAGCTCGGGGTTACCCGGATTATCAAAGCGGGGGGCGCTTTCCCCGCGGAAGGGAGTGGCCTGGAAGGTTACGTCCCGTGCGTATGGTGAGGGAAACTTACCGGTCTCTCCGTAAGCCGCACGCAGTTTCAGGACCGAGATGTAACGGCCTATGCTCTCCCGCCAGAACGGTTCATCATGCAGGTTGTACGAAAGCCCGATCTTGGGATAGGTCTGCAGGCCGACGTCTTTCCCAAAGGCGCTGTTGCCGTCAAGGCGAAGTCCGGCTTCCAAGAACAGGCGATCAAAGAAGCTGAGCTGTTCCTGGAAGAAAATGCCGCCGTTGAAAATCTGCGTCCGCGTTTCTTCGGCCGTCACCGTAGCGGCTTCGTCCAGGTCTTTCGTTCCCGGGAGAGCAAATGTGGTGCCCGTGGCCGTGATGATACTTTCGTCCTCGCGGAAGCCCTGTACCCCGAACGTAAAGGTGGAGGTCACAGGGCCCATCTGCGGGTAGTTGATGGTCCCGACATATTCCAGGGTGACCACCGAAAAGTCGCGATTGTAGCGGCTCAGTTCGCCGCGATTACCCGAAACCGGCTCGAACTCGATGGGCAGAAACACGCGCTGCTCATTGGCGCGCATATCGACTCCTACCGTCAGCTTGTTGCTGAACAGAGGCGAAGGCGTGAAGCGAATTGTCGAGCCGGCCGTGAAGCGATGCACGCCCTCATCGACATCAGGCAACAGAAAGATGCGGAGCGCCTCTTCAAAAGTTTCGGCTCCGCTGAAAAACAACGCATCGCCCACTTCAAAGGTGGTTAGCGGGTCGTAGATCGACTGGCCGTTGAACAAACGCTGGAACTGAGACCGAATGTACGAACCCGAAAACGACACCTCCAGCTCGGGGCGCAGTTGTGCCTGCAAGTTAGCACGGAGCGCATAAAGCGTATTTTCGTTTTCCGGCTGTACGCCTGTGTCATTCTGCAGGCGGCCGCTTACGTTATAGGTAAACGTCGGTGACCCCCCAGAAAAGCCTACGTAATAGTTCTGATAGAAGCCATTCTTCAAGAAGTTGTCGCGAATGAAGCGCGTTTTTCCATAGTTGGGGTCGTTCGGGTCTTCGCGAGTCTGCGGAAAAGAAAAGCCGGTATCTTTCAGAAAGCGCGTTTCGGGTTGGTCAAAGCCCAGTTCCGTGCGAATTGTTACCGTAGAGCGGCCAGCCTGTCCTCGCTTGGTGAAGATCTGGATGACACCTGAAGCCGCATCGGAGCCGTACAGGGTGCTTGCAGCCCCACCCCGCGTAATTTCAATCCGCTCGATGTCGCTGGTGATCAATTCGGCCAGGGCCGAAGTCAGCTCGCCACCCAGGCTAAAGCTGGTGCCCAGCTCTGTATCGACACGGATACCGTCGATGTAAATGACCGGCGTTTGACTGCCGATCACGCTGGTAATGCCCCGAAAATCGATCAAGGCGGCCTGGCCCGGTTGAGCGCTTTGCAGTCGAATGGTAGCACCGGCTACTCGCCCCTGCAACAACTGATCGACCGACAACACCGGGGCCTCTTCAATCTCGCGGGCCGTCAGCACGGCTACATCTGTAGCCAGCTTGCGACGGGCTATACTGGTTCCCTGACCGGTTACGACCACTTCGTCAAGTTGCAGCAGGTCTTCTTCAAGGGCAAAGTCCTGCGTAACAGTGGCACCCGGCTGTAGCGTAACGACGATCCGGCCTTCCCGATAGCCGATAAAGCGCGCTACAACTTCATATGTGCCGGCCGGAAGATCTTCGATGCGATACAGACCGTCGACGTCAGTGGCAGCCCCTCGTGTCAGCGCAGGAATCACTACGTTAGCTCCTGGTAACGGTTCTCCTGTACGCGCATCTAACACGCGCCCCTGCAGTGTAGCATTCTGCGCCCGGGACGCAGTTGCCAAGAACAGGCAGCCTGCAAGAAAAAGTAGCGCCCTTCGCATAGCCTGGTTTGATATTTGGTTTTTTCTGATATACCAAATATAACGCGCTGTTTGTATAATGCAAGGGCAAAATCGGGTACCCTAACAGAAAGAGATTTTTCTGAAACGTACCGGATGGTTGAAGCGCTGTTGCAGGACCTGGAAGCGCTGGCGCGGATGCTGGAGACCGGATTGATCGAGCGGGGCGTCTGTCGGCTCGGCGCTGAGCAGGAGCTGTTTCTGGTGGAGCCCTGTGGCAACCCGGCTCCGGTGGCCGAGCAGGTGCTGGCCCGCAATCGAGATCCGCACCTGGTGCCCGAACTGACCCGCTTCAATCTGGAGATCAATCTGGATCCGGTGCGGCTGGAAGGCGAGGCACTACGCCGCCTGGAAGGGCAGCTGCTGAAGCGGCTCGCTCATGCCCGGGCGCTGGCGCATGAGCTGGGCGACGACATCGCTCTGTGCGGCATCCTTCCCACAATTCACCTGTCGGACCTGACGCTCGACAACATGACGCCCCGGCCGCGCTACGCGCGGCTCAACGAGGTGATTACGCGGCGGCGTGGGGGATCCATTCAGCTTCAGATTACCGGAATCGACGAGCTGTTTGTGCAACTGGACTCCATCATGGTCGAGGGCTGTAACGCCAGCTTTCAGGTGCATCTGCAGGTCGATCCGGACGCCTTTCCCCGCTACTACAATGCCGCCCAGATGGCTGCCGCGCCCGTGCTGGCCGCCGGGGTCAATGCCCCGGTGCTTTTCGGTAAGCGGCTCTGGCACGAGACGCGCATTGCGGTCTTCCGTCAGGCCATCGACACGCGGAGTGGCAACCTGTACCTGCGCGAGATGAGCCCGCGCGTGCACTTCGGTACGGACTGGGTGCGGGAGTCCGTACTGGAAATTTACCGGGAAGACCTGGCCCGCTTTCGGGTATTGCTCACGCCGGAAGCGCCCCCAGAAGACGCATTGAAAGTGCTGGAACAAGGCGGCATCCCCCGGCTGGAGGCGCTGCAGCTTTTCAACGGAACGGTCTATCGCTGGGATCGGGCCTGCTACGGTGTGTCGGAGGGCCGTCCGCACCTGCGCATCGAAAACCGCGTGCTTCCTTCCGGTCCCACGCCCGCCGACGAGGTGGCCAATGCGGCCTTCTGGGCCGGGCTCGTGCTGGAGCTGGCGCACCGGGAGCCCGAGCTGCCCCGACGGCTGGATTTTGACGAGGCCCGGGGTAACTTCATCGCCGCAGCGCGGCTCGGGCTGGGCGCGCACCTGGCCTGGTTGGACGGTACGCGCTGGCCGGCCCGGCAGTTAATCCTGGAGGAACTGCTGTCGCTGGCCCGGGCCGGCCTGCAACGGCTGGGCGTCGATCCGGCAGACATCGCCCATTACCTGGGGATCATCCGGGAGCGGGTGGAAAGCCGTCAGACGGGCGCCGAGTGGCAGCTTCGTTCGCTGGCGGCAATGAAAGGGCAGGGGAGTCGCGCCGAACGCCTGGAGGCGCTGGTGCTGACCATGCAGGCCTATCAGCAGGAGAACCGGCCGGTGCATACCTGGGAGCCTGCACGGTTGGCCGTCGTGCGTCGGCGCGAGGCGCAGGGCAACCGCCGTGTGGAGCACGTGATGACCACCGATCTCTTCACCGTGCAGGAAGACGAGCCGCTGCAGTTTGTGGCGGCATTGATGGACTGGAAGCAATTGCACTTCGTACCCGTCGAAGACACCCGTCATCGACCGCTCGGGCTGGTCAGCCGCGCGGCGGTGCAGCAAGCGCTGCAGAAAAAAGATCCGCTGACGGCCGTGCGGTCTGTGATGAATCCGCACCCGATGGTCGTATCTCCCGAAACGCCGCTGGCCGAAGCGGCACGCTTGCTGAAAGCGCCGCAGGCCGAAGCGCTACTGGTCGTGCACCGAGAACAGCTCGTGGGGCTGCTCAGCCGCGCCGACGTGATGCGCTTTAGCGAGGGGAGGGAGGGGTGAGGGCAATCCACCGGCATAAAATTGACGTCCTTAGGTGAGCCCCTGGCTTTCCCTGAAGACGTTCATCCGGACAATTGGTCTGTTCAATGCGCTTCCTTTTCGTTCTCGTCCTTAAAGTCTGTCTCAGATTCCTCTTCTTCCTCCTCTTCGTCCAGTTCGTCCTCCAGCTCCTCTTCAAGTCCTGCCTCCAGCACAACCGGTTCGGTCTCGTCTTCTTCGGTGTCCTCCAGCCCGCCCAGGATGGTTTCCATTGTGTCAGGCTCCGGTTCGGGCGTGCGGGGACGATGACGCTGCTGCAGCTCGGCCTTGAGTTCCGGCGCCAGTTCGTAGATGAGCCCCAGGTGATGCTTGCCGATCTGCACCACCAGGCCCTGCTTGATCATGGCCTGCGCGATGTCGTAGGGGCACATCTCATACCCTTTGCCCCGCAGGTAAAAGTTGGCATTGCGTCGCTCGGTGCCCACGATGAGCACGTAACCCCGCGCCAGTTTGTTTTTGGCGTGGTTGATCCACTTATCTTTAGAAACGGTAGGGCCAACGCGTCGTTCGGGCTGGTATTCACTGACCGGTTCCATACGCCGTTGCGTTGGACAGTCCCGTTGAAAAAGCAGCAGCATCAACCGCCACAAAAAAATCCCTGTTCCAGACCTGAAGGAGATCCCTTATATTTTTTCTAAACACGTAAAATTGCAGACCCGAAGCGCAGACCTATGCTTTTCGGATTGCAGCTCGGTGAGTTCGGGCAGAAAATGATTGCCGGGGCGCCGCTGCTGGCGTGGATCAAGGC
>WFPM01000132.1 GCA_015487635.1 Rhodothermus sp.
CTCGACGGCGGACGCTCGTTCATGCCCTTCTACGAAGGGTTGCCGCACGCGCCCGTGCACGATCTGGTCATTCACAAGCGGGAGCGCGATCTGGTGGTGGCCACGCACGGTCGCTCGCTCTATGTGGCCGATCTGGAGGAGATCGAACAGCTCACGCCGGAGTTGCTCGATCGGCCGCTGCACGTGTTCGCCATCGACACGGTCCGGCACAATCCGGACTGGGGCCGCATCCGGGCCGTCTGGATGCTGCCGGACACGCCCGCTGTACGGATTCCCTACTACAGCCGCGAAGCCGGTCCGGTGATGATCCGGGTGCTGACCGAAGACAGCCTGCTGCTGTCCGTGCGCACCGACACGGCCGAGGTGGGCCTGAACTACCCGATCTACGATCTGACGATCGACACGACGCAGGTGGCCGCTTTCAACGCCCGGCGCGGCGAAAAAGCGCAGGTGAAGGTGGCCGACAACGGGCGCTACTACCTGCCGCCCGGCACCTACACGGTGGAACTGGTGCGCGGTGTGGCCACGGCCCGCGGCAAGCTGGTGGTGCGTCGCAGTCGCCGCGGCCGCTTCCGGGCCCTGCCGCGCGTTGAACCCGAGCTGGAAAGGGAAGCCTACTGAAGCAATCCGCTCAAATAACCGGGCGTCCCGCCGTCGGCTCTATTCGTAAATCGACGGCGGGACGCCTTTTTTACAGGGTGGAGGTAGATGACACCGCGTCGGTCGCCTCGGCGTAAGCCGGCGGCTCGAAAAGCAGGCGGGGCATCAGGCGGTCGCGCAGCGCGAAAAAAGCGTCGCGAAGCGAATCGGGCACGGGCTCGCCGGGGGGCAACTGCTCGCGCAGGGGATCCACCTGACAGCCGTTTTTCCAGAACCGATAGCACACGTGCGGTCCCGTCGCCAGCCCTGTGCTGCCCACGTAGCCGATCACCTGGCCCTGACGCACGCGTACGCCGGGACGGATGCCTTTTGCAATGCGCGAAAAGTGCAGGTAGCCGGTCGTATAGACCGCATTGTGCCGGATTTTGACATAGTAGCCGTTGGAGCGCGTGTAGCCGGCCGCGATCACCACACCGTCGCCGGTGGCATAGACGGGGGTGCCGGTTGGAGCGGCATAGTCGGTGCCCAGGTGGGGTTTGTAGCGCTTCTGAATCGGATGAAAGCGGCGCAGGCTGTAGCGCGAGGTGATGCGGCGGTAGCGGAGTGGCGCTTTCAGGAACGCCTTACGCAGATTGCGGCCGTTTTCGTCGTAGTAGTCCACGCCGCCGTCGTGCTCGAAGCGAAACGCGTAGAAGTCCGCGCCCCTGTGCTGGAAGCGGGCGGCCAGTACCCGTTCGATGCCTACCGGCTCGCCGTCAATCAGCGTCTCCTCGTAGAGGGCTACGAAGCGGTCGCCGCGCTGAATGCGGTAAAAGTCAATCTGCCAGGCGAAAATCTCCGAAAGCCGGATGGCCAGCTCCGGATCGGCGTCGGCGGCCTGAAGCGTCTCGTACAGGGAGCTTTCGATGACGCCCTGCGCGGTGCGTAGCACGCGCTCGACGGCCCGACGGCCCACATAGACCTGCATCGGCTTGCGCCGATCAAACACGACATAGCGCACAGGATCCGGCTGATAGACGAACACGCGGGCGCCCGTGGAGTCGCGGTAGATGTGAAAAGGACGGCCGGCCTGCAGGCGGCGCACGTTGAACACGTCGCGCGCCGCCTCGGCCAGCGCCAGCACGTCGGCATAGGGCACCTCGTAGCGCGTCAGAATGTCGGCGAACGTCTCGCCCCGCCGGATGCGATGCGTGCTTCGCACAAACAATCCTTCCTCGATCCCGAAGGCGTCGTACACGATGGTGACCGGGCGAAAGGCTGCGGACCGTGCCGGCTTCGAAGGCGCGTCGATCGGATGGCTACGGACATACCACAGCACCATCACCGCAGCGCTCACAAGCAGCAACGGCAGGAAAAAACGAACCGGTCGTTTCACTTCGACGGTGCGACGCGTTTGCATACGGAATACTGCTTCAGGATCAGAACCGCCAGCGACGCTGGAATATACGCGAAGCCGGGCGATTCATGAAGCCGGCGATGCATTTTTCAGAAGATTCGTTCGGCCAGTCCGCAAAAGAAGGTCCAGAGCGTAAGGGCAGCCAGGCGTACGGTCTGGCGGTCCCGGTCCAGGCGGGGGTTGCATTCGACGAGGTCGATGGAGCGGACGGCCGGGCAGCGGCCGGCCTCGTAGGCCGCCTGCAGCCAGTGCTCGGGATCCAGCCCGTCGGTAGCCGGGGCGCTGACGCCGGGTGCAAAGGCCTGATCGACGGCGTCTAGGTCGAAGCTGACCAGGAGCGGCGCACGGGCCTGCTGATAGAGGTCGGTGATGCGGTCGGCGGTCAGCGCGTCGCGCCAGAGATAATGGGCCTGTTGCTCATGCAGAAAACGCAGATGCTCGGGCGCGATGCTGTGGGGCAGCAGTCCGGCTACCGTGTAGCTCCGACAACGCCTGGAAGGATGGGTGAGCGCCTGCCGGAACGGCGAGCCCGAGTGGGCCCGGCCGTCGCGGAGCGGCCGCACGTCGGCGTGAGCGTCCCAGTTCAGGATGTGCACGGACTGCTCGGCGTGCACATAGGCCAGAAAGTGGGCGTAGGCGGTTTCGTGGCCGCCGCCCAGAATGACAAGCAGCTTACCCGCGCGTAGCAACGGGGCCATGAGCCGTCCGAAATGCTCCTGCGAGGCTTCCAGTGTGCGTTTCAGACGCAGGTCGCCCAGATCGAACGTGTGCGCCAGCAGTTCGGTGAAGGCCTTTCCGGAGCGGGGATCGGGCGTGAGGCGGTAGAAGGTCTCGCGGACGGCGCGGGGCGCCTGGCGGGCCCCGGGGCGGCCGCCATTGCGGCGCACGCCCGTGTCGGACGGAAAGCCGACGAGCACGATGCGGGCCGCTTCCACGCTCCGGACGGCCCGGCCGAGGAGCTGGCCCACGCGCAGGTCCGTCGGATCCCAGGGATCGGAAGGAGGGGGCGGCGGCAGAAAGGCGTCAGGCGGTAACGTCATGGTCTTCGAGGCGCTTTCCTCCGATGAACGTGGCTCGGACGGCACTGGGACGGAAGTGGTAGAGCCAGTGATCCACGTCTTCGGCATCGATCAGGATAAAGTCCGCCTTTTTTCCGGGTTCGAGCGCGCCCAGTTCGTGTTCACGACCGATGGCCCGGGCGGCGTAACAGGTGGCTCCTTTCAGTGCTTCGGCCGGCGTCAGGCCGCAGAGCACGCAGGCCAACGTCATGGCCAGCGGCAGGTGATAGGAGGGGGCGCTGCCGGGGTTGAAGTCGGTGGCGACGGCCACCGGCACGCCTGCTTCGATGAAGCGCCGGGCGTCCATGGGCCGCTGACGCAGGTACAACGTGGCGATCGGGAGCGCGACGGCCACCACACCGGCCCGCGCCATTGCCCGGACGCCTTCGTCGGCGGCGTACTCCAGATGGTCGGCCGAGACGGCCCCGACTTCGGCCGCCAGGCGCGCGCCGCCGCCGTCGTGTAACTGGTCGGCGTGCAGCTTTGGCCGCAGCCCGAATGCCTTGCCGCGTTCCAGAATCGCCCGGGCTTCCTCCACGGTGAAGGCGGTTTCTTCCACAAACACATCGCAGAATTCGGCCAGCTGCTCGCGGGCCACGCGGGGGATCAATTCGTCCGTGATCAACTGCAGATAGGCTGCGCGGCGATCTTCGTACTCCGGCGGCACAATGTGGGCGGCCAGTAGCGTGGGGACCAGCCGGATCGGCTGGGTCGCCTGCAGCCGCCGATAGACGCGCAGCAGCTTCAGCTCTTCTTCGAGGGAAAGCCCGTAGCCGCTTTTGGCCTCGACGGTCGTAACGCCCAGGCGGGCCATTTCGCGCAGA
>WFPM01000133.1 GCA_015487635.1 Rhodothermus sp.
ATCGACGGAACGCTGATCCGCACGCGCGGCTTCGGGCGCCAGACCATGGAAGCGGCGCTTTCAGAATGGCTGGGCCGCCCGGTCACCACCGAAGGCGTCGATTTTGCCGGCCGCACGGATCCGGCCATTCTGCTGGACATCCTGAAGGCCAGCGGCCTGCCCGAACACACCGCCCGTCACCTGCTTCCCGAAGCGCTTGAGGTCTACAGCCGGGCCATGATCCAAAAGCTTCGGCCCGAGCACCTCGAAGTGTTGCCCGGCGTGATCATGCTGCTGGAAGAGCTGAGCGAGTGGCCCGCGGTTTATCTGGGCCTGGTTACGGGCAACCTGCGGTCGGTCGCTTTTCACAAGCTGGCCATGGCGGGCCTGGCCGGGTATTTCGGCGAAGGGGCCTTCGGGTGCGATCACGCCAACCGCAACGAGCTTCCCCCGATGGCCATCGCGCGTGCCCGTGAAGCCACGGGCTATCCGTTCACCGGCGCCGATGCAATCATTATCGGCGATACGCCGCACGACGTGGCCTGCGCCCGGCATACCGGCGCTTCGGTGGTGGCGGTCTGCACGGGCGGCTATCGACGCGAGGCGCTGGAAGCCTGCCGCCCTGACCTGCTGCTGGAAGACCTGAGTGATCCGGAGCCGCTCCTTGAGTGGTTGAGTATGCAGCGGGCCGTCTCAGGCAAAGCGTCGTAACGTCCGGGCCACCCCCGCGGCATAGCCGCTGCCAAAAAGATTCAGGTGGTTGATCAGGTGGTAGAGGTTGTACAGCGCGCGCCGTTCCTCATAGCCCGGTTCCAGCGGCCAGGCCGCCTGATAGGCCGCGTAGAAGCGCGCATCGAAGCCACCGAACAGCTCGGTCATCGCCAGATCGGTCTCCCGATCGCCATAATACACGGCCGGATCGATCAACGCGGCGCGGCCGTCGGCCGTCACCATGAAATTGCCGCTCCAGAGATCCCCGTGCAGGATCGAAGCCGGTGGGCGGGCCGGTAGCAATTCCGGCAGCCTGGCTTCCAGGCGCTCCAGCCAGTGATCCCAGCTCCGTTCCCAGCGCGATCGCTCGCGGGCCCAGCGCACCTGCGGTTCGATGCGATGTCGCCAGAAGAACGTCGGCCAGTCGTCCTCCCAGGTATTCTCCTGCGGCGTGCGGCCGATGAAGTTGTCCTGATCGAAGCCGTAGCGCGGCCCCAGATGCCGGTGCAGCCGGGCTAGCCCTTCGCCGAAATGCTCCCAGAAGCGGGGGCCGGACCGGCCGGGTTCGATCCATTCCAGGAGCAAATAGCCCGGGCAATTCGACTGCGCTTCGGCCCGCGCCACCACCTCAGGAATCACCAGCGGGCTTGCGGCCGCGCGGAGCGCCTGCAGACCGGCCGCCTCGGCCGCAAAGGTGCGGGCCACCTCGGACGGTCCCCATTTCAGAAAGTACGGGCCCCGGTCCGTTTCGACCCGACAGGCCTGCGCAATGCATCCACCCCCGACGGGCACGGCACGTCGAATCGAGCAGCCCAGTACGGTCGCCAGTGCTTCCTGCAGCGCGGCGGGTAGCCTCATCGCGACAGATCGGTCGCTTCCGTCAGGTTATAACGCGAGGCCAGATGCTCCAGCAGACGGCGCGCCGTCCGCTCCACAATCTGATAGACCTCTTCAAACCCGCGCTCGCCGCCGTAGTAAGGATCGGGCACTTCGCCGTCGCCGGGCTCCGGATCGAACGTGCGGAAAAGCGCCACCTTGTGCCGGAAGCGTCCGTCCCGATCCAGCCGGAGCACGTCTTCCAGGTTCTCCCGGTCCATGACGTAGATATGGTCGTAACGAGCCAGGTCTTCCCGACCGAGCTGTCGGGCCACATGGCCACTCAGATCCACCCCGTGACGCCGGGCCACGTGCTGCATGCGTCGGTCGGCCGGCTCGCCGACGTGCCAGGGACCGGTCCCGGCCGAGTCGATCTCGAAGTGGGCCGACAGTCCGGCCTCCTCCACCAGCTTGCGAAAGACGCCTTCGGCCAGCGGACTCCGGCAGATGTTGCCCAGACAGACAAACAGCACGCGGATCGGCTGATGATTGGTCTGCGACATAGGCCCCCTGCAGTTACCCGAAGCCATACGGAGGTGCGTGAACGTCCGGAGTCTGGCAAAAGTGCCGCTCGTGCTGAAAAATTGCGCTTTTCTTGATTGCTAACGTGCGCTGTCGTTTTTTAGAGCAAAGCGCACGCCGAGCGACCATGCAGCCGCTGTTTGACTTCGAGCCGCGTGTCTGGCGGGTTGGCGAACTGGCCGAGGCGCTCCGCGAGACGGTCGAAGCGCTTTACGACGAACTGATCGTCGAGGGCGAGCTGTCCAACTTCCGGCAGCATCAGCAGAGCGGCCACTGCTACTTCACATTACAGGACGGCGCGGCGCAGCTCCGGTGCGTCATGTGGGCCAGCCGGGCACGTCGGCTGTACTTCCAGCCGGAGGACGGCCACCAGGTGCAGGTGCAGGGGCAATTGACGTTTTACAAGCCACGGGGCGAGTTGCAACTGATCGCCACCGCCATGACGCTGGCCGGTGCCGGCGCCCGGCAGCAGGCCTTCGAAGCGCTCAAGCGCAAGTTGGAAGCCGAGGGCCTCTTCGATCCGGCCCGAAAGCGTCCCCTCCCCCGCTTTCCCCGTCGAATCGGCGTCGTCACCTCCGACAGCGGGGCTGCCCTGCACGACATTATCACGATTCTGCGTCGCCGCTTCCCGATCGTGGAGGTGCTGCACTGCCCGGTGCGCGTGCAGGGGTTGCTGGCGGCCCCGTCGATCGCCCGGGCCATCCGGTACCTGAACCGGCTCCCGGACAACCGGCGTCCCGATGTGCTCATCGTGGGCCGGGGCGGCGGTTCGGTGGAAGACCTGTGGGCCTTCAACGAAGAAGTGGTGGCCCGCGCGATCTTCGCCTCCCGCATCCCTGTCATCAGCGCCGTCGGCCACGAAACGGATGTATCCATTGCGGATCTGGTGGCCGACCAGCGGGCGGCTACGCCGTCGATGGCGGCCGAAATTGCCGTACCGGACCGTCGCGAGCTGGAAGGCTGGCTGAACAACACAGTGGATCGCATGGGGCGGTCTCTCCGGGAGGGCCTTGCCCGTCGGCGCCAGCACGTGCACACGCTACTGCATCACTATGGCCTGCGCCGCGTTCCGGATCGGCTGGACCTCCTGAAAACCGAGCTGCAACGCCTGGAAGCTGCTCTGCAGCAACAGATCCGTCAACTGCTGGAACGACGTCGGCAAACGCTGACCCTGCTGCAGAGCCGTCTGAACGCCTTCGATCCACAACGTCCCCTGCAGCGCGGCTACGTGCGCGTGCGGCGCAACGGTAGCCTCGCCACCCGTGCGCATCAGCTCCAGCCCGGCGACGCGGTCACGCTCGAATTTTACGACGGCCGACGTGATGCCCGAATCGTGTCCTAACGGGCAGGTGCCGTCGCCGCTTCCACCACCTGGCGGGCTACCTGATCGGCAATCCAGAACCCCAGCGGTGCCAGCCGCACCCCCTGCAGGTTGGCAATCAGGGCGACGACCACCTTCGCTTCGGGCAGCAGCACGAGCACCGAGCTGCCTCCTACGGCGCCGCCGGTGTGCCAGACGAAATGGCGGCCCAGGTGCTCACCGACCCGCCACCCCAGCCCGTAGCCCGTTTCCTGCCCGTCTTCGGTGCGTTGCGAGGTGAAGAGCAGCCGGACCGTCTCAGGCTTCAGCAGGCGTCCGGTTAGCAATCCATTGCCGAAACGTACCAGATCCGACGCCGTCGAGAGAAAACCGCCCCCGGCCCACTTGACGCTGTTGTCCACGTAGGGCGCGTTCATCAGCAGACTGTCCCGGTAGACGTAAAAGCGGGCGCGATGCATGATCAGGCTGTCCACATGCTCGGCCACCGTATCGTGCATATCCAGCGGATCGAACACATAGCGACGCATGAACTGCAGGAAAGGCATGCCGGAGGCCCCCTCGATCACCGCGCTGATCAGGTTCCAGCCGTAACTGGAGTACGCGTAGCGCGTGCCCGGTCGGAACAGCAGGGTGTCGTCTTTGAAGACCTCCAGGGCCTCCAGCACGGAATTGTAGTGTTTCATGCTGTAGAATTCCTGATCGCGGTAGTGGCGGATGCCGGCCAGATGCCCGGCCAGCTGTCGCGTCGTAATCGGCCAGCGTTTTTCCGGGAAAGAAGGCACATGGCGCTGCACCGGAGCATCCAGGTCCAGCTTCCCCTGCTCTACCAGTAATCCTAATGCGGCCGACGTCAGCGACTTGGACACGCTGGCCACACGCAACTTCGTCTGCGGCAGCATGGGGACCCGGTTTTCCACGTCGGCATAGCCGAACCCTTCCGCCCAGAGCAGTTCACCACGCACTCCGATGGCCGCCGAAAGGCCGGGCACTCCGTAGCGCTGCATCAGCGCATCGATAGAGTCCCGGATCTGTACCAAGAGCGAGGCATGCGGCGGGGCCGGCGCCACCGCATACCGTGGCGCCTGCTGCGCCCTGAGCGCCGGGGTTACAACCAGCAGCCACAGCAGTAAGCCATACAGTTTACGCCGATGCATGGTCTGCTAACGTGGTTTGGCAATACAAGCTTTTTACCTCCAGGCTATTAAATTTACGTCAGAGAAGCGACCACCGAATTGTCTGGATGGCCATGCCTGCGTTGCTACTGATCCTGTGCCTTGCGATCGGTCTGCCCTCGGCTCAGTCTGACACGATTTTCACCGTCATCCTGGAAGGCGGCACCATTTACGATGGCACCGGAGAGGCCCCGTTTGTTGCCGACGTGGGACTGGTCGGCGACCGCATTGCCGCCATTGGCGACCTGAAGGAGGCGCGTGCGGCGCTTCGCCTGAACGTCGAAGGCCTGGTCGTGGCCCCCGGTTTTATCGACATCCACAGCCACGCCGTCCGGGGTGGCCCGGAAACCAGCGGGATCTTTCGCCACCCGCTGGCCGAAAACTACATCCGCCAGGGTGTCACCACGGTGTTTGCCGGACAGGACGGCTCCTCTCCCCTGCCGATCGGGGAGTTTCTGGCACGGTTCGAACTGACGCCGGCCGCCATCAACCTAGGCCTGTTCGTGGGACACGGAAGCATCCGTCGCGCCGTCATGGGCAATGAAAACCGCGACCCCACTCCGGAAGAACTGGAAAAGATGAAAGCCCTGGTGGCGCAGGCCATGGAAGAAGGCGCCTGGGGCCTGTCATCGGGACTGAAGTACGTCCCCGGTGCCTATGCCCGCACCGAAGAGGTGATCGAACTGGCCCGCGTGGCCGCCCGCTACGGCGGCATCTACATCACACACATGCGGGATGAAGGACTGCACGTACTGGAAAGCGTCGAAGAAACCATTCGGATCGGACGCGAAGGCGGGCTGCCCGCCCAGATCACCCATGCGAAAGTGATCGGCCCGCGCATGTGGGGCAAAAGCCGGGAAATGCTGCGTCTGGTAGACGAGGCCGTGGCCGCCGGCCTTGACGTTTCCATGGACCAGTATCCCTACACGGCCTCCAGCACGGGCATTAGCGTGCTGTTTCCGGCCTGGGCGCTGGAAGGCAGTCGTGAGGACATCGTTGCCCGGCTGCAAGACCCTGCAACCCGTGCCCGCATCAAAGAAGCGGTCATTTTCAACCTGCGGGAGGATCGAGGTGGCGGCGATCCTTCGCGCGTCCAGCTGGCTTTCTGCCGCTGGGACACCACACTGAACGGGAAAAATCTGGCGCAGGTGCTCCAGGAGCAGGGGCGTCCGGTTACCGTCGAGGAGGCAGCCGAGCTGGTACTGGAAATCCAGGAGCGGGGCGGCTGCAGCGGGATTTTCCACGCCATGAGCGAGGAAGATGTCGAGCGGATCATGCAGCATCCCCGCACGATGATCTGCTCCGACGGCGGCATTCCAGACCCCGGCGTCGGGGTCCCCCATCCGCGTAACTACGGCGCCTTTGCCCGGGTGCTGGCCCGCTACGTACGTGAACGCGGGATCCTGACACCCGAAACGGCCATCCACAAAATGACCGGCCTCCCGGCCGGGCGCCTGAACCTAAAAGATCGCGGCGTGTTGCGCGTGGGCGCCTACGCCGACGTGGTGGTGCTGGACCTGAACCGCGTGCAGGACCGCGCCACGTTTACCGATCCCCATCAGTACGCCGAGGGTGTTGTACATGTGTTCGTCAACGGACAGGCCGTACTGCTCAACGGCAAGCTCACCGGCGCACGGCCCGGACGCGCCCTGCGCAAAGGACGTGACGGTTAGCACTTCCGATGCGCAGAGAAAAAGGGCGACGGATCAGCTTGTACCCATGGATCCGTCGCCCTTTCTGTTTTCCAGGAACCGAGCCTGCGTTACGCAGATCACATCTGCTCGGCGGCAGCCGCCGTATCCGGAGCCGCCATGGTCGTGTCCTGCTGGAGGGTGTCCACGGCAGCCGGCGCTTCCTCCTGCTCGGTCGCCGGCTGCTCCGGCTGCTGTTCGGCTGCGCGCTGGCCGCAGGCACTGGCGGCCGTCATAAATAGAACCGCAAACAGCACATAGATGAAACGACGCATGGCTCCAGGGTGTTGGTTGGTGGGTGAGTTTCATATAGCCTGAAATATACAGCTTTTCTCTGGTAAAAAAAGAGCAGTATTACAATTTTTACGGCACCCTGATCGAAAAACACGGGCTGCGTTCGATGGCAACCCCTGTACTCATATCCTGGAGTGGTGGCAAAGACAGCGCCCTGGCGCTTTATCGGATCCTGCAGGATCCGAACTGGCAGGTGGCCGGCTTGCTGTGTACGATCAGTCAGCCTTACGACCGGCTTACCATGCACGGGGTCCGGCGCGTGTTGCTTGAACAGCAGGTGGCGGCCATGAATGTGGCCCCGATGATTCCGATTTTTCTACCTCCTGACGCCTCGAACGACGTCTACGAGACAGCCTGGGCCGAGGCGCTGCGTCCGTTGATTGCGCAGGGCATCCGGCACGTGGCGTTTGGCGACATTTTTCTGGAAGACATCCGCGCCTATCGGGAGCAGCAACTGGCAGCGCTGGGCATGAGGCCGGTCTTTCCGATCTGGACTGGCAGCCGTCGGCACAACGACAGCCTGACGTTGCTGGATGAGTTCTGGAACGTGGGCTTCCGCACGCGCATCGTGTGCGTCGATGCGCGACACCTCGGGCCGGAATGGGCCGGCTGCGAATTGACCCCCGACGTGGTCTGGGAACTTCCGGACACCGTCGATCCCTGCGGGGAGAACGGCGAATTCCACACGTTCGTCTTCGATGGGCCGCTGTTCCAGCATCCCGTTCGCCACCGGCTCGGCCGACGCATCACCCGCCGGGGCTTTCATTTCCGCGACCTGGTCCCCCCTCAGATGAATTTGCCATAACGGAGCTGCTCGGCTGGAGCTTTCCGGTCGGAGCGCGTATATTTCCGGTGCACTGCCTAGAAAAACGCCCCGCACGATGGAAGCCGTCGTACAGGATCGCACCACGGAAGCTCGTCGACTGCTGAGCACCGCCCTGGAGGAATTGCAGCAGGCCCGCCGGGCACTCGAAGCACAGCCGACCGACTATCGAGGCCTGCTCGATCACACGCTCAAAGCCCTGAAGGCAGCCCTTCGGGGATTTCTGACCTGGCACGATGTGCCCGTCCCAGAGGATGCTACGCTGCGTCTGATGGCGCGCCCCTGCACGGATCTGGCCAGCAGCCTCCGCCTCTACTTTGATCTACTGCTGCCGCTGGAAGCCGAGGCCCCCTCGCTCCTGCAGAAAGAGGCGCTCTCGGTCAACGAACGTGAGCGCATCCGCAACGCCTACTTTACGGCCCGTAACGCCATCGCCACCGTGCTGGGGGAATTGCCCGCCACGCTGCACCCGACGGCGGAAAGTACCTGATGCCAGGCGGCCGCGGCACGTCACGTTACTCCGTACCGGACTACAAACAGGCTGTAAACCACAAACGCGCCGTCAAAGGAGCGCTTGCTTCCTGTTGCGTCCTGCGGGCTGTGTGGTAATCTCGAACAAGCGTCCTACACCGTCTGGGAGTACATGGGACGGTCGGCCGAGGTCTGTAGATAGGCGTCGAAGGCCATGGCCACGTTGCGGATGAAGAAGCGGCCGGTCTCGGTGACTTCGATCGCATCGGGTCGGCGCACGACCAGTCCGTCGGCTTCCATTTCTTCGAGCTGCGTCAGCGCGTCGGCAAAGTGCGCGCGAAAGTCGATCCCAAAGCGCCGCTCTACCTCGGGAATGTTCAGGCGGAAATGGCACATGAGCGACATGATCACGTGGCGCCGAAGCCGATCCTCTTCGTTCAGCACGTAGCCCTTCCCCACGGGCAATCGTCCTTGCTCCAGCGCCGCATAGTACTCAGGCAGCGTCAGCACATTCTGCACGTAGGCCTCCCGTAACTGGCTGATGGCCGAAATGCCGAACGCATACAGTTCGGCGCCCCCGTGCGTGGAGTAGCCCTGAAAATTGCGCTGGAGCGTGCCTTCGTCGAGTGCGCGGCTGAGCGGATCTTCCGGCCGGGCAAAATGATCCATGCCGATGTAGCGGTAGCCGCCCTCGGTGGTCAGCAGTTCGACGGCCCGCAGGAAGAGTTGCAGCTTTTCGGCCGGCCGGGGTAGCCACGCCTTCCGGATGAGCCGCTGATGTTTTTTCTTCCAGGGCACATGCGCATAGCTGAACAACGAAATGCGATCGGGCCCTAGATCGATCACCTGGCGGATGGTTCGCTCGAACTGCGTCAGGTGCTGATGCGGCAGGCCGTAGATCAGGTCGTAGCTGATGCTCTCGAAACCAAGTTCACGCGCCCAGCGCGTGACCTCGGCTACCTGCTCGTAAGGCTGTACGCGGTTGATGGCCTGCTGGACGGCAGGGTCCAGGTCCTGCACGCCGAAGCTGATCCGGTTGAACCCGACCGCCCGGGCCGCCTCCAGGTGGGCACGGGTCAGGCCGCGCGGATCCGCTTCGATACCGATTTCGGCGTCCGGCGCAAACCGGAAATGCTGCCGGAGCAGGTCCATCAGCGCCAGGATCTGCTCGGGCGCCAGGTAGGTCGGCGTACCACCGCCCCAGTGCAGTTGCACAACGGGCCGATCGGGAGCCACCCACTGGCTGACCAGCACGATCTCTCGCTCCAGGTAGTCCAGGTAGCGGGCGATTTTCTCCGGCCGGTGCGTGACGATCATGTGGCAGCCGCAGTAGTAGCAGAGCGTGCGGCAGAACGGCAGGTGCACGTACAGCGAGAGCGGCTCCGGATCCGGGCGCTCGTTGTCGGCCCGAATCATCGACACCACAGTCTCCGGCGAAAACCCCGGCCGAAAATGCGGCGCAGGCGGGTAGCTCGTGTAGCGCGGGCCCGGACGGTTGTACTTCTGCACAAGTTCAGCGGCAATCTGCATGCGTTGCCCGGTCTCAATGATCCCTAAAAAATTCTCTTCTATCTTCAAACCCCAAACGACCCCTTTTCGTTCAGGTGCCTGCCTTACTTGAAATTCACCGGTCTTTCCGGGCTCGGCGTGCGCGTTCCCAGAGATCCAGCGGATCAAAGAGTGGACAGGGGTCAATGCGGGGTGCTTCCCGTCGGTGGCGAAGATTATACCAGACGGTGCTTTCGCAGCCTGCATGTCCCAGCCAGGCCGTCAGGAGCAGTTCGATGCCCAGAATGCCCTGGGCGCCGATCGCCAGACCGTACAGCAGGGCAGGCAGAAACATGCCCCACCAGTGTCCATTATGCAGCAGGTCTAGGATGACCGCACCTGCCACTGCGCCGCCCAGTATTCCCCATCGCCGTCGCGTTGCTCGCAGCGGTGGAATCAGAGATCCCAGGGCGTGGCTGTGAGTGCCGATCAATGCCCAGAAGTACAGCGCCAGATCTCCCGGATGGACAATCTCTGCACGGTATACGAGAAACCGATACAGGGCCCAGAGAAAGAGTACCCCCAGCACGGCCCGCACCCCCCGTCCGATCGGTCCGGCCCGTCTGTCCGATGGCATTTCATGCATGGGCAACTTGTTCGGGTTCACCAACCCCGGCGTTTTTCGCCGGATACGCGTGAGCCCGCCCGGAGTTACGCTTCGTCCTCTATGTGATTGCTGATTCACCAGTGCATGAGGGCGACACACCCCATGGGTCGAACATGATCTGGCGGGCACGACAGGGCAGCCACAGCGGTCCGTCCCCGTGGGGTGAGGAGCGCGCCGTCTGGCCGTGCAGGATGCACTCCGGTTGCGCCCCTGCTTTCCGCCCAGAATGAGCGGGGCCAACGCCCGGACCCCGAACCTCGGCACAGAAAGCATCTGATTGGACCCTCCCCCTTTCCCCCTCCCTGGCAGGGAGGGGGAAGTACCTGAGCAGAAAGGCTCGGCGCTGGAACCCGCACAGACGCCTGCCTTCACCGCCGGCCGCCGTCCGTAGACCCAGCTCCCCCTTCGAGGGGGAGCTGCCGCACAGCGGCTGAGGGGGTTCACAGAAATACCCCTCTTTTCAGGGAAGCGGGCCCGAAGGGCCGGAGGGGGTGATATCCTCTCCTCCTGTCCCTTCCCTGG
>WFPM01000134.1 GCA_015487635.1 Rhodothermus sp.
AGAAAGCCTCGACGCTGCAACACGCGCAGGCGCCTGGCTCCACTGCCAGTCGTAGCCCGTAAACACAGCTCCCCCTGACAGGGGGAGCTGTCGCGAAGCGACTGAGGGGGTCATGGAAACCCGCTGCACCATGATATCCCGGAAATCGTATTACTAGGTTGTCCCCCTGCTTGCCGGATAAGTTCCGGCCATTCCGTTTCCAACCGCATGAAAGCCATGCGTGCCGTCTGGATGTGCGTGCTGATGTTGCTGCTTTCGGGCTGGACGGCCCGGGCACAACTCCCGGCCGACACCGGTCGCACAGACCCCTACGGTACGGGTGCCGGCCTCCAGATTCTGCTCACCAACAGCGGCTTCGGGTTGGGCGGCTACTACCACCGGTCCGTAGGACGCGACCTGATGCTGCTGTTCGACTTCAGCCTGGGATCGGGCAAGGACGAACGCGAGCAGAAGTTCTACAATGCGCTCACGGGCGCCAGCTACATCCAGAACAAGGCCAACTACCTGCTGCTTGTCCCGATCCAGTTCGGTCTGCAGCGGCGGCTCTGGCGCGAGCAGATCGCCGACAACTTCCGGCCTTACCTGCAGATTTCGGCGGGGCCCACGCTGGGCTGGGTCTACCCGTATTTCCAGGACCGCAACGGCAACCGCCGCTACGATCCGGAAATCGGCGAGCGCATTTACGACGTGTTTCAGGGATTTCCGAAGGGGCACCTCCGGGCGGGCGTCGGCGGCATGCTCGTGTTGGGCGCCTACTTCGGCCAGAGCCTGCGCACCACGCAGGGGCTCCGCTTCGGCTACGCGCTCCACTACTTCCCGCACCCCATTCAGCTGCTGGAAGGCGACGCCCCGCCCCGGCGGTTCTTCGGCACGCCGGTGATCAGCCTGACGTTCGGCCGCCTCTACGGCGTCAGACGTTGAAGAGGAACAGGATCACGTCGCCGTCCTGCACGATGTAGTCGCGCCCTTCCGAGCGCATGGCGCCAGCCTCGCGGGCGGCTGCCTCCGAGCCGTAGCGGAGGTAGTCCTCGTAGGAGATCGTCTCGGCCCGGATGAAGCCGCGCTCGAAGTCGCTGTGGATAAGGCCGGCGGCCTGCTGAGCCCGCGTGCCCCGCCGGATCGTCCAGGCGCGCGCCTCTTTGGGTCCCACCGTGAAAAACGTGATCAGCCCCAGCAGTTCGTAGGCGGCCCGTACCAGCCGTTCCAGTCCGGGGCGCTCCAGTCCCAGCTCCTTCAGGAAGGCCCGTCGTTCTTCTTCGTCCAGTTCGGCCAGCTGGGCCTCCAGCTCCGCACAGATCACCACGACCTGCGCGCCTTCCTTCGCGGCAATTTCCCGGACCGTGGCCACATGCGGATTGCCTTCGCCTTCAGGTAGATCCAACTCGGCCACGTTGGCCACGTACAGCACCGGCTTCACGGTGAGCAGAAAGAGCGCGCGCAGCCAGGGCATCTCCAGATCGCTCGCCGTGAACAGACGCGCCGGAGCGCCGCTGCTCAGATGATCGCGCAGGCGCTCGTAGAAGGCCAGCTCCTCACGCAGCTTCTTGTCGCCGCTTTTGGCGGCCCGGGCCGTCCGTTCGATCCGGCGCTCGACGGTCTCCAGGTCCTTCAGCAGCAGTTCGGTCTGGATGATTTCGATGTCGCGGGCCGGATCGACCGAGCCGCTTACGTGCACAATGTTCGGATCCTCGAAGCACCGCACCACGTGCAGGATGGCGTCCACTTCGCGGATGTGCGCCAGGAACTGGTTGCCCAGCCCCTCGCCCTTCGACGCGCCGGCCACCAGGCCTGCAATGTCCACAAATTCGATGGTGGTGGGGGTCACCTTGGCCGAACCGGCCAGTTCGGCCAGTCGCTCCAGCCGCTCGTCCGGCACCGGCACCACGCCTACGTTCGGCTCGATGGTGCAGAACGGATAGTTGGCCGACTCGGCGCCAGCCCGACTGAGCGCATTGAACAGCGTCGATTTCCCGACATTCGGCAGCCCGACAATTCCACAGCGCAGCGGCATTGTATCCTTTTCGTTTCAGGGATGGTACAACTTTCGCGGAAGCTTTCCGGTAAAAGCCAGCCGGCCCAAATCGGAGAACCCCGGATTTGTTCCGCAACCTTTCCGCGCTTATGCACGGCACACGCTTCACGCTGCTTGCACTGCTGCTGGCCCTTTCCTGCTCGGCGGTGGCCCAACCCGTTCCGCCCGATCGCGGGCGCGTGTTGCAGGCCGGTCTGGCCGCCGCACCCGGACTGGGCGTGCAGCTCGGTTACATCTCGCCCCGGAGTATCTATACGCTGGAAGGCATTTTTTACCTAGACACTGCCCCGTCCTTTGCCGGCGGTGAAGGCAACACACAGCTCTCGGTAGCCTTTGGCTCGGCCTTCCGGATCACCGGGCTGATTCGCACGATGGGCAACGCACCGATCCTCTACGACCTCGATGTGGGCCTGCGGCTGGGACCAGGACTGCTCTTCACGCCGGGCGAAACCCGCGCGCAGAAAAATCAGCAGTTCGGTCTGTTTCTGGAGCCCTTCTTCCGGTTTGTGTCGGCTTTCGGCACCCGCCATTTCTTCTTCGGCGAAGTCGGACTGCACCGGCCGTTCTTCCGGGCCGGGCTGTGGTTTGTCTTTTAAGCCCGCTCTTTGAAAGCGACGCGTTCTGGTGAAAGGCACGTTCGAGCTCGATCTCTGAAAGGACCGAAGCAGACCGGCCGGCCATACCGGCCCTACCCTGCAAAAAATTGCAGCATTTTTCAGCGAAGCCAGAATACGGTCAGACAGAAAAGCCGGGCGGTGCCTTCCTAAAGACACCGCCCGGCCCGAGCTGACCAGCCCGTTAGCCCCGCGTGATCCCGGGGGTTATCTGATCAGCACCAGGGGATAGCTCTGCGTGAAAGGCCCGGCCACGATCCGGCAGACATACAGGCCGGCAGGTAGCGTCGAGGCCTCAAGCTGCGCCGTATAGTAGCCCGGCTCATACCAGCCGTCGGCCAGGCGTGCGACTTCCCGCCCCAGCGCATCGTAGACCACCAGCCGAACATGTGCGGCTTCCGGCAACGCGAAGCGAATCGTTGCCCGGTTGCGCGCCGGATTTGGATAAGGAGCCGCCAGGGCATACGTCTCAGGCAAGGACTCGTCCATCGAAGCAAATGGTTCACAGGGGCGACCGGGCTGGCAGAATCCTCCACCGTAGAACACAACCTGCGTAGCCGTCGCCGTTTCCAGCCCCCGGGTAACTTCTACTTTCAATTCAAAGGAGGTGGTCAGCATGGTCGTTGAATAGGTATCGGTGTGGGTCGTCCGCGTCACGTCGCGTACGGGCCAGCCCCAGTCACTGCTTCCAAAGTTGCGTTTGTACCAGCGAAAACGATACGTACTACCCGTTCCGCCCGAAGCTGTAGCCGTCCAGGATCCTCTTTCCTTGTAGCCAAGCATGGAGGGTCCTGTAAGGGAGACCGTAAGCACCCCCGGTATAACGGGTGGATTCGACGACTCGCCGGCCGCATTGTAGGCGGTGATCTTGTACTGACGGGCCGGACTGCTGTCGGTAAAACTGTAGCTGGTAGTGCCCGCGCTTACTGTTGCCAGCAGGGTCCAGGTGCTTCCGTCCTTTTCATAGATCCGATAGCCGCTTTCGTAATTCCCATAGAACCGTCCGGGAGGATAGCTCTGAGGTTGCCAGGCAAGCTGAAGCTGGGTTCCGTTTCTCTGAATGGTCGCATTGCGGACCTGAGCTGAATACATCGGTGTGCTTGGTATGCTGACAAGATTGTCCATCATAAAATCAAAGACTTGCTGTACAGAATTCTGAAGGCTATAAGGTAGACTTTGCTTGAACTGTGAATGATAGCTACTGACGGAAGTAGGTTCCCCCGTACGCATTACTTCGAAAACACGCAATGCATAACCGCTCACGTCGTCATTGTCGCCGGGATCATACAGATCTGCTTCAAAAACACCTCCATCATAACTGTCGTACAGACTCCACAGGTAACAGGCAAAGGCGGCAATATCAGGTTCTCCATGATCCGCATAACGAATTCCATTAAATCGATACGGAGTATCATCAAAAGCATCTTCTTCAGTATTATCATCGTGACCTCTCAAGTTGTCGCCATATACGTCGTAAGCATAGTTTCTTGCAGCAAATGAGAAAAATATGGCCCACCCTTCTATAAGTTGTCTTGATGCATTATTAAAGTCACAATCTGTATCCCACATACGGTACATAACATAATGGCCGTATTCGTGGGTAGTTGTGGTGATCTCTGTTGCATAAGGATCTATTTCTATGTGTGGAGAATTATTAGGACAGAATTGTCCGGCAGCTTCTATATCTTTCTTATAAACCCGGACAACAGGTAAATCAAAAGGAATATTATTGTTGTAAAAAGCTTCCAGGAATTTACGCGCCAGCATCATATTACGAAGAATCGCACCATCCTGTGAGTTTACTTCGATATCGGCATTCGAAATGGAAATACTGGTCCCCATGTTGCTGATGTCATATACCACACCCTGAGACGGGCCGAAGAATACTTCGGTACCGCTGCCGGCGTCAACGATCCAGGCGCCCTGCGTTACATACAGCGAGGCCGCCTGGTTGGAGGTACTGACCAGAATCAGCAGCTCATCATAACCGCTGAGATCGCCACTGAAGCTGAAATTGAAGTGATACTGACCGTCCTCTTCGATGAGATCATAGTGAACATGCTCGTATTCTCCCAACACCGGATGATAGAGCATGTACGGATTGCTGCTGTTGCGGAACCAGAGCTCCACTTTGTTGCCAAAAAGGCCTTCTGATCTACGTTGATCCTGGTCCCAGAATTTCACCGTTCCACTCACCGAAACGGTGTAGTAAGCCTGGGTCTGCGGTGTGCTTTTTCGGGCCATGCCTTTCGTCGCCCGAACCCGTTGTCGCAGGGTGTCGCCCGGAGCGAAAATCTGATAGGTATCGGTCCCGCTGAGTACCTCCAGGTGGGCGGAGGCGCTGGCATTATAGCCTTCCGGTGGATCTTCAGCTTGAATGATCACCTCTACCATGGCGGCCCCGGCGCGCTCGACCCGCAGCGGATACGTCCGCACATAGGTTCTACCGGCCTCCAGGGAAAGCGGCTGCGTGCGGAATTTTTCTTCTGGTCGACGGCCGGGCGGAGCCAGATGTCCGGGATACCGGAGCATGATGATACCCGAACCTTTCACATGGCTTCGAAAACGAACCTGGAGCGTTACCGTGGCGCCTTTCGTGGGCGTGCCCAGAATGCGCAGGTCGGTGATCTCCACGGCCGGCTTGAGCTTGGGCAAGCCCGAGGTGATTGCCTCCTGCTTTTGTGCAGGCGCGGAATAAACCAGCGCGCCACCCAGTGCGAAGAGCATCGCGATCGTCTTCATGGCCGGAGAGGGTTTTGAAGGTGAACGGAATAGAAGCCTTCAGAACGAATCCCTTTGCTCTTCGAAATGAGCACCGCCTTCAACTCGGCACATGTTCAGGGAGGAGCACGCGTACCCTGCATCTCAATTAACGTTTTTGAGGATGTAGAGGGAATAATACCCGATAGCTCCTTCGGGGCAGAGGACAGGGGCGCTGCTGTAGACGATATGCCGACCATCCGGACTCCAGCGCGGAAACAAATCCATCGACGCACACCCAAAGTACGTCGTCGTCTCCAGCACCCGACGCCTCCCCGTCTCTAAATCAATCACTCCAATGGTATCAAGACGGCCGCTTC
>WFPM01000135.1 GCA_015487635.1 Rhodothermus sp.
ATACGATTTCCGGGATATCATGGTGCAGCGGGTTTCCATGACCCCCTCAGTCGCTTCGCGACAGCTCCCCCTGTCAGGGGGAGCTGTGTTTACGGGCTACGACTGGCAGTGGAGCCAGGCGCCTGCGCGTGTTGCAGCGTCGAGGCTTTCTCTCTTGTGCTTCCCCCTCCCTGCCAGGGAGGGGGGCAGGGGGAGGGTGGCTCCTGCTGGTTCCTGGCGCCGCTCATTCCGGGCTGGAAGCACACTGCGGTGCGCCCGCGCTTTCTCACATGTACCATGATTTCCCAGAAACTATATTACCATACTGCAGGATCGTAATCTGACCGTATACACCTACAACGAAGCGCTGGCCCGGACGTTATTTGCTCGTCTGCAGGATTATGCGGCGCTCATGGATCGCTGGCTTCAGCGCATGGAGACCCGGCTGAACACGTCGTTTCTCTAAAGGGGCGGGATCCTTGGCATGGCTCCGGGCGTGTGGCCGACAGAACGGTGTAAGCGAGCTCAGTTATCGGACATATGGAAGCGCAGGATCGCATCAAGGCGCAGCTCATGGATGCGGCCGACCTGGACCGCACGCTTGAGCGCATGGCCCGGCAGATCATCGAACGGGCGGCGCTCGACGCGGGCGGCGAGGAAAAGCTGGCGCTGGTCGGCATGCAGACGCGCGGGGTGTATCTGGCGCGCCGCCTGCAGGAAAAGATCCGGAAAGCCGCCGGGCTGGAGGTGCCCGTCGGCATCCTCGACGTCACCCTGTACCGCGACGACGTGCGGCTGCGGGCGCATCAGCCCGTAGTGCGTCCCACACACATTCCCTTCGATGTGACGGGCCGTCATCTGGTGCTCATCGACGACGTGATCTACACAGGCCGTACGGCGCGGGCCGCGCTTGATGCGCTCATGGACCTGGGACGCCCGGCCGCCGTCTACCTGCTGGTGATGATCGACCGGGGCCTGCGTGAGCTGCCCATCTGCCCGGATATCGTTGGGCGCCAGGTGCCCACACTGCCTGGCGAGGAAGTGCGCGTGCGTCTGCACGAGGTGGACGACCGCGAGGGCGTCTGGCTCGTGGAGACCGCCCCCACACCGACCCCGTAATTTTTGGCCGGAATCTCAAAGAAACAAAGCTGCGCGCTCTGGATTTTTACGCGCCCTGCTATGTGTCGCCGAATCGGCGACACGAATCGTCTTTTTTTCGGAGAACGGAAACAAGGGAGGAATGACACGCTGGCAAAGTCTGGCGCAATGGATCGGACGCCTCGGGCTGCTGCTGATGCTTGCAGTGGTCGGATGCGGGAAGGAAGAGCCATCGGAAAGCCCGGTAAAAGTTGAAGACTTTCGCTATCAGGAATTGCCCGGTGGCACGCGGATCGTAACCGGTGTGGTACGCAACCTGACCGACCAGCCTATCGCAAACCTGCAGCTCGAAATCGGTCTCTACGACCGCCACAATCGCCTCATCGGAACAATGCAGGTGCCCGTGCAGGACGTCCCCCCGAAAGGGCGCAGACGTTTCCGGCAGCCGCTTGACACCGATCAGGACGTGCAGGGTGCCCGCGTGCGTAGTGTGCTGGTGCTCTGAATCATGGTAATGGGCGTCTCCGGCGCGGGTAAGACGACCGTGGCCGCGCCCTGGCCGAAACGCTCGGCTGGCCGTTCTACGATGGCGACGACGTTCACCCGCCGGCCAACATCGAAAAGATGCGTCGCGGCGTGTTACTTACCGGCGCCGAGCGCAGGCCCTGGCCGGAGGCGCTCCGGGCGCTGATCGCGCGGCACCTTCAGGAAGGACGCCCGGCCGTCGTGGCCTGCTCGGCGCTGAAGCGCGGCTATCGCGACGTGTTGCGTGGGCGAGAGCGTCTATCCCGTCCACTTGGCGGCCGACTCCGAGACGATCCGCCGACGGCTGGAAGCACGACGTGGGCATTTTTTCGACCCGAAGCTGTAGCAGAGTCAGTTTGATGATCTCGAAGCGCCCGACGCCGACGAGGCGCTGATCCTCGAGGCCGACCGACCCGTGCATGAGCTGGTGCGAGCGATTCTCGCGCAGTAGAATCTGCAACCGTCTCATTGAAGGAGCCGCAAGGACCTTTCGATAGTATAGTTTTTACAGAAATCCAACTCA
This sequence comes from Rhodothermus sp., assembly GCA_015487635.1. Taxonomy (GTDB): domain Bacteria; phylum Bacteroidota; class Rhodothermia; order Rhodothermales; family Rhodothermaceae; genus Rhodothermus. Next base: position 2,126 of record WFPM01000135.1, read on the forward strand.
GCACGGGAAAAATGAGCGTCACCCGGCAGGTACCGGGAGCGATCCTTTACGGCTTCTTTCTGTGGGGAATGATCGGCTTGCAGGCGATCGCTCAGGAGGAACCCTGGTGGACGGATGCCTGGAAGCCGCTGCTGACCTACCAGGGCGTGGAGGTTACCTATCTGTTCTATGCGGAAAAAGACGGCACCTACGAAGGGGTGGTGCTCCGCCTGCACAATCGCAACAACTTTCCGGTGGCCTGTCGTTTTCAGGTGGTTTTTCGGGCCGACGACGGCAGCGAGGAAGTGGCCTGGGTGGCCGACACGCTCCGGGCCGGTGAAATGCGTACGGGCGGACTTTCAGGGCTATTCTGGATGCCGTTTCGCGACGGTCGTTCGGTGGCCGAGCTGGGCCTCCGAAAGATCCGAATCGAGGCGCTTCAATAAAGCAGAGCACTTTTTCTGAAAACGCCCACCGGATTGCGCCGCGCGGATTATCCCGGAACACGAGGACTATGCAGGAGGGCCCCAGCCGCCGCCTCCGGGCGTTTCGATGCGGATGCGGTCGCCGGCCTCGGCCTGGAAACTGGTCTTTCCGGGCATCGGACGTACTTCGCCCCGGTGGATCCATAGGTTGCGGCCGGGCTGGCCCGGTGCGCCGCCGGCCAGGCCGTAGGGTGACCGTCGCCGCCGTTCGGTCAGCCAGGTAACCCGAGCCGGGGCCAGCAATTCGATCTCTCGGATGAGTCCGTCGCCCCCCCGATGGCGGCCGGCGCCGCCCGACCCATCCCGGATCGCGTAGTGCGTCACGCGGAGCGGATAGGCGTATTCCAGCGCCTCGACGGGCGTGTTCAGCGTGTTCGTCATGTGCGTATGCACGGCTGAGGTGCCGTCGGCATCGGGCATAGCCCCGGCGCCGCCGGCCAGCGTCTCGTAGTAGGCATAATAGCGGCCGGTGCGCGGGTCGAGTCCGCCGATGGTCAGGTTGTTCATGGTGCCCTGGGAAGCGGCCGGAATGCGGTTGGGGCAGACCTGCGCCAGCGCGCCCAGCAACACATCTACGATGCGTTGCGAGGTCTCCACGTTGCCGCCGGCGACCGCCGCCGGTGGCCGGGCATCGACGAGCGTGCCGGGACAGGTGACGATCCGCAGGGGGCGCAGGCAACCTGCATTGGCCGGCACGTCGTAACCCAGCAGCGCCCGAAACACGTAGTACACGGCCGAGACCGTGATGGCACGGACGGCGTTCAGGCTTCCGGCGCACTGGGGATCCGTGTCAGAAAAGTCGATCGTGGCCGTGTCGCCCGCAATGGTCAGTGCAACCCGAATCCACAGCGGCTCCTCGCCGATTCCGTCGTCGTCCAGCGCGTCTTCGAACTGCCAGGTACCGTCGGGCAGCGTCTGGAGCAGGGTTCGCATCAGCCGCTCGGCATAATCCAGCAGGGCCGAAAAAGCCGCCTGGAGCGTATCGAGCCCGTAGGTAGCGGCCAGCTCCTGCAGGCGTCGGACGCCCCGTTCGTTGGCGGCCAGTTGCGCGCGCAGGTCGCCGCGTCGCTCGTCGGGCGTGCGCACGTTGGTCAGAAGCAACGCCCACACGGCCGAGTTCGGACGACCGCGCTCCATGAGTCGGACGGGCGGAATGATGAGCCCTTCCTGAAAAATCTCGCGCGACAGCGGCATCGATCCCGGCGCCATGCCGCCGATGTCGGCATGATGGGCCCGGCTGGCCACGAAGCCCAGCAGGTGTCCCTCGACGAACACGGGCGAAACGAGCGTCAGGTCCGGCAGGTGCGTGCCGCCCCGGAACGGATCGTTGAGCAGCACGGCGTCGCCCGGCTTCAACTCGGGAAACGCCTCGCGGCAGGCCTGCACCGAAAGCGGCAACGCGCCTAGGTGTACGGGAATGTGGGCGGCCTGCGCCACCAGTTCGCCGTCGGCCGTGAACAGCGCACACGAATAGTCGCGACGCTCTTTGATGTTGGGCGAAAAGCCCGTGCGGCGCAGCACGGCGCCCATTTCTTCGGCGATCGCAGCCAACAGGTGGCGAAAGATTTCCAGCCGAACCGGATCCATTTCAGGTTTCGATCCAGGCATGGCCATAGCGGTCAATGTAGGCGGTGGTCTCGGGGGGCAGATAGACGGTCGTGTCGGGGCGCACGAGCACGGCGGGGCCGATCAGCCGGTTGCCGGAGCGCAGGCGGGTGGCGTCGAAGAAGGGAACGGCCATCCGCCCGGTTTCGAGCACAACCGGAGCCGTGTCCAGCAGCGCTTCGGACGGTGGCGCGGGACCGTCGGCTTCGAGCGTCGGGAGTACGGGCGGGGTGATCGGTCCGATGGCCCGCACGCGCAGGTTGACGATTTCGGGCACAAGGTCCGGCGTGGCGTAGCCGTAGCGCCGGCGGTGCAGGCGATGGAAGGCGCCGATCCAGCCGCGCCTGAAGGGCACGGTCAGCTCGTAGCTCTGGCCGGGGTAGCGGACGTCGAGCAGACGCTCGATCCGGATCTGATTCGGCGCAAAGCCTTCGGCCCGCAGTTCGTCGCGTCCCTGACGAACCAGCGGACGAAAACGACGGCGCAGTTCGTCCGGGGAGGTCGTGCCCGACAGCATGACGGTTCGGACGTAGTCGCGCACCACGTCGGCGGCGAGCATACCGAGTGCCGAGAGCACCGAAGCCTGGGCAGGCACGAGCACGCGGCGCATGCCCAGTGCCCGTGCCAGCGTGGCCGCGTGCAGGCCGCCGGCGCCGCCGAACGAGACGAGCACGAAGTCGCGCGGGTCGTAGCCACGTTCGACCGAGATCACACGAAGCGCTCGGGCCATGTGGGCTTCAGCCACCGCCACGACGCCCCGGGCGGCCGCCTGTGCGGGCGTCAGTCCGGTGGGGGGCTCCAGACGAAGCGCCCGGGCCAGTCGCGTCAGGGCCTCTTCGGCGGCTTCGGCGTCCAGCCGGTGCCGGCCGCCGAGAAAGGCATCCGACCGCAGGCGTCCGAGCACCAGGTGGGCGTCGGTTACGGTGGGTTCGGTGCCGCCGCGTCCGTAGCAGACCGGGCCGGGATCGGCCCCGGCACTTTCCGGCCCCACGCGCAGCGCGCCGCCGGGATCGACGCGGGCAATGGAGCCGCCGCCGGCACCCACCGTGTGGATGTCGAGCAACGGAATCCCGATGGGGAGGCCGCCGATGGCCCCTTCGGTGGTGAGCGGCAGGGCGTCGGGGACCAGCGCCACGTCGGTGGACGTACCGCCCATGTCGAACGTAATCAGGTGGCGCACGCCGGACAGTCCGGCAACGAAGCGAGCCCCGATCAGGCCACCGGCCGGTCCCGAAAGCACGCAACGGACGGCCTGGGCGCGGGCCTCACGGGCGTGGATCAGGCCGCCGCTGGACTGCATCACGCGCAGTGCGCCGCCCAGCGCAGCTTCGAGGCGGCCGAGATAGCGATCCAGCACCGGAGCCACATAGGCGCTGGCCGTCGTGGTGCTGGCCCGCTCGTACTCCCGGAAGGCCGGTAAAATGTCGCTGGAAGCGGCCACCACGAAGCCGGCCGCACGCAGCGCCCGGGCCAGCCGTTGCTCGTGTTCCGGATGGGCGAATGAAAAGAGCAGGCAGATGGCGACCGATTCCACGCGGGCCGCCCGAAGCGCCTCGATCAGCGGCGGGATGGTCGTCTCGTCCAGCGGCCGGAGCACCGATCCGTCAGGCCCCACGCGCTCTGGCACTTCGAAGCACAGCGTGCGTGGCACAAGCGGTTCGGGGCGCCGGGCGGCCAGGTCATACAGTTCGGCCCGGTTCTGGCGGCCGATGTGCAACAGGTCTCGGAAGCCCGCCGTGGTGACGAAGGCCGTGCGGGCCCCTTTGCGTTCCAGCAGGGCGTTCGTGGCGACCGTCGAGCCGTGTACGATCTGGCGTGCGGCCGCCGGCACCTGTTGCAACCCTTCGAGCACGGCCCGCGCCGGGTCGTCCGGCGTGGAAAACACCTTGAAAGTCGTCAGGCGTCCTTCCGCTTCGTCGAAGACGACAAAGTCCGTGAAGGTCCCCCCGATGTCGATACCTACGCGGATGCTCATAGGGTAAGACGACGCAGTCGATACAGATAGCGACTCAGAAGCAGTAGCAAAAAGAAGGTAATGCCGCCGGCCAGCTTCAGCAGCAGCGACTCCGAGAGGGGCGGACCCATACCCGTCGCCTGCAACGCGGCCAGCAGGTTGCGCAGGCCCAGCAGGACGGCCACGCCAACCGAAAGGCCGGCCAGCATGTTCAACCCGGGCGAGGTGAGGCCGTCGCGGCCCATCAGGCGCGGATCGTTGGTGGCGATCCACAGAAACACGGCCACGATCGGCAGCAGCACGCCGTTGAGCGCCTGAGCCGTGATGATGGCCGGAATCGGACGCAGGTCCAGCAGACTCAGCAGCATCCCGCTACTCCACACCACGAGCCAGGTGATCCGGTAGATGCGGTCGTGTTCCGAAGCATTCGGGGCGCTCAGCAGGCCCCGGGCCGTGATGGCGGCGGCGATGGGAGCCGTCAGCGCCGAGGTAAAGCCGGCGGCAAAAAGGCCCAGCGCAAACAGCGTGCGGGCCCAGGCGCCCAGCGTTTGACCGAGCGTATCGGCGAGGGCCTCGTAGGTGAACGCGCCGTGCACCGCCGTGCCGACTACGAGCACGGCCATCGAGATGAGGCCGCCGCCGACGATGGCCACGGCCAGCCCGAAGCGCGTGGCCTCCAGCGGTTCGTCGCGGGCCAGTCCGGATCCCAGGAACAGGTTGTAGGGCACGACGGTCGTGCCGATCAACCCCACCACCAGCAGACCGGCGTCTTCCGGTAGCGAAGGCCAGACCAGATGGCGCAGCAGCGTGGCGTCGGGCGGATGCACCTGCAGCGCGGTAATCAAAAACGCCAGGCCCATAAACGCCACGAAGGCGCCGAGCACGCGCGGCAACATGCGCAGCGTGCCGAACCAGAGCAGGATGCCCGAGAGCACACCCACGCCGAGCACCAGCAGACGGCGAGGTACGTCGAACACCAGCTCCAGTCCGGCCACAGCGCCCAGTACGTTGCCCACCTCGAAGGCCGCATTGCCCAGCACGATGGCGCCCAGCACCAGCAGCCGGACGGCCATGCCCTTCCAGCCGTCGAACTGATGCCGCAATGCTTCGGCCAGGGGCATGCCGGAACAGATCGACAGCCGGGCGGCCGCTTCCTGCAGCGTCCAGCAGGCCAGCGTCGAGAATGTCAGCGCCCAGAGTAGGACCAGCCCGAAACCGGCGCCGGCGGCCGCCGCCGTGGTCACCGTGCCCGGCCCGATGAAGGCTGCCGTCAGGACCGCCCCGAGCAGAATAGAGGTCCAGCGTCGCATGGGAAACTCCACACAGGTGTTCAGATGCCGGAAACTATGAGATTCCGCCCCAGAAATGCCATGGCACCATCGAACATGCGGGATGACCACGGAGGTCCGTCCCTTTTATTCGGCCGTTTTGTATGTTCTGGAAAAAATTGACCGGCATTCAGGATGGTGTCATGGAACGGCTCTGGATCGTACTGCTACTGGTCGGATGGGCGTTGTCAGGAGAGGCGCAGCCTGTGACGAAGCAATCGGACCCCTACATTCAACAACTGCTGGCCCGGGTCTCGGCCGATTCGATCGAGGCAACCATTCGCAGACTGGCCGCTTTCGGCACGCGCCATACACTTTCGCCGACCGACAACGATACGTTCGGCATCGGCGCCGCCCGCCGCTGGATCAAACGGACGTTTGAACGCTACGCGGCGGCCGGTGGCGGACGCATGGAGGTGTTCTTCGACCGCTTCTGGTACGGACCGGACGGTCGTCGTGTGGACCGGCGCGTGGAGATCGTCAACGTGATCGCCCGTCTTCCCGGTACCGATCCGGAAGACGACCGCATCTTCATCGTCAGCGGCCACTACGACAGCCGCGTACGTGACGTGATGGACTCGCTTTCGTACGCGCCGGGCGCGTCGGACGATGCCAGCGGGACGGCCGCCGTCATGGAGATGGCCCGCGTGCTGGCCGGCGAGCGCTTTCCGGCCACGATCCTGTTCGTGGCCATGGCGGCCGAAGAGCAGGGGCTCATCGGCGCCCGACACCTGGCGACCATGGCCGACTCGCTGGGCTGGAATGTGGCCGGCATGTTCACGCTGGACATCATTGGCAATACCGAGGGCGACAACGGCGTGCGCGACAACCGGACGGTGCGCGTCTTCTCCGAGGGGGTCCCGTCAAACGAAACACCGCAGCAGGCTCGTCTGCGACGGGCCATCGGTGGCGAAAACGACAGTCCCTCGCGGCAACTGGCGCGTTACCTGCATGAGATCGGCGCGCGCTACGTGCCCGAACTGCGCGTGAAGCTCATCTTCCGGCGCGATCGCTTCCTGCGGGGCGGCGACCACATCCCGTTCAACGAGCGCGGATTCGCGGCCGTACGGCTTACCGAACCCAACGAAGCCTACACGCGCCAGCACCAGGACGTCCGGGTCGAAAACGGTATCGCCTACGGCGATGTGCCCGACCGCGTGGATTTCGACTATGTGGCGCGGGTAACCCGGCTGATGACGGCCGCGCTGGCCAACCTGGCGATGGCACCACCGCCACCCGCTGCCGCCTATATTGATGCGCGGGGCCTTTCGGTCGATACCCGACTGCTCTGGGAGCCTCCGCGAGCCGGACGCGACCGGCTGGCCGGCTACTACGTGCTGGTGCGCGAAACGACGGCCCCGCAGTGGCAACAGAAGTGGTTCGTGCCGGCCACGGACACCAGCTACACGTTCGTGGGCTGGTCGAAGGACGATTACTTCTTCGGCATTCAGTCGGTCGATGCGCAGGGCCACGAAAGCCGCATTCTGTTTCCCGTTCCTCGATTCCGTTAACCTGAACCGTCGCAGAGCCATGCCGCTGGATCGTCGCCTGTTTCTCCAGTACTGCTCGACGCTGGGACTGACCGGCACGCTCTTTCCCGGCGTGCTGTATGCGAAAATCGAAGAAGGCGAGCCGATCACGCCTGAAACGATCGCCTGCGCCGAGCGCATTGCCGGCCTGTCCTTTACGGAAGAACAACGCCAGATGATGGTGGAGGACCTGACCGAGCGCCTGAAGGACTACGAGGCGCTGCGTGAGGTCTCGCTCCCCAATGACGTCATTCCAGCCTTCGTGTTCGATCCCACCATCGGAGGCGAGCCGATTCCGGAAGGAACGGCCGGGATGCGCTGGGAGCCCCGGCCGGTGGAGCGGCCACGCAGCGACGAAGACCTGGCCTTCATGACGGTAGCCGAGCTTGCGTACCTGCTCAAGACGCGGCAGGTGCGTTCGGTGGAATTGACCGAGTTGTACTTGGCCCGCCTGAAGCGCTACGATCCCGTGCTGAAGGCCGTCGTTACCTATACCGAAGAGCGGGCGATGGCGCAGGCGCGGCAGGCCGACGAGGAGCTGGACGCCGGCCACTGGCGGGGGCCGTTGCACGGCGTGCCCTACGGGGCTAAAGACCTGCTGGCCGTACCCGGTTACCGTACGACCTGGGGCGCCAAACCTTACGAAAACCAGGTGCTGGACGTAACGGCCGCCGTGATTGAAAAGCTGGACGCGGCCGGGGCCGTGCTCGTCGCGAAGCTGACGCTGGGCGCGCTGGCCTGGGGAGACGTGTGGTTCGGCGGCCAGACGAAAAACCCCTGGAACATCGAGCAGGGCTCGAGCGGCTCTTCGGCCGGATCCGGCGCGGCCGTGTCGGCCGGGCTGGTGCCATTTGCGATCGGTTCGGAGACGCTGGGGTCGATCGTGTCGCCTGCGACGCGCAACGGCGTGACCGGCCACCGGCCGACGTTCGGGGCCGTGAGCCGCTACGGGGCCATGACACTGGCGTGGACGATGGACAAGCTCGGCCCCATGGCCCGCTCGGCCGAGGATTGCGCGCTTGTGTTCGATGCAATCCGCGGGCGCGACCCGCGCGATCCGAGCACGCGCGATATGCCGTTTCCCTTCGACCCGAACTTCGACGTGCGGCAGCTCCGCGTGGGCTATCTGGCCGATGCCTTTGAGGAAGACTACGAAAACCGGGAAGCCGACCTGCAGACGCTGCAGGTGCTGCGTGAGCTGGGAATTGAACTGAAGCCCATCCGCCTGCCGGACGACCTACCTGTCTCGGCCATGCTGCTCACGCTGGAAGTGGAAGCGGCCGCCGCCTTCGACGAATTGACCCGTACGGGTGGGGTGGACCTGATGGTCCGGCAGGGCCGCAACACCTGGCCGCATGTGTTCCGGGTGGCCCGTTTCGTGCCGGCCGTCGAGTTTCTGCAGGCCAACCGCATTCGCACACTGCTCATGCAGCGTATGGCCGAGGTTTTTCGCGAGGTGGACGTGTTCGTTTCGCCCACCTACGGAGGCGGTACGCTCCGCATCACGAACTTGACGGGCCATCCCTGTGTGTGCGTGCCGAACGCCTTCCACCCGCTGAAAGACAAACCGCTGTCACCACGCCGCCAGCCCGGCAGCATCACGTTCATCGGCGGGCTCTACCGGGATGCCGAGGTGCTCATGCTGGCTCATGCCTACCAGCAGGCCACCGATTTTCACCGGCGCCGTCCGCCAATTCGCTGAAGACATCTGAGCTGAAAGGGATCAAATTTGTAAATTACCGCAAAGGCCTTTACCCGAGAGAACGGGGCGCATTCTCATGAAGAGGCGCGTGACCATTGCTGATGTAGCCCGAAAGGCCGGCGTCTCGATGGGAACGGTTCCCGCGGTGTTGAACAACCGGCCGACCCTGTTTTTTACACGCGCTGCAAACTATGGCATGAACCCGCCGACGGAGCCGTTGTTTGACGGCGCAGTCTGAACGCCGCGTGCTTCGATGGAGGCCTGGTTCGCATCGCCCCGGGGCTCTGTTGATCTTCGGGTTGTGGATCGTCGACGTATCGATGTCGATGATCCACATGATTCTGGCCGTATGCGGCCGTGATCGACTTTTTCGAAGTGCGCGTCTGGCTGAGGGCCGTCGATCAGGCGCTGTAGCCTCTGCATTCCGTCTGGCATGTCCTGGGGTACGCGGCCGGATTTGCGGCAGGCAACTACATGGGCGTGTGGCCAGAGGAGCGGCTTGCCATCGGGCTGCGGGTGGTGCGGGCTATTTTACGGAATGGTACAGAGCGTCGCGGGATGCTGGCAGTCCGGCTGCTGCATGAGCGTGGCTTTGGCGTGACGGAAGTGCAGGGGCACAGCTGCGAAGATGTGGTCGAGATCCTGGATCTGATGGTCGAGCGGCGGCACGTGCCGGAAGTGGTGCAGTTGCTCTGCCAGGTGGATCTGATCGTAATTCCTCAGGAGTAAGTATCCGACATTCAAAGGGGCTATGTACGGCCGGGTGGCCGCAAACTCCCCTTCTTGACACGGCTACAGATGCTGCCCGCTCGCGTATGCTGCCGGGCTGGCTGGTTCGGCGTCGCTGAGGCCGTCAGGCTTGCTGAAGCGGCTGCAGCAGCAGAAGGATACCCCCCTGCTCGGCCAGCCGGTTGCGGGCGCGCACCTGAAACCACCGCCAGTGACCGCGTCCGGTGCGGAGCCGAAGCAGCCAGGAAGCCTGTTGCTTGCGCTGGCGGGCCATGGCGGCCAGATCGTGCCAGACCTGCTGCAGGTTGCGGCTGTGCACGTGCGTGAAAAAGCAGGGGTCGATCCGCTGACGGCCCGGGTATCCAAGCAGCATGCGGGCGGCCGGCGTTATGTGCTGGATATCACCGTCTGCGTTGAGCAGGAGCATGGGAAGCCGGGGATCCAGCGTTTCTTTTTCTTGAAAGCGCTTCCGGAATGAAGAGGTCGATTGCAATGTCTCGGTAGCCATGGGTATATCCCTCCTTCCAAACCATGCGCAAGGTTACGCAGTTAGAACGTACGACAAAGCTGGCGTTGACGCAAGCGCTTCTGGCTACGAAACCATGTGAAAAACATTCGACCCAACAGATATCTTTATGCGCATCGTCTCCCTTTTACCCGCGGCCACCGAATGGGTCTGTGCTTTCGGGGCGGGCGCGTCGCTGGTCGGACGCTCCCATGAATGCGACTTTCCGCCAGAGATTCTGGACCGTCCGGTACTGACCCGGCCGCGCGTCGATGCCCGGGGTACCTCGGCCGAAATCGATCGCCAGGTCCGCGCCGTGTGGGAGCAGGGACTGAGCCTGTATGAGATCGACTGGGTGCGCCTTCGGGCCCTTCGCCCCGATCTGATTCTGACGCAGGCGCAGTGTCCGGTATGCGCTGTTTCGGTCTCGGAACTGGAAGTCGGGCTGGCCGACTGGCCGGCGCCCCGGCCGCAAGTGCTCGCCATGGCGCCGCAGACGCTCAAGCAGGTGCTGGACGCCGCGCTGGAAATCGGCCGTCATATCGGTCGGTTGCACGAGACCATGAGCTACCTGGCCCGCGCCGAGAAGCGCCTACGCCACCTTCGGGACTTTCTCGGTCTGCGCCGACGTTGCGATCCGTCCGCATTCCCGCGGGTGGCCTGCATCGAATGGCTCGATCCGCTGATTGTGGCGGGCCACTGGATGCCCGACGTGGTGGAGATGGCCGGCGGACAGACCGTCCTGGCCGAATCGGGCCGACCTTCCCGTACAATCACCTGGGCCGAACTGCAGGCGGCCGATCCCGACGTGCTGCTGCTCATGCCCTGTGGCTTTACCGTGACCCAGACCGTACGCGAACTGCCGGAACTCGTGCAGCGGTCGGAATGGCAGGCGCTGCGGGTCGTGCAGGAAGGACGGGTTTTCGTGCTGGACGGCCACGCCTACTTCAACCGTCCGGGACCCCGCCTATACCGCTCCATCGAACTGGTGGCGGTTTGCCTGCATCCGGACCGGCTCTCGCCGGAGTCGCTCGACGTGCAACCCTGGGAGATGCAGACGCTGGAGGCCGCGCTGGCCTGATCAGTTGCGGCGCCGAAGCGTCTGGTGTAGCAGCTGTTCCAGCTCAAGCATGGCCTGTGCGCCTTCGAGTAGCTCGCGTAGTTCGATCAATTCGGCGCGGGTGCAGGCGTAGCGCACGTCGGCCGCCTCCAGTCGTCCCGTCAGCGACAGGGCGCACAGGCTCCCGGGCTCCCAGGCGTCGAGAGGCACCGAGCGCACGCGCTCGCAGAGTGCCTGGAAGCACTCGGGTGAAAGCTGTAGCAGCAATCGCCCGAGGGCCACCTCGAAGCGGCCGCAACAGGCACAGCGCAGCACGTAGCCATGCTCGGTGCAAAACAGATAGGGACGTTCGGCCGAGGCTGCATGCATGGCTCCCGATGGTTTCAGTGGGTGGGACCCAGTGCGGTGGTCGTTTCTTCCAGCCAGCCGGCCTGATAGCTCAGCCGCTCCCACTGGCGTTTGATCCAGGCGGTGATGGCCGGGTGCGGCAAGAGGCCGGTTCCGTCGGCCCGATAGGTCAGCCCATTCAGCACCTTCCGGTAGGGGCCGAAGCCGTAAATCCGGAAGGGAATGACCAGCACGGTGCGGCCGGCCTGCGTTTCGGCTTCGACGAACGCCCGGATGCGCCGCTCGGCGTCGGCGCGAAGCGCTGGCCAGTCTTCTCGCAGCGTCTCGACGCGCACGGCGTGAAAGCCCAGCGCACGGATGAGCTGTGCGTGGCGCTCCATGACAACAATCCAGCGGGCATTGAGCACCTCGTCTTCCGTACCATGCGCTAAGAGCAGCACGGACTCTCGGCGAGGATTCCGGCTGAGTGCCAGCGCCCGATCGGCCAGGATCGGGCCGATTTCGGGCGCTTCCATCAGGCCCGCTTCGCTCAGCACCAGTTCCAGGTTGTGCCGTAGCGGAGGCGGTGGGCCCTCCGGGGGGTGCCCGTTGTGGTCACTGTGGCGATGCAGCAGAAAGCGGGCGGGTGGGTCCGGACGCAATCCCAGCAGGTATTCGGTCTGGTGCCGGAACGAAGCACCGTCCATGAACAGCCGGACCACCACGGCGCGGCGTGCCCCCAGTGCCTGCAGCGTGTCGAGCGCCTGCTGGAGCGTGTGCGGGTCAGCCATCCCGAAAGCGACGGCCGTCGGCCGCTTGGCTCGCAGCGGCGCCACCGCTTCGAGTACGGCTCGATTCCATGCCGAGGAGCCGCCGTGCGCCATCACAAGTAGGCCCGGTTGCGTGCTGTCGGGCGTGGAGATCAGCGTGGTCCAGATTAAAAGCAGTGTCAGCATGGTTTTGCGCCTCCGGTCAGGTTATTGCAAACGACGGGATCCGTCGGGTTGAAAGACGTACTCGAACGTGTAGTAGCGCGAAGGATTGGCCTCGGGATCAATGGCACCGGGATCGGGCGCGCCTTTGTAGTAGCTCAGGATCCGCACCTTGGCATAGCGACCGTCGGCCGTACGCACGACGATAGTGCGTCCCGGAATCGGTGTGACGGTGTGCGTGGCGGGGTTGTAGTTATACCAGCCGTTGCCGGAGCCGGGGCAGACGGCGCGCTTGACGCCGTTGGGGCATTCGTCCACGCCGTCCACCCGGAACTGATCGTCGGCCGGCGCTTCCGTCACTTCGTCGAAAGGCACCTCCAGTACGACTGCGCCACCCTGTCCCGGACCGCTCGTGCCGCCGTTGATCAGGATGTTCGTGCCCTGGAAAGCCAGGTCCCAGGCCGTCGAAGCCGAGTCGCTTCGGTCCGGCTCGTCGTAGCGCAATACGATCTCGCCGGTGCGCAGGCTGAAGAACGTGTAGCGTCCGGTGCCGACCGGCCGTCCGGTCTGAGGATCCGGCGTGGCGGGATCGGCTGGCAGGTCTTCAACCCGCACGGCCTCGACCGGCGTGGTTTCGTCCAGCGGTTCACTGCTATCGCAGGCAGCCAGCAGGACCAGCGTCAGGCTCAGCAGTAGGAAGGTTCGTGTGGCCATGGTTCATTTCGGGTTTGGGTTACACATGAACAGTGAGCGTCACAAACCAGCGGCGACCGGGCTGAAAGGGCATCAGCGCCGGACGCCGTAGATCGAGCAGGTTGAAGGCGCCGCCCTGAAGCTCCAGGTGGCGGCCCAGCCGGCGTCCGACGGTCAGGTGCCAGAGGCTGTAGCCGGGCACATATTCGTCGGTGCGGTTGGGCACGCCGTTGCCGTCCACGTCACGGTAGCCGTAGCGGCTGCGCCACACGCCGCGAAGCGCCACGGTCAGTCCGAACGATGTGGGTTGCCAGCGCAACTGCACCGTGCCGCTGTGGCGCGAGCGTCCGAAAAGTCCGCCGTAGTCGCTGCGCCGCAGGCGATAGTCGCGACCCGACACCGTGCGTCCGTACAGCCGACCCGCGTCGATGGCCTTGAGCACGTCCCGATCGGCCGTCTCCAGGTACTGATAGCTGAGGCTGAGCGTGAATGCCGAAACGGGTCGCGCCGTCAGGGTGGCTTCCAGCCCGCGGGTGTAGATGCGTGCCAGGTTGAAATAGGAATAGACGAACGCCTGGTTGGTCTTCTGGGCGACGGGTTGCGCATCGATCAGATCGCGCACTTCGTTGTGAAACAGGTTGAGCGACAGCATCAGCGCCTCGTCGAACCACACCGCCTCGCCTCCGAAATTGAAGGCAACGGAGCTTTCGGGCCGCAGCGTGGTGACGCGATCCGGATCGATCAGCAGCTGAGCGATCTGTCCTTCGGCCTGCAGCCGCGCCAATTCCTCCCGAAGGCGCGTGACGCCGAACGCGCTGTAGCCGGCCGCCGCGTTCGTAAAGACCAGGTAGCGCTGGCGAAAGTCGGGCGCTTTGAAGCCGCTGCCGATCGAGGCGCGCAGCCGGTAGGTCTCGGCGGGACGGATCAGTATGGCCAGGCGCGGACTGAGCTGACCGGCGTAGTCGCTGTGGGCGTCGAAGCGAAAGCCCGTGACCACTTCGAGCCAGCGACGGGGTGTCCATTCGTGCTGGGCGAAAAGAAAGCCGCTCCGGGCCAAGACGCGTCCGGCGTAGCGATCGCCTTCCAGTCTTTCTTCGATAGCGCCTCCGCCGAGGGTCAGGAGCTGACGATCGGTCAGAAGCTGCTGCAATCGTAGCTCGAGCTTGCGGTAGGCCTGGGAGAACCGATCCGCGTAGTACAGAGCGCCGTCTGCCCGGCGAGTCATGCGCGTGCGCGTTTCGTAGCCAGTCAGGTAGAGCGACACGTCGAGCCGCAGCCGGCGGGTGAGCTGTTGCTTCAGTCGGGGATGCAGGCTCCAGTCCATCTGGCGATGGAATTCGTCGTAGGGGGCGCCGTTCAGTGCAAAGGCGCTCCGGCGCTGTTGCTGATGGCGCCGCAGGGCCAGCGACAGGAGCGAGCGACGGGGCAGATCCCAGGTCAGGTAGGCGTCGGCCGTATAGTCTCGCAGCGAGGGGGCGGTGGGGCCGAAGACGTCCGGTGCCAGGTCGTAGCCTTCGGTGCGGTAGTGGTCAAGTAGCAGCGAAGCACCCAGTCGTCCGCGCCGGAGTTCGGCGCTGGTACCGAGCTGGTGCGTGCTGTTCGTCTCGGTGCGAGCGTGCAGCGAGGCGGCCAGCGGCGCTTCAGGTCGGCGGCGGATCAGATTGACCACCCCGGCCAGCGCTTCGCTGCCGTAGAGCGATGACGAGGGGCCCCGTACGATCTCGATGCGGTCCAGGCCCTGCACAGTAAAGCGATTTAGGTCCAGCGTGCCCGCCGTGCGTCCGATAACGGGTTCGCCGTCGAGCAGAAACAGCGTGTAGTCCGGCTCGAAGCCCTGAATCATGAGCCCGGTGCCGTGGTCTTCGAAGAGCAGCAGACCAGGCTGCTCGGCAAGCAGGTCCGACAGGCGGGCGGCTCCGCTCTGACGGATGGCCTCGGCCGGGACGAGCTGGGTAGGCACGGGCACTTCTGTCAGTGGCCGCGCCGAGCGGGTGGCCGTGACGACGACCGGCGGCAGCGGCACGGCCCGGCTCGTGTCGAGCACCACCTGCGGCACCAGCAACAGAAACAGCAGTGGGACCATGATAATCGAGTTTAAAATTTAGACTGGATCTAAATTATAAAAATAAAACAGGAGTGCCAACGGTCGTTGCGTGAAGCGGCGGTGAAAGCGACAGGGCGTTCGGGGGAAAAGACCGGAAGCGTCGTTTGCCGTTCATGCGATTTCCCGGGTGTGCGTGGCATTCCATGACCACACCCCTTTTTTGAAGGAGGACGCACCACAGTGTGCGCCTGTGCTTTCTCACATGCACTATGATTTCCCGGAAATCGTATTACATCTCGGGATAAGTCGGTTTTGCGGCAGCTCAAGGCCGCCGCTCCTGGAATTCGGGCATTGCGTCAGTCAGCTCCGGGCTACAGCCGCCACTGAAGCTGGAGTTGCAGGTGGCGGGGTGGGGCCAGCAGGGCCGGGCGCTCGACGTAATAATAATCCAGCGCGTTTTTGACCAGCAGCGTCAGCGTCATGGTGGGACGCTGCCAGCTCAGGCGCAGGTCGAGCACGCGCACCGGCACGGTCACGTCGGCGTCCGGCACGAAGCGCGCAAACTCGGTATCGATGCGCTCCGGGCGGCTGGCCACGCGCAGGTCTGCACCCAGCGCCAGGTGAGACGGCAGCGCCATCGTGAGGCTCGTTTTGAGCAGGTGGCGGCTCCGGAACGACAGTGGCAGGGGCTCGGGACCTGTCAGGTCGTCGGCGTCCAGCAGGGTGTAGCCGAGCATTCCTTCCAGCCAGCCATCCAGTAGGCGGACGTTCAGTGTGGTCTCCAGGCCGCGAATGCGGGCGCGTGTCAGGTTGACGAACTGGAAGGCCAGGCGTTCGGCCTGAAAGCGCGGCTCGACAAGGTCCCGGTAGTCGGTCCAGAACAGCGCCAGCGTGCCGTTCACTTCGGCCAGTAGACCTGCGCGGTAACGATAGCGGAACCCAACCTCGTAGCCGGTGCTGGTCTCGGGACGCAGGTCGGGATTGGCGACGATCGGGAAGAATTCCTGGTTTTCGATGTAGCGTTCGGCCACACCGGGCACGCGGAATCCCAGCCCGAAGGCGGCGTGCAGCGTCAGACCGGGCCGCGCCTGAAACAGTACATTGGCGCGTGGACTGAGCCGGGTAATCCACCGGTCGGCGCGGATCTGGTAGGCGTCGAAGCGCAGACCACCGGTCAGGCGCCAGCGCGCCGTGAGCGCCTCTTCCCACTGGCCGAAGACGGCCACTTCGGGCTGGCTCCGAAACGGATGACCGTCTTCAGACGGAAAGAACGAGGAACGGGTGGCGACGGCGTCGGCCGACGCGCCGAAAGTCAGGTAGCGTCCTTCGACCGGCTGCCAGTCGAGCTGAAACTGACCGCCATAGCGAAAGCCCAGCGTACCCCTGGAGAGTGGCTTCGGACGGCCCTGCTCATCGATAGGACGCAGCGCCAGTATGTAGAGGCGGCCGCCGATCGTGTAAAAAAGGTTGCGACCGGGCGCGTGCGTAAAGGCCGGCAGAAGCGTCCACTGGAGCGACTGGGTGTCGTTGGCACCGACGGCATCTTTTTCTCCCGTAGAGGGAATGCGGCCGGGGTTAAGCGGGTCGCGCAGGCCGTTCCAGTACAGGAACGCGTCGTTGCGGCGCCAGGTCAGCCCCGAGAGCACCACGACGTGTGCGTTTGCAACTGGTTGCCAGCGCAGCTTCGTGTAGCCCTGCAGCATGGTGCGCTCACTGGCGTTGAGGTGGCCCGTGTCGCGCAGGTAGGTGAGGTGGATCCAGCCGCCGAGCCGGTCGCTCAATCGCCGGGCGTGCGTGAAAATCGCGGTGCCGAAGGGCCGCCAGTGGCGGGCGCCCTTCCAGTGCGCCCGCCATTCTTTGTAGCGCACGGGTTCGTAGGCGCCGCCGGAGAGCCGCACTTCCGTTTCCGGATGCTCCGGAAAGTCGCGTGTGACGACCTGGATCACGCCGCCCAGTGCGCCGCTGCCGTAGAGTGCCGAGCCCGGACCTTTGAGTACCTCGATCCGGTCGATCTGAGCCACGGGCAGGAGCTCGAAAGGCACGCCGTCGGCATCGGGCGACAGCATCGGAAAACCGTCGATCAGCAACAGCACGCGGCTCCCTGCATTGTAGGTAAAGCCCGACGAGCCCCGGATGTTGACCTGATTGCCCGTCATCTGCACGCCGGGAATGTAGCGCAGCGCGTCGTCGAGCGTGAACAGGCCACGTGCGGTTACGTCGGCAAGCGATAGCACCGACAGGCTGATGGGCACCTGTTCCAGCGGCTGGGCCCGCCGTGCGGCCGTCACGACCACCTCGGGTGCTTCGATGACGGTAGGGACCAGTGCAAAGTCCAGGCGCCGACGTTCACCCGGCGCAAGCGTGACGGGCTGCTCGGCCGGCACGTAGCCAACGGCCGAAGCGCGTACCGTGTACGTGCCGGGCGGAATGTTCGCAATGAGGTAGTGTCCTTCGGCGTCGGTGGCGTCGCCGTGGAGCGTGCCGGTGAGCACCACGTTCACGCCGGCGAGCGGCGTGCCGTAGACGTCGCGCACGGTGCCTTCCAGCGTGGCCCGTTCGGGCTGGGCGCGCAGCGGCAGGGCCACAAGCAGCAGAAGCCAGCCGTATTTCATGGCGATCCCGGGAAACTGGCAGGGTTCCGAAAGTCTGCCTCCAGCACGATGGGGCGACGTTCACCCGGCCGGAGGATGAGCGGCCGGTCGTAGACCACCAGCGGCCGCCAGTCCAGCAGGCCCGGTCCGAATTTCCAGGCGATGCCGCTGTAGTGAAACGTATCGGCAGCCACGCCTTCCAGATCGATCACGACGCGAAACGTATCCGAGTCGACAAAGCGCCGGAGCGTGTCGCTGATTACCAGCTCGTTGAAGTGCAGCAGCAGATCCAGCGCGCTCTGGGGCACGAAGCGCATCGCCACGAAGCGCAGCTCGCGTACGGAGTCGGGCGGTGGCCAGGGGCCGTTGTAATACACGGTGCCTTCGATGGCGGCCAGGGGAGAAGGGGGAGGTGGGGCCAGCCCGCTGTCGCAACCGGCCAGCAGCAAGATGACCGGAAATAAAAGGGTTAAAGGCTTTCGCGTGGGTTGTCCGTGAATTCGGGACCGAACCTGCCGGGAACGTGTTGAATGCGCCGCGCAGGGTTTGGCACCGGGACAGCCTGAATGTATATTTTCGACCGCCGACCCCTGCGAGCCAGCGGAACGAGAAGGTCGTAGAACTGGCTCAACGCGGCTGTAAGCGGTTTCTATGGATGTAAGCCTGAAGATCATCGATGAGGCTTTCTGATCTGCACTACGATTATCCTAAAAGCCTGGTCGCCAAGTATCCGGCCGAGCCGCGCGACAGCGCCCGACTCATGGTGCTCGACCGCAAACGCAGGACCATCGAACATCGCATTTTTCGCGACATTGTCGACTATTTCAAAGAGGGCGATGTTCTGGTGGTCAATAATACAAAAGTTTTCCCGGCGCGGCTCTACGGCCGCAAGGAAAAAACCGGGGCCAGAATCGAAGTGCTGCTGCTGCGCGAGCTGAACGCCGAAAGTCGCCTCTGGGACGCGCTCGTTGATCCGGCCCGCAAGATCCGGGTGGGCAACAAGATCTACTTTGATGGCGGGTTGGTGGCCGAAGTGATCGACAACACGACCTCGCGCGGCCGCACGATCCGGTTTCTCTTCGACGGCAGCGACGAAGAACTCTATCAGAAGATTGAAGAAATCGGCCACATGCCGCTGCCGCCCTACATCAAGCGGGCAGATGAGCCGGAGGATCGCGAGCGGTATCAGACGATCTTTGCGCAGGAGACGGGCTCGGTAGCGGCCCCGACGGCCGGCTTGCACTTTACGCCGGAGTTGGTCGAGCGCCTGAAGCAGAAAGGCGTTGACGTCGTGCCCATCACGCTGCACGTGGGACTGGGCACGTTCCGGCCGATCGAGGTCGAGGATCTCACCAAGCATCGGATGGATTCCGAGTACTTTACCATTACCGAAGAGGCGGCCGAGCGCATCAATTGCGCCCTGCTTTCCCCGGAGCACACCGTGACGGCCGTGGGCACGACGGTGGTGCGGGCGCTCGAGTCGAGCATCTCGGCCACCGGCACGGTCAAGCCCGGCTCTGGATGGACAGACAAGTTCATCTATCCGCCCTACGACTTCAAGATCGTCGAGCGGCTCATTACCAACTTCCACATGCCGCGCAGCACACTGCTGGCCCTAGTGGTGGCTTTTGCCGGGCATGATTTTGTGATGGAAGCCTACCGCATTGCCATTCAGGAAAAGTACCGCCTGTTCTCCTTTGGCGATGCCATGTTGATTATCTAAGCGGTGGGGGTATGACCGAAGCGGCACAGCAGGAGGGGGCAGGCCGGGTGGCCGTTCTGGTCCCGGCGGCCGGTCGTGGCTCGCGGCTGGGCGGTCCGCGCAAGCAATTCCGGCGGCTGGGCGGGCGGTCCCTGCTGGAGCAGACCCTTCGGGTTTTCGCCGGCCATCCGGAAGTGGATGTGTTGATCGTGGCCGTACCCGCCGACCGTGTGGAGCCGGTGGCGACGTCGCTTCGGGAAGCGGGACTGCCCGGACGCTGGCAGGTGGTGGCGGGCGGGCGGACGCGCCAGGCGTCGGTCCGGGCAGCCCTGGCGGCCCTGCCGCCGGACGTGGATCTGGTGCTGGTGCACGACGCCGTGCGGCCGTTCATCCTGCCCGAGCAGATTTCGGCCGTGATTGCAGCGACGCGTCGCACAGGGGCCGCCACCCTGGCCATTCCCGAGACCGACACGGTGCGGCGCGTGCGCGATGGCCTGTTGGGCGAAACGGTTCCCCGGACCGATCTCTATCGGATGCAAACGCCGCAGGGCTTCCGGCGCAACTGGCTGGAAGCAGCGCATCAGCACTCGGACGAGCTCAATGCCACCGACGACGTCGAACTGGTGCAACGGCTGGGCTATCCGGTCGCGTGTGTGCCCGGTAGCAGCTTCAACTTCAAGATCACCACGGCCGAGGACTGGGAACTGGCCCAGATGCTCTGGCCGCACTGGGAGGCCCGTCTGCGTCACAAACTGCCAGAGAACGCATGACGCCCTTTCGCATTGGCTTCGGCTACGACGTACATCGACTGGTCCCGGGACGCCCGTTCATCCTGGGCGGCGTACGCATTCCCTCGGAGCGGGGACTGGCCGGCCACTCTGACGCCGACGTGCTGCTGCATGCCATCGCCGATGCCCTGCTGGGAGCTGCCGCATTGGGCGATATCGGTCAGCACTTTCCGGATACCGATCCGCGCTGGAAGGATGCCGACAGTCTGGAGTTGCTCTGCCAGGTGCACCATCAGGTCGTTGCAGCCGGCTACGAAGTGGTCAACGTCGACAGCACCGTTGTTCTGGAGCGGCCACGCCTTCGGCCTTATATCGATACGATGCGCGCCAATATTGCCCGCGTGCTGGCCCTTCCGGTCGAAGCCGTCTCGGTCAAGGCCACGACCAGCGAGGGCATGGGCTTCGTCGGGACCGGCGAGGGAGCTGTGGCATTTGCTGTCTGTTTGCTTCATCCGCGCCCATCCGAAGAGTGACAGGCATGGACTGGCTGGCCGATCTGACGCAATGGGCGCTGCAGGTGCCACCGTTCTGGGTATATGTGGCGTTGCTGGTGATTGCCTACGGCGAAAACGTGGTGCCGCCCATCCCGGGGGATCTGTTCGTCGTGTTCTGTGGCTATCTGGCGGGGCGGGGCACGCTGGAGCTGTGGCTGGTGATTCTGCTCTCGACGGTAGGAGGGGCAGCCGGCTTTATGACCATGTACGCGGTGGGCTACCGAATCGGAACGGCCGTGCTGGATCCCGCTCGGCTACGCTGGCTTCCCAAGCGACGCATCTACCAGGTGCAGCGCTGGATGCAGCGCTGGGGCTACGGGATCGTGGCGGCCAATCGATTTCTGAGCGGGGCGCGTTCGGTCATTTCCCTGACCGTGGGCATGGCCCACATGCATCCGGGCAAGACGGCCCTGCTGGCCACGCTGAGCGCGTTCGTGTGGACGACGCTGATCGCCTATCTGGGCTATGCCGTCGGCGAAAACTGGCCCGTGGTGCGTCACTACCTGCAGGTATACGGCTGGGTTGTGCTGGGCGTGCTGGGCGTGATCGCGCTGGCCGTGGCCGTCCGCGCCTGGTGGCGTCGCACCCGGACGACGCGCGTTTCATGAGCTCTTGAAGCACGATTTTATTGACAGCCGTGGAACTCCTGGCCTAAATTTGCATTCTCGAAGCTGCTCCGACGAGCTGGCGTAGCTCAACTGGTAGAGCAGCTCACTTGTAATGAGCAGGTTGGGGGTTCGAGTCCCTCCGCCAGCTCCTTGATTGTAAATTTGCGGTGGGGTGGGGCACTCGAGCAGGAGCGAATTCATTTAATATAGAGTGGATAGTGAATGGGCAGGTACCGAAGCGGTCAAACGGGGCAGACTGTAAATCTGCTGGCGCAATGCCTTCGGAGGTTCGAATCCTCCCCTGCCCACATAGTCTGAGCGGGAGTAGCTCAGTGGTAGAGCATCAGCCTTCCAAGCTGAGGGTCGCGGGTTCGAGTCCCGTCTCCCGCTCACTCAACATAAGAGCCGCCTTAGCTCAGTGGTAGAGCACTTCCATGGTAAGGAAGGGGTCGTCGGTTCAAATCCGACAGGCGGCTCAAACGACGATGCCTTCGGGCATCGGAGCGTGCTCCCTTAAGGGAGCGCTTTTTCACTATGAATGAAAACCAAAAAGGACAACAGCCATGGCGAAGGAGGTATTTCAGCGGACGAAGCCGCACGTGAACATAGGGACGATTGGGCACGTCGACCACGGCAAGACGACGTTGACGGCGGCCATCACGCAGGTGCTGGCCAAGCGGGTGCCGGACCCGGTGAACCAGCCGCGGACGTTTGATTCGATTGACAATGCGCCGGAGGAGCGGGAGCGTGGGATTACGATTGCGACGGCGCACGTGGAGTATGCGACGGAGAAGCGGCACTATGCGCACGTGGACTGTCCGGGTCACGCCGACTACGTGAAGAACATGATCACGGGTGCGGCGCAGATGGACGGGGCGATTTTGGTGGTGGCGGCCACCGATGGTCCGATGCCGCAGACGCGGGAGCACATTTTGTTGGCGCGTCAGGTGGGGGTTCCCTACATTGTGGTGTTTTTGAACAAGGTGGATTTGGTTGATGACGAGGAGTTGTTGGAGTTGGTGGAGATGGAGGTGCGGGAGTTGTTGAGCCAGTATGAGTTTCCTGGGGATGAGGTGCCGGTGATTCGGGGTAGTGCGCTGGGCGCGTTGAATGGGGATCCGCAGTGGGAGGAGAAGATCATGGAGTTGATGAACGCGGTGGACGAGTACATACCGACGCCGGTGCGAGAGAAGGATAAGCCGTTTTTGATGCCGATTGAGGATGTGTTTTCGATCACGGGTCGTGGTACGGTGGTGACGGGTCGGATTGAGCGGGGTGTGATCAAGGTGGGGGATCCGGTGGAGATCATTGGATTGCGGGAGGACAAGTTGACGTCAGTGGTGACGGGTGTGGAGATGTTTCGGAAGCAGTTGGAGCAGGGGGAGGCGGGTGATAATGTGGGTTTGTTGTTGCGGGGTATAGGGAAGGATGATGTGGAGCGTGGGATGGTGGTGTGTGCGCCGGGGAGTGTGACGCCGCACCGGGAGTTTGAGTGTGAGGTGTATGTGTTATCGAAGGAGGAGGGAGGGCGTCACACGCCGTTTTTCAACGGGTATCGTCCGCAGTTTTACTTTCGGACGACGGACGTGACGGGAGATATTACGTTGCCGGAGGGCGTGGAGATGGTGATGCCAGGGGACAATGCGCGGTTTCGGGTGAAGTTGATTTATCCGGTGGCGATGGAGGAGGG
>WFPM01000136.1 GCA_015487635.1 Rhodothermus sp.
CCATGACCCCCTCAGTCGCTTCGCGACAGCTCCCCCTTGTAGGGGGAGCTGGGGCTCCGGATGGCGGCTGGCGGTGGAAGCAAGCGCCAGTGCGCGTTTCAGCGCCGAGCCTTTCTGCTTAGGTACTGCCCCCTCCCTGCCAGGGAGGGGGCCAGGGGGAGGGTCCAATCCGGTGCTTTCCGCGCCAAGGTTCGGGGTCCGGGCGTTGGCTCCGCTCACTCTGGGCGGAAAGCATGGGTGTAACCGGGGTGCGTCCTGCGCGGCCGGACGGCGCGTCCCCACCCCGCAGGGGCGGACCGCCGGGCTCGCCCGGTCGCATCGGCCGGGGTAGGTCCGGCCCCCGGGGTGTGGCGTCCTCATGCCCCGGTAAATCAGCGATTACATATTACAGCCCCTCTTGAGGCCTCAGGCTGACTCCCAGCCGGAAGGCCGTCCCTGTGCAAGATACGCCTGCAGGCGCCTCTGCACGGCCGCCTTTACCCGATGGGCTTCCTGGAGCGCGCTGCGCGTCGCCTCTCGGTCGGCCACCGTTTCGCCAGGATAACGGAACGCCACACCAAACGGCGTAAGCATAGCAGCGGATGCCAGCTCTTCCTGCAGGGAAGGATCGGCCCGTGCCGCCAGTTCCAGAAGGAATCCGATGTCATGCGTTTTGGGAAAGGGAATCTGATGGCGTACCAGAAAAGCCTTCAGGAATTTTTCGGCGGCTTGCTGCGCGTGAAATGCCGTTACGAAGATAATCTTCCTGCTCCAGCGCAAGCAGATATTCGGCGGCCCGAAGATCCCCTTCAGCCTTTCGAAGCCATTCGTGTACGAAGTCCCAGATGACCTGCTCACGTGTTCGCATCATAAAGTACCTTTCCCCAGTGATGGGCAGGATAGGCGAGCCCCCCACCACGTCTTGAGTCTCTTCAAATGTTTCCGGGCTCATGAAGACAAGTTGCACCGGCACGGAACTGAGCCGACTGAACGCCCGGGCAACTTTCCACCGCTCACCCTGCGGAGGAGGATTCGCCGTGACCACCAGTAGGTCCAGATCACTCCCTTCGTGAGGCTGCCCGTAGGCGTACGAATCAAAGAGAATAACCTTCGTGGGCCCGCTGGACAATCTGTCGAACAATTTCTGGAAGGCGCTCCAGTACGGCTGCGGTCGTGACTTCTGCCATCTTTAACTGGCCCGCAAAAGCATGAGGATAGCTTCTACGATATTCCCTAAACCCAAAATATAATACACTGTCCCAAAGACCCGGCTCACAGACTAGCAAAAGGCGCACGGGCATGTAAACTGTAAACATCTCCGTGGGCCCGGCAGGATTCGAACCTGCGACCGTCGGATTATGAGTCCGCTGCTCTAACCGCTGAGCTACGGGCCCGACTTTCAGCGCAAAGCAACCGCATTGCCCGCCTTCAGGATCCCGGAAATCACCCTTTCTAATTTTTTAAGCACATCACCTCAGGGTTCTTCAAAAATCTTATCTTTGCCTCGAATCTTCCCGGAACTCCTTTTATTCAACGTAATTTTTTTAGGCAATCAGCCTTCCATCCAAACTTATTTCAATAAATTAACCCTCAACCTGACCAATCGAATCATGAGCGCGGTAGAACGCATCGATGAGATCGACGTCCGGATTCTGGAACTGCTCCAGGAGCACGGACGCATGAAGCGCAATCGCATCGCCGAAGAGGTGGGCTTGTCGGTCCCCTCGGTCAGCGAGCGCATGCGCAAACTCGAAGAGCGCGGGGTCATCACCGGCTACCATGCCGTGCTGGACCACAAGCGCCTGCACTTCGACATCACGGCCTTCATCCGGGTGATCGTGGACGGCTCCGAATACTATCCGGAGTTCATCCGCCGCGCCTGTGCGCTGGACGAAGTGCTGGAAGTGCACTCCATCACGGGCGAAGGCTCGCACATCCTGAAAGTCCGCACGCGTAACACGACCACGCTCGAACGGCTGCTCTCGCGCATCCAGTCGTGGCCCGGCGTGCACGGTACGGTTACCAGCATCGTGCTGAGCACCTTCAAGGAAACGCGCCGGTTGCCGGTGGCGCCCACCGAACTGGTCCCCGTGGAAGCATTCGAAACCTCCTGAACATAAACCCAAAAAACCAGCCGACTCCCATGAACAAGCTGTTGCTGGACTACAACGTCCTGGCGGCGACCAAGACGCGCCTGACGCTCAACGGGACGCGCGACCAGAAGCCCCAGCCCATGGACATCGAGCGCATCTTCGGCGAGAACGTCTTCTCGCTGGAAGAGATGAAAAATCGACTCCCCCGAAAGGTCTACGAAAGTCTGGTGGCCACCATCGAAAAAGGGGAGCCGCTCTCGCCGGAGATCGCCGACACCGTGGCGCTGGCCATGAAGGAATGGGCCATCGAAAAGGGCGCCACGCACTTCACGCACTGGTTCCAGCCCCTGACCGGCATGACCGCCGAGAAGCACGAAAGCTTCATCACTCCGAACAAGGGGGGCGGCGCCATTGCCGTGTTTTCGGGACGGGACCTGATCCAGGGGGAACCGGATGCCTCCAGCTTCCCCAGCGGTGGCCTGCGCGCTACGTTCGAGGCCCGCGGCTACACGGCCTGGGATCCCACCTCGCCGGCCTTCATTATGGAAAACCCCAACGGGGCCTACCTGGCCATCCCGACGGCCTTCGCCTCATGGACCGGCGAGGCGCTCGACCACAAGATCCCGCTGCTGCGTTCGATGCACGCGCTCGACAAGCAGGCCCGGCGTGTGCTTCAGCTCTTCGGGGTCAAGAACGTTCATAAGGTCTACCCCACCGTCGGAAGCGAGCAGGAGTATTTCCTGATCGACGAGGAATTCTACTACCGCCGGCCGGACCTGGTCACCTGCGGCCGCACGCTCTTCGGCGCCAAGCCGCCGCGCGGCCAGGAGATGGAAGACCACTACTTTGGCTCCATCCCCGAGCGCGTGCTGGCCTTCATGCTGGAGGTCGAAAAGGAGCTCTACAAGCTGGGCGTGCCGGTCAAGACGCGCCATAACGAGGTGGCTCCGAGCCAGTACGAGATCGCGCCGCTGTTCGAAAACGCCAACCTGGCGGCCGACCACCAGCAGCTCATCATGCAGACGCTGAAGAACGTGGCGCGCCGCTACGGGCTGGTCTGCCTGCTGCACGAAAAGCCGTTTGCCGGCGTCAACGGCTCGGGCAAGCACAACAACTGGTCCATGTCCACCGACACGGGCATGAACCTGCTCGACCCGGGCGACAATCCGCACGCCAACATGCAGTTTCTGTTCTTCTGTGCGGCCGTCGTGCGGGCCGTCCACAAACATCAGGATCTGCTGCGCATTTCGGTGGCCACGGCTGGCAACGACCACCGACTGGGCGCCAACGAAGCGCCGCCGGCCATCATGAGCGTCTTCCTCGGCGAGCAGCTCGAGGACATCTTCAACCAGCTCGAGCAGGGTGGTGTCCGCGGCAGCAAGCAGGGCGGTCTGCTGGGCCTGGGCGTGCCGGTGCTGCCGCCGCTGCCGCGCCATGCCGGCGACCGCAACCGCACCTCGCCGTTCGCCTTCACCGGCAACAAGTTCGAGTTCCGGGCCGTCGGGGCCTCCCAGACGATCTCTTTCCCGAACACGGTGCTCAACACGATCGTGGCCGACGCGCTCGACGAGATGGCCACGATGCTCGAAGAAAAGCTCAAGGCCAAGGGCAAGCGCACGAAGCAGGCCTTCGAGGAGGCCGTCGCCGAAGTGCTCCGCGAGGTCATCCGCGAGTCGAAGCCGATTATCTTCAACGGCGACAACTACGCGCCCGAGTGGCACGCCGAGGCCGAGCGGCGCGGCCTGCTCAACCTGCCCAACACGGTGGAGGCGCTCGCGCACCTGCTCGACGAAAAGAACGTCCGGCTCTTCGAGCGCCACGGCGTGCTCAGCCGCCGCGAGCTCGAAAGCCGCTACGAGATCCTGCTGGATCAGTACACCAAGACGATCAACATCGAGGCCGAAACGGCCGAGTACATCGCGCGCACGATGATCCTGCCGGCCGCGCTCCGCTACCTGCGCGAGCTGACCGAAACGCTCGACGAAGCCAAGGATCTGGGCCTGAACGTGGCCGGCGTGCGCGAAACGGCCGAAGAAGTGGCCACGCTCATCAACGAGCTGCGCCAGTGTCTTGATGTGCTGATCGCCGAAAACCAGAAGCGCGGCGAAACGCTCGAGGAGAACGCACGCCACAAGTGCTACAAGGTGCTGCCGGCCATGCAGGCCGTGCGCGAAGTAGCCGACCGACTCGAGCGCGTCGTGCCGCACGAGTACTGGCCCATGCCCACCTACCGCGAAATCCTCTTCGTGAAGTGATTTGGCGGCCGTTGCGGTTCAGCAGGCCCGCGTCGATCCGGCGCGGGCCTGTTTTTTTCGACGCGGATTGTTCCTATCTTGCAGGGTAAAGGACCAGGACAGCAGACGTGCGCGTGTCTTCGCCGCCTTCGGCTTCGAGCGAACAGGACCGGGCCTTTGTGGCCGAAGCGTTGCAGGGCAACGAGGCCGCCTATCAGGCCCTGATGGACAAGTACCGCCCGGCGCTGCGCCGCCATATCGCTCGGATCGTGCGCGACCCGCGCGATCTGGACGATCTTGTGCAGGAAACCTTCATCAAAGCCTTCACAGCCCTGTCCACCTACTCCACCGAGTACGCCTTCTCGACCTGGCTCT
The DNA here is from genome assembly GCA_015487635.1 of Rhodothermus sp. GTDB lineage: Bacteria > Bacteroidota > Rhodothermia > Rhodothermales > Rhodothermaceae > Rhodothermus. The sequence continues at coordinate 4,682 of WFPM01000136.1, forward strand.
ACAAGATCGCCACCAACCACGCCATCGACTACCTGCGCCGCCAAAAGCTACGCACGCTCTCGCTGGACGAGCCCATCCAGACGAAAGAAGGCACGCTCGAACGCGAACTGGCCGACACCACCTACTTCCCTGACCGGCACATCGTGGAGGACCAGCGGCGCATGCTACTCCAAGAAGCCATCAACGCCCTGCCCGAAAAGTACCGACGCGTCATCGTGATGCGCCACCAGCTGGAAAAGTCTTATGAAGAGATTGCCGAGGAGCTGAACCTGCCGCTCGGCACCGTCAAGGCGCACATTTTCCGGGCCCGTCGCCTGCTCTACAAATACCTGCGCAGCAAGCGGAGCAGCCTTTGATCTTTTTTCGCCCCGCACCGCTCCGTTTGTCCCTAACTTTCGGCGTCGCAAAAGTTGCACGCAAGGGAAGCTACCGACCATGATTGCCCGCTACACGCGCCCCGAAATGGCGCAACTCTGGAGTGAGGAGGCGCAATACCAGTCGTGGCTCGAAGTAGAGCTGGCCGCCTGTGAAGCCTGGGCTGAAATCGGTGTCATTCCGAAAGAAGACGTGGAAAAACTGCGTCGGAACGCCCGTTTCGACATCCGACGCATTCACGAGCTGGAGAAGATCACGCGGCACGATGTGGTGGCTTTCACGCGGGCCGTGAGCGAGTCGCTGGGCGAAGAGCGCCGCTGGATTCACTACGGCCTCACCTCGTCCGACGTGGTCGATACGGCCTGGTCCTATCGCCTGAAAAAGGCCAACGAGTTGATCCTGGAGGCGCTGGATCACTTTCTGGAGGTGCTGGCGCGGCGAGCCCGCGAGCACAAGTACACGCTGATGATCGGCCGCACGCACGGCGTGCATGCCGAGCCGACCACCTTCGGGCTCAAGCTGGCGCTCTTCTACGATATGATGCAACGCAACCGGGCGCGCTTCGTGGCGGCCGCCGAAGAGATGCGCGTGGGCAAACTATCGGGCGCCGTAGGCACGTTCGCCCACATCTCCCCCGAAGTCGAACGCATCACCTGCGAAAAGCTGGGCCTGAAGCCAGCGCCCATTTCCACCCAGGTACTGGCCCGCGACCGCCATGCCCACTACCTGTCGGTGCTCGCGCTGATCGGGGCCACGCTGGAGCAACTGGCCGTCGAGGTTCGGCACCTGCAGCGTAGCGAGGTGCGCGAGGTGGAAGAAGCCTTCGGCAAAGGCCAGAAGGGCTCGTCGGCCATGCCGCACAAGCGCAACCCGATCGCCTCCGAAAACATCACAGGCGTGGCCCGACTGCTACGCGGCTACATGATCTCGGCCTACGAAAACGTGGCACTCTGGCACGAACGCGACATCTCGCATTCGTCCGTCGAACGCGTTATCCTGCCCGACGCCACCACGCTCGTGCACTATGCCCTGCACCGCTACGCCGGCGTCCTCGACACCCTGAAGGTCTATCCGCAACGCATGCGGCGCAACATGGAGCTGACCTTCGGGCTCTACAACAGCCAGCGCCTGCTGCTGATGCTGATCGACAAAGGCCTGAGCCGCGAGGCCGCCTATGACCTGGTACAACCGGCCGCCATGCAGGCTTGGGACGAAGAGCGGCCGTTCTACGAGATCGTGCGCCAGCACCCGGCCATTACGAAGTACCTCTCGCCGGAAGAAATTGACGAGGCGTTCAACCCGGAATACCACCTGCGCCACGTGGACGAAATCTTCCGGCGTGTCGGCCTAGAATAGGCCTGATTTTTAAAGAATCCGACAAACGTTGACGGATTCCCCCCGCTTCGGTACTTTGGAACGTTTGAAGGTGCACTCGGACACGCGTAGACCGCCATGCTGACCGATTTTCTTCCGCTGTTTATCATGATCGTGCTGGCCGCCGGGCTGGCCTTTTCGCTGCTCAAGCTGGCCGAGATCTTGGGGCCGCATCGGCCCAATCTCATCAAGCGTATGCCCTACGAAAGCGGCATGGACCCGGTGGGATCGGCCCGCGAGCGCTACACGGTGAAGTTCTATCTGGTGGCCATGATCTTCATCGTGTTCGACGTGGAAATCGTTTTCCTGTACCCGTGGGCCGTCAGCTACCGGGATTTTCTGGAAGCCGGGGCGGGTCTGGGCGTGCTGGCAGTCGTTGTGTTTTTCCTGATCATTCTGGCCGTCGGCCTGCTCTACGACATCAAGAAAGGCGGGCTGGAATTCGACTGAAAGTGGCCGTCGAAACAGCCCGTGCCCTGGCTCATTAAACCCGTCCGGGCCAAGCCTTGAAACCGACCGATTTGCCCCATGCTGGACCTCCGTGAAGGATTTCTGACGACGCGGCTGGACGTGCTGCTGAACTGGGCGCGCTCCAACTCGCTCATGCCTATGCCGATGGGCCTGGCCTGCTGCGCCATTGAGATGATGGCCTTTGCGGGGCCGAAGTACGACGTAGCCCGCTTCGGAAGCGAGGCCATGCGCTTTTCGCCCCGCCAGGCCGATCTGATGATCGTGGCAGGCTGGTGCACCTACAAGATGGCCCACGCCATTCGGCGCGTGTGGGATCAGATGCCCGACCCCAAGTGGTGCATTGCCATGGGTGCCTGCGCGTCGACGGGCGGCATGCACCGCTGCTACGGCGTGGTGCAGGGCGTCGACAACTTCCTGCCCGTCGATGTCTACATTCCGGGCTGCCCGCCACGTCCGGAGGCCGTTCTGCACGCACTGATGGATATTCAGGAGAAGATCCGTAACGAGTACTCGGTGGCGCTGGACTACGCGAAAGGCGAGCCGCGTCCGCCCGCCCCACCGGTGCGTCCGCATGTCCTGTCGCCGGAAGGAGACGAGCCGGTGGCGCGCGAAGTGTTGCACCGGCCGCTGAAGTCGATCTGAAGCTGCCATGGCCGAAAACGAACGTCCGAAAACGCACGAAGCGCTGAAGTTCTACTTCACGCCCGTCGATCCGCCTCGTGGGGATGAACTGAACCCCCACGCCAAGGCGACCACCTACGTGCCCGAGGTGGTGGAAGCCCTGAAGGAGCGCTTCGGCGACGTGATCGAGGAAGTGGAGCTGTATGCGGGCGAGCATACGGTGCGCGTCCGCGCCGACAAGATCGTCGAGGTATGTCGCTTTCTGAAAGAGGAACAGGGCTTCAACTACCTGGCCGACCTGGGTGGCATCGACCGCTTCACCGACGAGGGGCGCTTCGAGGTGTTCTACAACCTGGTCTCCATCGAGCGGCGCAAGCGCATCCGCCTGAAGGTGCGCGTCGAAGAAGACAACCCGGTGGTGCCTTCGGTGACGTCCGTCTACCGGGCGGCCAACTGGAACGAGCGCGAATGCTACGACATGTTCGGCATTCGCTTCGAAGGGCACCCGGACCTGCGGCGGATGTACATGCCGGAGGACTTCGAATACCATCCGCTCCGCAAGGAATTTCCGCTGCTGGGTATCCCGGGCTCCCTGCCCCTGCCACCTCAGACGCCGGGTGGCCCGTTGACCTACGACCCGTTTGCCCGGGCGCACGGCCATGTGCCACCGCCGGGCTTCGAGGAGCCTCCGGCCGAAGACGAGGAAGTCTCCGAGCACTGAGTAAAACCGATCATGAGCACGGCGCCAAGCCTTGTAGGACCCGACCGTCACGGCCTGTTCAACTTCTGGCCCCGCCACAACGAGGCCATCTATCGCCGGCTGGAAACCAAGCACGCCTGGCTGGAAGAGCGGCATCGTCCACCGGGTGCTGACGGGGAATCCGACCCGCTCGAACACGAGATGATCCTCAACATCGGGCCCCAGCATCCGGCCACGCACGGCGTGCTCCGGTGTATCGTCAAGCTCGACGGCGAGGTCATGGAAAAATGTGTGCTCGACCTGGGCTACCTGCACCGGGGTCTGGAAAAGGTGGCCGAGCACAAGACCTACCAGGAGTTTATGCCCTACACCGACCGCATGGACTACCTGTCGCCCTACTCCAACAACGTGGCCTGGTGCCTCGCCGTCGAAAAGGTAGCCGGCATCGAGGTGCCCGAGCGGGCCCAGTGGATCCGCATGATCATGTGCGAGCTGGCCCGCATCTCCAGCCATCTGCTCTGGCTGGGCGTAGGCCTGATGGACGCCGGCGCCGTGTCGGTCTTCCTGTGGGCCTTCAAGTACCGCGAAGAGATCTACAACATCTTCGACGAAGTGTGCGGGGCCCGCTTCACCGTCTCGCACAGCCGCATCGGCGGCGTCGCCTCGGACTTGTCGCCGACGGCCATCGCCATGATCCGCCGCTTCGTGGAAGAATTTCCCGAAGAACTGGCCGGCTGGGAAAAGATCATCAACCGTAACAAGATCTGGATCGACCGCAACGAAGGGATTGGCGTCCTGACCGCCGAAGAAGCTATCGAGCTGGGCGTTACGGGCCCCAACCTGCGTGGGAGCGGTGTCGACTACGACATCCGCCGCCTCGAGCCCTATCTAAAGTACGATGAGGTGGACTTCAACATCCCCATCCGCACTGAGGGCGACAGCCTGGCCCGGTACTTTGTGCGGATGGAGGAAATGAAAGAAAGTGTGCGGATCATCCGTCAGTGCCTGGAGCGGCTGCCCGAAGGCCCCATCCGTAACGACAACGCCAAGCTGGCCTATCCCTCCAAGGAGGAGGTATACTACTCCATGGAGGGCATGATCCACGACTTCCTCTACACCGACGTGGGCGTCTGCCCGCCCAAAGGCGCCCACAGTTACCATGCAATCGAGGCCCCTAAGGGCGAGCTGGGCTTCTATATCATCTCGGACGGGACCGGCAAGCCGTGGCGCGTGCGCATCAAGGCACCCAGCTTTTCGAACCTGCAGGGTCTCGAATACATGATGGAAGGCGCCATGATCGGCGACATGGTGATCCTGATCGGGACCGTCGACCCGGTCATGGGCGAAGCCGACAAGTAACGACCAACCGGGAAGCCCGATGGCTGATTTCATCAAAAAACCGGTCGTACCGCTGCCGGAGCTGCATCCGGAGCCGCAGATTCCGGCCGACCAGCTTTTCTTCACGGAGGAAGAAAAGGCTAAGATCGCCCGCTTCAAGGAGCAGTACCTGGAGCCGGCCGGTGCCGTGATGAAAACGCTCTGGCTGGCCCAGGAAAAATTCGGCTTCCTGCCGCCGGAGGTGCTCCAACTGGTAGCCGATGAACTGGGCATCCCCTACGCCCAGGTTTACGGCGTAGCCACCTTCTACACCCAGTACTACAAGGAAAAGAAAGGCAAGTACGTGCTGGACGTCTGCACCTGCTTCACCTGCCAGGTGTGCGGTGGCTACGACATCCTGCACTACCTCGAAGAAAAGCTGGGCATCCACAAAGGCGAGACGACACCGGACGGCCTGTTCACGCTCCAGGAAGTCGAATGTCTGGGCGCCTGCGGCTCGGCACCGGTCTTGCAGGTGTCCAACGGGCCGTACGTGCACAACCTGACGCCGGAAAAAGTCGATCAATTGCTGGAGGATTTGAAACAGGGCAAACTGCCGCCCTTTGTTTCGCTTACGCTGCCCCAGGACGAAGCAGAGCTGGGCGGCAACCGGCGTTCGGACGCTGAGGCCGTCGAGTCGTACCGAACGCCCCCGATCGCCCACCACACGCGCTGAGCGGATGGAGGCGGTGCAGACATATCGCTGGACGCGCGAGGCCTTCGAAAAACTGGCCGAAGTCGGGCTCGTCGATCCCGACGCCCGCCTCGAACTCATCGACGGCGAAATCCTCCAGAAAATGAGCCCGCAATCCAGCCGGCATGCCACGGCC
>WFPM01000137.1 GCA_015487635.1 Rhodothermus sp.
CTTCAGGCGAACGTATCGGCGCCATGAATGCGGCCCTGCAGGAAAAACTGGCCCATCTGCCCACACGCCCGGGCGTTTACATTCACCGTGACGCCGCGGGACAGGCGCTCTACGTCGGTAAGGCGAAAAACCTGCGCCAGCGCGTCCGCTCTTACTTCCAGGAGAGTCGCCCGCGCGACGGGCGGCTCGAAGCGCTCGTCCGCAAGATCGCCGACGTCGAAGTGATCGTCACCGACACGGAGGCCGAAGCGCTCATCCTCGAAAACAATCTGATCAAGCAGCTCAAGCCCCGCTACAACATCAACCTGCGCGACGACAAGACCTATCCGTACATCTGCATTGCGAACGAACGCTTTCCGCGTGTTTTTCCCACCCGGCGCGTGCGGAAGGACGGCTCGAAGTACTTCGGCCCCTATACCGACGTCGGTCAGATGCACCAGCTGCTTCGACTGATTCGTTCGCTGTTCAAGCTGCGCACCTGCAACCTGAACCTTTCGCCCGAAGCGATCGCGGCCGGCAAGTACCAGCCCTGCCTGGAGTATCACATCAAGAAATGCGCGGCGCCCTGCATCGGATTGCAGTCCGAGGAGGACTACAACGCCACCATTCGCCAGATCGAACAACTGCTCAACGGCAAGACGCAGACGCTCATCGCGCAACTCCGGGAAGCGATGAAGGCCCGGGCGGCAGCGCTGGACTTCGAGCGGGCGGCCGAGTTGCGCGACCAGATCCGGCTGCTCGAACAGCATGCCGAGCGACAGAAGATCGTCAGCCAGGACTTTGCCGACCGCGACGTATTTGCGCTGGCCGTCGACCGTACCGACGGCGTGGCCTGTGGCGTGGTGTTTCAGGTGCGCGAGGGCAAAGTGATCGGCCGTCGCCACCGATACCTGCGCCGCATCGAAGGGCGGAGCGACGGGGCTCTGCTGCAGGCCTTCGTCGAGGACTATTATGCCGAGGCCGTCTTTTTCCCCGACGAGGTGTTGCTCTCGCATGCACTGGAGGAACCCGACGCGCTGGAGGCCCTGCTCCGGGAACGCCGGGGCAAAAAAGTGCCGCTGCGCGTGCCGAAGCGTGGCGACAAGGCCGGTCTGGTCCACTTGGCCGAAGCCAACGCCCGGCTGCTGCTCGAAGAGTGGCAGCTGGCCCGGAAAAAGCGCGGGGAAGCCCGCATCCCGGAGGCCGTCCGCGCCTTGCAGGAGGCGCTGCGGCTGCCGAAACTTCCCCGCCGCATCGAATGCTTCGACATCTCGCACCTGGGCGGCACCGGCACGGTGGCCTCCTGCGTGGTCTTCGAGGACGGCCGCCCCAGCAAACGCAACTACCGGACCTTCAAGATCCGAAGTGTCACGCCGGGCAAACCGGACGACTATCAGGCCATGCGCGAAGCCGTCATGCGACGCTACCGACGCCTTCGAGACGAGGGCGGCCCCTGGCCCGATCTGGTGGTGATCGACGGCGGCAAGGGTCAGCTCTCCAGCGCGCTCGAAGCGCTCGAGGACCTGGAGCTGCGCGGACAGTTCCCGGTGATCGGCCTGGCCAAGCGGCTGGAAGAGATCTACCGGCCCGGCGATCCCGACCCCTACCAGCTTCCGAAGACCAGTCCAGCGCTTCAACTCCTGCAGCGCATCCGTAACGAGGCGCATCGGTTCGCCGTCGCAATGCAGCGGCGTCAGCGTCGCCGCGTGTTGCGTTCCGAACTGCTCGACATTCCGGGAATCGGGCCCCGCACCGTCGAGAAACTGCTACAGCATTTCGGTTCGGCCCGGCGCGTACGCGCGGCCGACCTGGAGGCGCTGGCCGCCGTCGTCGGACGCGCCCGCGCCAAACGCATCCGCCAGCACTTCGACACCGCTTCCACAGCTTCCTGACCGCTGGCAATTTCCCGCGCGCCGTGCTATGTTTGCGGCGGAAGCCTTCATGCACGCAGCCTTCCTGTCGCCATGCTGAACTACATCTGGGCCGGGTTGATCATCTTCAGCCTCGTGTTTGCCGTGGTGTCGGACGTGCGCGACCTGACGCGCGACACCTACCGCAACGGCGACCCGCTACCCGTCACGCTCACCTTCCCCGAAAGCTATCGCCCGGAAGCCCGCCGCCAGCCCGTCGTGGTGCGGATCGACCCGGCCACGTATCGGGCCTTCTACCGCACGGAAAGCGTCCCGGACACGGCCTATGCGGGCGAGCTGGTGCAGTTTCGCACCGGGCGCGAGCTGCGCTTCGCCAGAGATGTGGACGTACCCGAACCGCTGGCCACGATCCGCCGGGTGACCTCCTCCCGCGAAAACGACCTGCGCGGCACGCTGCAGGCGCTGACGTTCGTCAGCGACTCGCTGGCCACGGCGGCCGTGCTGTTTGCGCCGGTACGGTTCGTGCGCCTGCAGGCCATCACCGACGCTGCCTTCGAGTTTGCCCGGACGGCCGTCACGCTGGCGCTGGGGTTGATTGGCCTGCTGGCGCTCTGGCTCGGCCTGCTGCGCATCGCCGAAGCGGCCGGCCTCGTGCAGCACCTGGCCCGCTGGACCCGCCCCCTGCTGCGCCCGCTCTTTCCCGACGTGCCCCGCGATCATCCGGCTTTCGCGCTCATCACGCTGAACCTGACGGCCAACATGCTCGGCCTGGGCAACGCAGCCACACCGCTGGGCATCAAGGCCATGGAAGAACTGCAGAAGCTCAACCCCCGTCCCGATACGGCCACGAACGCCATGGTCATGTTGCTGGCGATGAACACGGCCAGCGTGCAGCTCGTGCCCCCCGTACTGCTCATGGCCATCATGGGCGCGGCCATCAACGAACTGATCCTGCCGATCATTCTGGTCACGCTGGCCTCGCTCCTGGTGGCCATCGTGGCGGCCAAACTGCTGGGTCGGCTGCCCGCCTACCGCCGCACCGATCCAATGCATGCTGCAACCGATCACCAGAACCAGCCCGAAACAGACGCCTGAACGCCATGGAAACCTTCCGCACACTGATCGAGACGCTCTCGTTGCTGGTGCTTCCGTTGCTGATTGTGGGCTTTCCGCTCTACGGCCTGTTGCGTCGCGTGCCCGTCTACGAAGCCTTTGTCGAAGGGGCCCGCGAGGGATTCGACGTAGCCGTCCGCATTATCCCCTATCTGGTGGCGATTCTGTTTGCGATCGGGATGTTTCGAGCCTCGGGTGCCATGGATTTCCTGATCGACCTGCTCCGTCCGGTGCTGAGCCCGCTGCGCATTCCGCCCGAAGTGCTGCCCATGGCCATTCTGCGTCCGCTGACGGGCTCCGGCTCGGCAGCCGTCGTGCTTGACCTGATCCGCCAGTACGGCGAGGACTCGCTTATCGTCAAGATCGCGGCCGTGATGTTCGGCTCGACCGAGACGACCTTTTACGTGCTGGTGGTCTACTTCGGCGCGGTCAACATCACCAAGACCCGTCATGCCGTACCCGCCGGCCTGATCGCCGACGTGACTGCCATACTCATGGCCATTTATCTGGTACAGTGGCTGTTTGCGTAGACGTTAAGAACGGAACCCTGCGTCCACCATTCCGTAGTTGGGAAAAGCAGTGCTTGAAGTGAACCTGCTCTTTTTTTAGTTTGATTCGGAAGCGTTTCCAACCGATGTTTTTGCCATGAAAGACGAAGCTCTCCTGGAAGTCGAATTTCAGGCGCGTATCGACGCGGATGAGAAGATCGAACCGAAAGACTGGATGCCCGAGCGCTATCGGCGCCAGCTCATCCGCATGATGTCGCAGCACGCCCATTCGGAAATCGTGGGCATGCTGCCCGAAGGTAACTGGATCACGCGGGCGCCCACGCTGCGCCGCAAGATGGCCCTGCTGGCCAAGGTGCAGGACGAAGCCGGCCACGGCCTCTATCTCTACAGCGCCACCGAGACGCTGGGTGTCGATCGCTACCAGCTCATTCGCGACCTGCTTGAAGGCCGGGCCAAGTATTCGAACATTTTCAACTATCCCACGCTCACCTGGGCCGACGTGGGCGTCATCGGGTGGTTCGTCGATGGCGCGGCCATCGTCAACCAGACGATGCTGGCCAAAACGTCGTACGGCCCCTACTCCCGCGCCATGATCCGCATTTGCAAGGAAGAAGCCTTCCACAAGCGCCAGGGCTATGAGATCTGCGTGACGCTGGCGCGGGGCACCCCGGAGCAGCGCCGGATGTTGCAGGATGCCATCAACCGCTGGTGGTGGCCCACACTCATGATGTTCGGTCCACCGGACGACCAGTCGCCCAACAGCCCGGAACTGCTGCGCTGGAAGGTCAAGCGCAAGACGAACGATGAGCTGCGCCAGCACTTTGTGAACATCACCGTACCCCAGGTGCTGGCACTGGGGATGACGATTCCCGATCCGGATCTGCGCTACGATGAAAAGACGGGCAACTGGCTGATCGGACCGATCGACTGGGATGAATTCTGGCGGGTGATCCGCGGCCACGGCCCCTGCAACCGGGAGCGGCTCCAGGCCCGCCGCAAAGCCCACGAAGAGGGCGCCTGGGTCCGCGAAGCCGTGCAGGCCTACGCCCGCAAACGTCAACAGCAAGCTGCATCAACTGCTGCAGAAGTAAGCCATGGCTGAAATGGAAAACGGCATGCGGTTGTGGGAAGTGTTCGTGCAGCCGCGCACGGGTAAACCCCATGAACATGTGGGAAGTGTGCGGGCTACCCACGCCGAGATGGCCCTCCAGCATGCCCGCGACGTCTATGCCCGCCGGGGCCCGGTTGTCAGCATCTGGGTGGTCCCCACCGAAGCAATCTACGCCACCAAGCCCGGCGATGAAGGGCCGTTCTTCGATCCGGCCGACAACAAGCCCTATCGCCACCCGCTCTTTTACAAAGTGCCCCACGGGGTAAAAAATATCTGAGTTCATCCCCATGAACCTAGAAACGCTTGACGACGCCTTACGCCCGGCGCTATTTGAGTACCTGCTGCGTCTGGGCGACGATGCGCTGATTCTGGGCCATCGGCTTTCGGAGTGGTGCGGCCACGGCCCGTACCTCGAAGAAGACATTGCGCTGGCCAACCTGGCGCTCGACTGCCTGGGCCACGCCGAGGCGCTGCTGACGCTGGCCGGCGAAGTCGAAGGCCAGGGCCGCACGGCCGACGACCTGGCCTTTCTGCGGGATGCGTACGACTTCCGGAACGTCCAGCTGGTCGAACTGCCGCGCGGCGACTTTGCCTTCACAATCGTCCGGCAGTTTCTGTACGCCACCTACGCCTGTCTGCTCTACAAAGCGCTGCAGCAGAGCGCCTTCGAGCCACTGGCGGGAATTGCGGCCAAGGCGCACAAAGAAATGCAGTATCACCTGCGCCACAGCAGCGAATGGATGCGCTGCCTGGGCGACGGCACCGAGGAAAGCCACCGGCGCGCGCAGTCGGCCCTCGACGAACTGTGGATGTACACGGGCGAGCTGTTCGAAGTGGACGACACGCTCCGCACGCTCACCGAAGCCCGCATTGCGCCCGATATGGCCACCCTGCAACCGAAATGGCGGGAGCAGGTCGAAACCGTCCTCCGCGAAGCTACGCTGACCGTCCCGGAAGATCCCCCCTACATGGCAACCGGTGGGCGGCACGGCCATCACACGGAGCACCTGGGTCACCTGCTGGCCGAGATGCAATTTCTCCAGCGGGCCTACCCGGGCGCGCAGTGGTAGTCATCCGGACCATCTGCCGACCATGACGCCTGCTGAAATCCTCGAAGCGCTGACCGAAGTTCGGGACCCGGAGATTCCGGTCCTGAACATTGTGGAGATGGGAATCGTGCGCGACGTGCGCCTCGAAGGCGACACGGTACACGTCGACATCACCCCGACCTACACCGGCTGCCCGGCCATGCGCACGATCGAAGCGGCCATCGTTCAGACGCTCCAGGCCCGAGGATTTCAGCAGGTGGTCGTACACAAAGTGTTTCGAGAGCCCTGGACCACGGACTGGATGACCGATGAAGCCCGCGAAAAACTACGGGCCTACGGCATCGCCCCGCCACCGCCCCGAGCGGACGAAGCGCCCGAACTGATTCCGCTCCCCTTCTCCGTGGCCCGTGGTCCCGCCGTACCCTGTCCCTTCTGCGGCTCCGAGCAGACGCGCCAGACCAGCGCCTTCGGCGCGACCGCCTGCAAAGCCCTCTTCTTCTGCGAAGCCTGCCAGCAGCCCTTCGAATACTTCAAGGCGATTTGACAATTTTGAGAACTGTAATAGGGCTTAGCGAGAAATTGGAACAAGGTGTTCCTGAAGCCATATAGTCAGTGCTTCGCGATTCAGCTCTCCGGAGGCCACTTTCAGGACAACATCCTCTTGCTCATCAATATCATAGAATTTCGGGAAAATCACAGTGCATGCGAGAAAGCGCGGGCGCACACTGCGGTGCGCCCCTACCGGACAAACGGCGACCTTCCTACCACGTAGGGGCGGCCCCCTGTGTCTGCCCTGTCATACCCGCCGGATCACGTCCAACACACGGGGTGTGGCTCCGTCATGCACCGGTAAATCGGCAATCCTATATACGCTGTTGCATGCGTCTGGCGAACGCCCCGCTTCACCGTAGCAGCGCAAACAACGCCACGATCACCCCGATCTGCCCCGCCCAGAAAATGAACATCCACCGCACCAGACTCGCATACCGCTCACTGAGCGCTACTTTCACCTCGGTGATTTGCTTTTCCAGCCGCGACACCTCCTCCGTGATCCGATGATCCAGACGCTTTTCCAGTCGCAACACCTCCCCCGTGATGCGGTGATCCAGGCGCTTTTCCACCTCGGCCATCTGGACCTCCAGCCGCTTCTCCAACTCCGCCATCTGGACCTCCAGCCGTTTCCCCTCCTCCGTCACCCGCCGCTCGAAACGCTCGGCCAGAATCCCCAGCAGGTTGTCCCGTTCGTGATGGGCCGCCTCGTTAAGCAATGCAATCAGCGCCTCGACGCCCTCGTCGCCGAGCTTTTCGCGCAAAACTTTCGGGACCGTCAGAATCGCCATGAGCGGAAAAGGATGGCTCCGGGCGAAAAGGCAAACTCCGCGAGGCGTGCAATAGGTTCCCGGGCCAGCACCCATCCCACGGCACCGCTGAGCCTGAAGGGCGTGACCCGGGACGGCACGCCGCTCCGTGCCTGACTACGAGCGCGCTGTGTTTCAAACGGCGGGCTACTACAAAGGTTTACCGGTCGCAACCGCGAACCGCTTCGCAACAGTTTTTTTTGGATGATTCCTAATGCAACGAGTGTAGTTCACTTGATCCGATACCCTCCTTCTTCGTTCGCGAAGATCCAGGCCACGACTTCGCCGATCTCGATCGTATCGTGCAGATAGGTGGTGCGGGTGATGGAGGCGGTGCCCTGCGTGTGCAGGAAGGGCTTGGCGGCCATCATGCGCGCGAAGCGCTCCTGCCAGCAACGCATGTTCACCGGACGCAGGTCCACCCAGCCCTTGCGCGCCCACCGGTCGATGTCTTCCGGCGTAACCGGCACTTCGTCGTAAATGCTTTCGGGGATGTTGATGAACGGTCCTCGAATGAGTTGCTGGCCGTCCGGTGCCAGAATGGGCACCCCGATCGAAATGATCTGATTGCGGAGCGCCGCATCCGACTCTAAGTAGCGGTAGAGCGTATCGGCCACCACTTCGGCAGGTGTCTGGCAGACGGCCTGCAGCGTCTTAAAGTTGAGCTTGAGCAGGTGCGCTTCGTAGAGCAGCTTGGAGAGCTCGGGCGGTCCGAGTTGTCCGAGCGCCACGCTGTGGCCGTTGGACTCCCGTTCGAGCTGACGCAGCCGCCGAAGCGCCGTATGCCGCAACACGCCGGCCCGGTAGCTCGGCACCATCACGTTGCTGTCGATGCCCGCGATAATGTCGTGGCCGGTGTTGCTCCCCTTGATCTCCAGCACCACCTGTTCGGCGATTTCCTCGGGCGTAAGGAATTCCATCTGCCCGATGTGCGTGATCGTCTCGAACTCGCCCCGGGCGAAGAAGCCGTTCTCGCCCGTATCGACCCCGGCCATCACCAGTTCGCCCTGCTTGCGATAGCGGCATTCGTCCTCGCGCAACACCAGCCGATCCTGCAGCGACTCCCGGCGGCCTTCGTAGACGAACTGCAGGCGTCCCCGACGGCGCACCGGCTGGAGCGCCACGCGCCGGTAGCCGATCATGGCGGCGGGTTTTACCTCCTTGACCAGCGGCCCGCCGGGCGTGCGCGCCATCAGAAACAGCAAGCCTGTATGCGCAAAGGCCATGGCCGTTTTCATCATGAGCGGCACACTGGGTCGGTCCTCGCTGTGCGTGTAGGGGATGTTCAAGCCCATCCCACCGGTGCCCGTCGTGCCGATTTTCACATAGACACGCGTGCCCACCTCGCACATAGCCCGGTGCAGCAGCCGAATGTGCCGGATGAGTTGAAGCGCCGCCTGCGAGATAAGCAGCGTCTCGACCTCGGTGGCCAGCGTCTCGCGAACCGACGGTTCGTCGGGCGCCTGCTGAAGCTGCCGCAGTGCATCGTGCGTCTTGAGGCTCAGCGGCTCAACTTCCTGATAGCTGAGGGCGGTGGCCGTGTTGATGCAGTCCACGATTACGTCGGGGCGGTGCTCGTGGATCATGCGCACCAGCACCGAGCGTTCGTAGGCCGCGTTGATGTCGCCGAACAGATCCTCGTAGAGCGCCTCGCGATAAGCCGGATTGCCGAGCAGCTGTTCGCGCGACAGCTCCCGGAATGCTTCTCGCACGAACACGTTGCCCCACTCGCCCACGAATTCCACTTCGGGAAACTCCTGGCGCACCTCGCTCAGCAACTCCTCGACTTCTCCCCGAGAGAGACTGGCCACGACCACCTTGCGGGGGTGCAACTGGCGGCTCACCTCGCGCACAATCTGGGAGCCGACCAGCCCGGCTCCGCCCAGTACGAGAAAACTTTCGTCACGCACCATGATTGCCATTCGTTTGTTTGCTACTCAAAAAGCGACCAGCGCCTGCATGGCTTCGGCAATCTGCCGCACACCCGGCACGGTAGCCTCCAGCAGCTTCGGATTGTAGGGAATCGGGATGTCCGGGACGGCCAGCCGCTCGACGGGCGCATCCAGGTAGGTGAAGGCGTCCCGGGCCATCATGGCGGCAATCTCCGCACCGAAGCCGGCCGTGAGTGCGTCTTCATGCACAATCAGGCACCGATTGGTCTTCTGTACTGAACGCAGCACGGCCGTCCGATCCCAGGGCCGCAGCGTGCGCAGGTCGATGATCTCGGCGTCGATGCCCGTTTCCCGGGCCGCTTCTTCGCAGCGGTGCACCATGGCGCCCCAGGTGACCACGGTGAGCGCCTCGCCGGGACGGACGATCCGGGCACGCCCGAACGGTAGCACGTAGTCGTCGCCGGGATAGGGACGGCGGGCGGCCGGATGGTCCAGCAGCAGTCGGTGTTCGAAAAAGATGGTGGGATCGAGCGCCCGCATGGCCGCCCGGAGCAGCCCAACGGCGTCCTCAGCATTCGACGGATAGGCTACCTGCCAGCCGATCGCATGGACCCAGCGCACCTCGTCGGAAACGCTGTGCCAGGGATCGCCCACGCGGGCAAACCCGCCGGGCATGCGCACCACGATCGGTGCGGCAAACCGGTTGGCCGTGCGCCAGCGAATCGTACCACAGTTGTTGAGCTGTTCGGTGGCCGGATCCGCATACTTTCGGAACTGGATTTCGGCCACCGGCATCAGGCCGGCCAGTGCCATGCCGACGGCCCGTCCGACAATCCCCTCTTCGGACAGGCTGGTGTCGAACACGCGGGCTTCGCCGAACTCCTCCTGCAACCCGATCGTGGCCGTATGCACCCCGCCCTTTTTCCCCACGTCCTCGCCGAAGACGACCAGCCGCGGGTTGATGCGCAGCTCGTGGGCCAGCGTCCGGCGAATCGCCTCCACCATGTTGATGCGTGGTGGCTCCGGACGGGGCCGGTCGGTGCCCTTCGGCAGCACCACACCTTCCGGAGCCATACCGCCGGCCTGCTGCAGTTCCGGTGCGCCGTCCGGCCCTGTTTCGGCAAAGACGTACCGGGTGACCCGGGATGGATCCGGATCCGGTCGATTGAGGGCGGCCTCCAGGGCCTGCTCCACCTCCCGGGCGACCTCTGCTTCCAGCGCAGCCCATGCCTCGGACGACAGCACCGCAGGCACCAGAAACGCCCGGAGCGCCGGGAGCGGATCGCACGCCCGCTCGGCCTCCAGCACCTCCGGCGGCTTGTAGGCCTGGTTGTCATGGCCGGAGTGTCCCGAAAGCCGGGGCATCGTCAGCCGCAGCAACACCGGTCCTTCGTCGGCCCGCACGCGGCTCACCGCTTCGTGCAGCAGCCGGGCCGCTTCCTCCGGTCGGGTCCCGTCGCCATCCAGCACCTGCAGATTCTGGAAGGCCGACAGGTTTCTGGCGATGTTGCCGCCCGGCGTCTGCAGGTCGCGCGGGACCGAGATGGCGTAGCCGTTGTCCTCGATGTAGAACAGAACGGGCAGCCGCAGCGTGGTGGCGATGTTCAGCGCGGCCCAGAAGCCGTTGGTCGCCACCGAGCCCTCGCCCCCATGCACCACGGCCAGTGCTCCCTGATAGGCTTCTTCCCGGAGTACGTCGCGTCGGTAGCAGATGGCCTGCGCCCAGCCGATACCCGGCGTGTACTGCGATCCCACGTCGCCCGCCATGGGTAGCACGGTGGGGCCACCACGGCCGGGCAGGTTGCAGACCACGCCCACGTCGCGGCCATCGCTATAGGCGCCTGCCTTGCCCATCGAGGCGACCAGCGCTTCTTCGGGCGGAACGCCCAGCGCCAGCATCAAAGGCCGGGAACGGTAGTAGGTGCTGACGCCATCCTTCGGATGCGTCAGGAGCTGGCCGAGCAGGACCTGCGCCAGTTCGTGCCCTTTTGCCGAAAACTGATAGCGCACCTTGCGTTCAGGAAGCAGGCGCGTTTCCTCCAATTCGTCGAGGTAACGCGAGGTCAGCACCAGACGGGCCACGCGCAGCCAGTCGAACGCTGCATCCGGCGCGGACGTCGCCGCGGTGCGGCGCGTCTTGCGGCGTGTGGCGGTCGTGCGTTTGGATCGAGCACCCATCACGTGGTCAGGATTTGCGCGCACGCCGGCGTTCCATAAACGCGGTCATGCGCCGGTACTTTTCTTCGTCTTCGAAGAGAACAGCCTGCATGATTGTCTCCAGCGTCAGCGCAGCCTCGGTGCTCATCTCGGCGGCGGCGTTCAGCGCCATTTTGGCGAAACGCACGGCCAGCGGGCTTCCTTCGGCGATCTCTTCGGCCAGGGCCCGCGCTTTTGCCAGCACTTCGTCGTCCGGCACCACATAGTTGACCAGTCCGATCGCGAGCGCTTCCGCCGCGTCGATGATGCGTCCGGTGAAAATCAGCTCACGGGCCTTGCCCATGCCCACCAGGCGCGGCAGCCGATACGTGGCCCCGGCGCCCGGAATGATGCCCAGCCGGACCTCCGGCTGTCCGAAGCGAGCACTTTCGCCGGCCACGCGCAGGTCACAGGCCATGGCCAGCTCACACCCGCCACCCAGCGCCCAGCCTCGCACAGCCGCGATGGTCGGTACGGGAAACTGTTCGATCTCCCAAAACAGACTGTTGTTGATCCGCTGCAGTGCCTCCGCCCGTCCCCGCTCCCGGAGCTCTGCAATGTCGGCCCCGCTGACAAACGCCCGATCGCCGGCCCCGGTAAAAATCAGCGCGCGCACTTCGTCGCGTGCGGCCAGCAGGTCGAGCAACCGGCGCACTTCCTGCACCATCTCCAGGTTGAGCGCATTGCGCACGTCCGGGCGGTTGAAGGTGCAACAGACAATGCCCCGGTCGTCTGCCTCGACCTGCAGCGTGGCAAATGAAAAGGCTTCGGTCATGGTCCTTTTCGGCTGGAAGCGCTTCTATTATACCAAACCGTCCCCGGCTTCTTCAAGCCATCTGGCTGCCTGCTCCAATTTTCGAACCGAGTTCGCATACCCTGCGCCTCAGGAAGGTCTTTCCGTTTTGGGGTGATGTTTCATAAGTTTTGGCCGGAATCGCTTTCAACCTGAAGGACGCCATGGATTACCGGTTCATTCGCTACGAAATCGACGGCGGGGTGGCCACCCTGACGCTGAACCGACCGGACGTGCTCAACAGCTTCCATCGGCCGATGGCCGACGAAACAATCGACGCCCTCCGGCACGCTGCCGACGATCCGGCCGTCCGTGCCGTGGTGCTGACGGGTGCCGGTCGCGCCTTCTGTGCGGGCCAGGATCTACAAGCCGTACTGCCCCGTGAAGGCGAGCCAGCGCCGGACCTCGGCGACATTGTGCGGGCCCAGTACAACCCGATCATCCGCCTCATCCGCCACACCGAAAAGCCGTTCGTGGCGGCCGTCAACGGTGCGGCTGCCGGAGCCGGCGCCAACATTGCGCTGGCCTGCGATTTTGTGGTAGCTGCCGAAAATGCCACGTTCATTCAGGCGTTTGCGCGCATCGGACTGATACCCGACAGCGGCGGCACGTTTCTGCTGCCTCACCTGATCGGTCTGGCCCGGGCCACGGCCCTGACCATGCTGGCCGAAAAGCTTCCGGCCTCCGAAGCGCATGCCATGGGACTCATCTACCGGGTGTGCCCGGCCGATCGCCTGATGGACGAGGCGCTGGCGCTGGCACGCCGGCTGGCCGGGATGCCCACCCGGGCGCTGGGCATGATCAAACGGGCGCTGAACCGCTCGTTCACGAATGATCTGGACGCCCAACTCGAACTGGAAGCCGAACTGCAGGCCGAGGCCGGCCGCACGCATGACTATCAGGAAGGCGTGGCCGCCTTTCTGGAAAAGCGCACTCCGGTCTTTCAGGGACGATAGCCATGACGCATCCGCTCACCACCGCCACGCCGATCGGCGTCGTCGGTGCTGGCACGATGGGCCGCGGCATTGCCCAGGTGGCCGCCACCGTCGGCCATCCGGTGCTGCTCCATGACGCCAGTCCACAGGCACTCGAAGATGCTCGCACTTACCTGGTGCGCATTCTGGGGCGACTCGTAGAAAAGGGAAAACTACCCCCCGGGCGGGATGCCGAAATCCTGGGCCGCATCACGTTCCTGCACGACCAGCTGCAGCCGCTGGCCTCCTGTGGCCTGATCATCGAAGCCATTGTCGAGGACCTGGCGGCCAAACAGGCCCTTTTTGCGCAATTAGAACGCCTGGTGACGCCGGAAGCCATCCTGGCCACCAACACCTCGTCGCTCTCGGTGACGGCCATTGCCGCCGCCTGCCAGCGCCCGGAGCGCGTGCTCGGCCTGCACTTTTTCAATCCAGCGCCCCTGATGCCGCTCGTCGAGGTAGTGCCCGGCGTGGCCACCGCCGCCGACGTGGTCGCGCAGGCCCGCACGCTGATGGAGGTCTGGGGCAAGTCGCCGGTCGTCGCCCGCGACACGCCGGGCTTCATCGTCAACCGGGTGGCCCGCCCGTTTTACGGCGAGGCGCTGCGCATCCTGGAAGAAGGCATTGCCGACGTTCCCACTATCGACTGGGCCATGCGCACCCTCGGCGGCTTCCGCATGGGCCCGTTCGAGCTGATGGACCTGATCGGGAACGACATCAACTTCCGGGTAACCGAAACGCTCTGGAAGGCGTTCTTCTATGAGCCCCGCTACCGACCGTCGTTCACCCAGCAGCGCATGGTCGAGGCGGGACGGCTGGGACGCAAAACCGGCCTCGGCTTTTACGATTATCGGGAAGGCGCTACCAATCCGGCCCCTACCACCGATCCGGCGCTCGGCGAGCGTATCTTTCGACGCGTGCTGACCATGCTGATCAACGAAGCCGTCGATGCCGTCTTCTGGCGCGTGGCCTCGCCGGCCGACATTGACCGGGCCATGCAACTGGGCGTGAACTACCCGAAGGGCCTGCTGCACTGGGCCGACGAGCTGGGTCTGGAAACCGTACTGGGCTGGATGGAGGCGCTTTACGAGACGTACCGGGAGGACCGCTACCGCCCCAGCCCGCTCTTTCGCCAGATGATCGAGCGGGGCGCTCGCTTTTTCGAAGAGGCTGCGTCCTGAATGCACTGAACGAAACGCCACCGTTTTATGCGTGCCCAAGCCGATAACGAAACGACCGAGCAGCGTGCTCGCCAGATCGTAGATCAGATGATGGCCCGCGATGCCTTCAGCCGGTGGCTGGGCATCGAAGTGCTGGAAGTCACCCCGGGCCGTGCCGTCGTGCGCATGACAGTGCGCCCGGAAATGCTCAACGGCTTTGCCGTGGCGCACGGCGGGATTGCCTTCGCACTCGCCGACAGTGCGCTGGCTTTTGCCTCGAACACCTGCGGCATGGTGACCATGACGCTGGAAAGCTCCATCTTTTTTGCCACGCCCGTTCGCGCCGGTGATGTGCTCACCGCCACGGCCGAAGAGACCTCGGCCGGCAACCGCGTGGCGCTCTACGATGTGGTGGTCACGCGTGCCGACGGCACCCGCGTGGCCTTCGTGCGCGGCACCGTGTACCGCACGAAACAGGCGCACGATTGAACCGTTCCTTCGGAAGCGCTTCTAACAGAACAATCTTCCCTTGAAGTATGGGGGACGCTTATATCATCGACGGGGTGCGGACGCCCATCGGCCGCCTGGGCGGTGCCCTGGCCACCGTGCGGGCCGACGACCTGGCCGCCCATGTGCTCCGGGCCCTGCTAGACCGCCATCCCGAGATCGATCCGGCCGCCATCGACGACGTGTACATGGGGTGCGCCAACCAGGCCGGCGAAGACAACCGGAACGTGGCCCGCATGGCGCTGCTGCTGGCCGACCTGCCGCCCAGTGTGCCGGGCGTCACGATCAACCGTCTCTGCGCCTCCGGTATGAGTGCCGTCGTGGAAGCGGCACGGGCCATCCGGGCCGGTGACGGCGATCTCTACCTGGCCGGCGGCATCGAACACATGACGCGCGCCCCGTTCGTGCTCTCCAAAGCCAGCTGCCCCTTCGGGCGCGACGTCGAGCTCTACGATACCAGCCTGGGCTGGCGTTTCGTCAACCCCCGAATGGAAGCCCGCTACGGCGCCGAGCCCATGGGCTGCACTGCCGAAAACCTCGTGGAACTGTACGGCATCGCCCGTGAGGACCAGGACCTGTTCGCCTATCACTCGCACAAAAAGGCGGCCGCCGCCCGCGAGCGGGGTCGCTTCGCACTGGAGATCGTGCCCGTCGAAGCCCCCCAGCCCAAGGCACCTCCCCGGCAGGTAAAAGACGACGAACACATTCGCCCGGACACCACGCTCGAAGCCCTCGCCAAGCTGCCGCCCGTCTTCCGCAAAGGCGGCACCGTGACGGCGGGCAACTCCTCCGGCCTCAACGACGGCGCCTGCGCGCTGTTGCTGGCCTCGGAGGAAGCTGTCCGCCGCTTCAACCTGAAGCCGAAAGCCCGCATTGTCAGCTCGGCCGTCGTCGGCGTGGAGCCGCGCATTATGGGCATCGGCCCGGTCGAAGCCGCCCGACGGGCCCTCCGACGGGCCGGATTGACTTTTGACGAGCTGGACGTCATCGAACTCAACGAAGCCTTTGCGGCCCAGGTGCTGGCCTGCATCCGGCAATGGGGGGTCGCCCCCGACGATCCCCGCCTGAATCCGAACGGCGGCGCCATTGCGCTCGGCCATCCGCTGGGCATGTCAGGCGCCCGACTGATCCTGACGGCTACCGTCGAGCTGGAGCAACGCCGGGCCCGCTACGCCCTCTGCACGCTCTGCGTGGGCGTCGGACAGGGAATGGCGACCGTGATTGAACGGGTGTAATCCACAGAAGGGAAACGCACCATGGCCAACATCTTCGAATTTGAAGGCTTTCGCCCCGTTGTGCACGAAAGTGCCTTCATCCATCCCAATGCGACGGTGATCGGCAATGTCATCATCGGCCGCAATGTGTACGTGGCGGCCGGTGCCGTCATCCGGGGCGACTGGGGAGAAATTATCATCGAAGACGGCTGCAACGTCCAGGAAAACTGTGTCATCCACATGTTTCCCGGCGTGACCGTCCACCTGGAAGAATCCGCCCACATCGGGCACGGCGCCATCATTCACGGCGCCCGCATCGGCCGCAATGCGCTGGTGGGCATGAACGCCGTCGTCATGGATCATGCCGTGGTGGGTGCAGGCAGCATCGTGGGCGCCCTCTGCCTGGTTCCGGAACGCATGGAGATTCCCGAGCGCAAGATCGCCGTGGGCGTTCCGGCCCGGATCGTGGGCGACGTGAGCGACGAACGGCTGGCCTGGAAAACGGCCGGCACCCGGCTTTACCAGCAGCTTCCGGAGCAACTACGCCGGAGCCTGCGCCCCTGCGAACCCCTGCGCGAAGTGCCGCCCGACCGCCCCAAAATGGAAGCCATCTACAAAACGTTCCGCGAAACCATCGCCGAACTCCAACAGAACCCATAGACGCCCGAAACCAACCCGCCTGATCGCCATGGAGACGACCGTCTATCTCGGCAAAGTGCAGAGCTTCGCCCAGGGCCGCTGGCACACACCTGCAGGCGAAGGTCGCCCGGTATTCCATGCCGTCACCGGCGAGCCCATCGCCGAAATTTCCAGCGAAGGACTGGATTTCAAGGGCATGCTGGACTATGCCCGCACCGTAGGCGGCCCCAAGCTCCGCCAGATGACCTTCCACGAACGCGCCCGCATGCTCAAAGCGCTGGCCCTTTACCTCAACGAGCACAAGGCCGAACTGTACGAGCTCTCACGGGCGACCGGGGCCACCAAACAGGACGCCTGGCTCGACATCGACGGCGGCATCGGAACGTTCTTCGTCTATGCCAGCAAAGGCCGTCGGGAGCTGCCCGACGAGCGCTTCCTGCTCGAAGGCGAACCCGAACGCATCTCGCGCGGGGGGACTTTTCTGGGGCACCACCTGCTTGTGCCGCTCGAAGGCGTGGCCGTCCATATCAACGCCTTCAACTTTCCCTGCTGGGGCATGCTCGAAAAGCTGGCCCCCACTTTTCTGGCCGGCATGCCCGCCATCGTCAAACCGGCCTCGGTAACGGCCTACGTGGCCGAACGGGTCGTCCGACTCATGCTCGAATCGGGCATCCTGCCGGAAGGCGCCCTGCAGCTCATCTGCGGGGGCGTGGGCGACCTGTTCGAGCACCTGACGGGCCAGGACGTCGTGACCTTCACGGGATCGGCCGAAACCGGCCTCCGGCTCAGGTCGCACCCCACCATCCTGCGCGAGGCAGTACGCTTCAACATGGAAGCCGACTCGCTCAATTTCTCCATGCTCGGCCCCGACGTTACGCCCGACATGCCGGAGTTCGAGCTCTTCATCAACGAGGTGGTCCGGGAGATGACGATCAAAACGGGCCAGCGCTGCACGGCGATCCGTCGCACGCTGGTGCCGGCCGATCGAGTTGACGCGGTGCTCGAAGCGCTCACAAAGCGCCTGCGCGAGGTGGTCGTGGGCGACCCGGCCAACGAACGCGTGCAAATGGGGCCGCTGGTAAGCCGCGACCAGGTGGCCGAGGTGCAGACCCGCCTGGAAGAACTGGCCGCGGCCGGCGAAATCGTCTGCGGCCGCGACGGCTTTTCCGTCGTAGACGCCGACCCCGAACGCGGCGCTTTCTTCCCGCCCACGCTGCTCTACTGCGCCCACCCCTTCGAACATGCAGCCCCGCACGAAGTGGAAGCCTTCGGACCGGTCAACACGGTCATGCCCTACCAGGACCTGGACGAAGCCATCCGCCTGGCCCGCATGGGTCGCGGTAGCCTGGTGGGTTCGCTGGTAACGGCCGATCCGGACGTGGCCCGCACGATCGTGTTCGGAACGGCGCCCTACCACGGCCGCCTGCTGATCCTCAACCGGGAATGTGCAAAAGAAAACACGGGCCACGGCTCCCCGCTTCCCCACTTGGTGCACGGGGGCCCCGGCCGTGCAGGCGGCGGTGAGGAAATGGGCGGCATCCGCGGGCTCTATCGCTACATGCAGCGCACCGCCATCCAGGGCTCGCCTGACATGTTGACGGCCATCGGCAACCAGTGGATGCCCGGCGCCTCGCGACCGGAGGCCGATGTGCATCCCTTCCGCAAGTACTTCGACGAGCTGCGCATCGGCGAAACGTACACGACTGCCCGACGCACCGTCACCGAGGCCGACATCGTCAATTTTGCCGGCATCAGCGGCGATTTCTTCTATGCGCACATGGACGATCTGGCCGCCCGCGAAAGTGAGGTATTCCAGGGACGGGTGGCGCACGGGTACTTCGTGCTCTCAGCCGCGGCCGGCCTGTTCGTCGATCCGCGGCCGGGCCCGGTGCTGGCCAATTACGGTCTGGAGAATCTGCGCTTCACGAAGCCGGTCCGACCGGGCGACACGATCCAGGCCCGGCTGACCGTAAAACAGAAGATCCCGCGCGAGGCCCGCGAAGGCGAACGCCCCAGCGGCGTCGTTCGCTGGCACGTAGACGTGACGAACCAGGACGATGAACTGGTGGCCACCTACGACATCCTGACGCTGGTGGCTCGACGTCCCGAGCCCGAAGCCTGAGCCGGTTGCCGCTCAGGAGCCCCCACCGTGCGCGCGCTACAGTCCCTCGCACGGTGGGGGCTTTTTTGTTGCAACTGTTGCAACTATGGACGACTGCGTAACATGTCTGATTTGAACCTGCAGCGCTTCGCGTTGTACATTTCAAAGAAAGCTCCCTCCGGCCGCAATGCCAGACCTCCTGTTCGAAGACCTGCAGATGCTCCGGCACCTTCGCCGGCAGGCGGCATGGACGGTGATCGTTGCCGCCATCGGGTTCGTAGGGGGTCTGGTCCTGTTGAGCTTTTTCAGTCGTCACCGCATTGCCGATCTTTCCGTAGCCGGACTTCTCTGCCTGGCGTGGGGCAGCCTGACGGCCTGGGCGGCACTCCGACTCTACCGCCTGCAGCATCAGGTCTGGCGCCTGCACCTTTCCGAGTCCAGGCTGATCGGCTATGACTACGGCCGTCATGCCTGGACGATCGACTGGGTGCATGTCGATCGGCTGGACCTGACCGATGAAGGTTTGCGCGTGGAGACGCTGGATGGCCAGCACCTGATCGTCCCAAACTGGCACGCCGACTTTTCCGCACTCGGTCACGCGTTGCTCGACTACGCGGAACACTTCGGCTGTCCGCTCTACCTGAACGGCCGCCCGTTCGACGCGGTCGATCTACGCACGCTGCTACCGCTGCCGCCCGACGTGGCCGTACCGACCGATTCGCCCCGCCAGCCCTCCCGTTAAACGGCAACGAAAAGCGCCTCCAAGGGGAAACGCCGGATTGTTCAGGGCGTAGGGACCTCTCGATCCCCAATGCCGCGATGTATCCGGCCATGCGGCTCCTTCGACTCGGCAGCGGACTGCTCTGCACCGGCCTGGGTTTTCTGGGCATCGTGCTGCCCGTGCTGCCGGCCACGCCGTTCTTTCTGCTGGCCGCCTACTTTTTCGCCCGGAGCAGCCCACGGCTCGAACAGTGGCTGCTGGATCTGCCCCGCATTGGCCCCTCGATCCGTGCTTACCGGGCCGGTCTGGGCATTCCGCGCCGCATCAAGTGGTGGGCGACGGCGATCATTGTCGCTTCGATTTTGCTGAGCGCCTGGCGCCTGCCCGTGCCGGCCGCCCGGGTGCTGGTGCTCGTACTCGGCGCCATCGGCATCTGGTACATCCACCGACGCGTTCCCACCCGCGAAGACGTGCTGGCCCGACGCAATCCAGATGACTTACCCGACCTGCCCGGCTAACGCCAGCTTTTCATCGCCGATTGTAGATCGGCGATGAAAGCATTCTTTGCGTCGGCCTGCTGCAGCGTCTGGTCGAAATGCGTGCCCCAGCCGGGAAAGTCGCGCTCGTCCCAGAGTGTGTTGTGCCAGAGCGCCACGCACACGCCTCCGTAGCGTCGGCAGGCCTCGAGCAGCGTCTCGGTCGCCTGAAGTACCTCGGCGAGCCCCAGCTTGCGCCGCACGAACAGCACCGATTCCATCACGGCCAGCGGCATCTCCCAGAGCGGCAGCGGCGCATTGGCGTGCACGTCAAATAGTTGAAACGGCAGGCAGGTGCCCCGACGGAACCCTTCATGATCGGGCCAGCCCAGCGTGCTGTCGATCCGGAAGCCGGTCGCCGTCAGCATCCGGGGTGTCGTCGGCTCGATCCAGCGCAGGTAGTGCGTGCGCACCGACGACAGCGGACGGTCCAGCACGGCGGCCAGCCGATTGCGCTCGCGCGTCAGATGTCCGAGATGCGTGGCGGCGTGGTAACTTGGATGCAGGCCGACCTCCATGCCGGCTTCCTGCAGCACCGCAAGCCAGCGGCGAGCAGTCCGCCCCAGCGGATAGCCTACATCATGGGCGCTTGTGGCCCCGGCTTTGAAGAAGAACGTGCCGGTCCCGAACGAACGTAGCTGCGTCACCATTCGTTGGAACGCTACGTGAAACGGATCGGCGCGCCCTAGCATCTCGGCGGTCACGCCGGCCAGACGCTTCAGGCGAGAAGCCGGCGGCTGTTGGGAAAGGTTGCGAACCGGGTACAGAAAAAACTCCCGATAGAGAATACCCGGCCGCCACTTCCGGAGATAATCGATGTCAATCGTCGGGCAGAGCGCCCAGGGCCGTCCGTGCCAGCGGCACGGCCGCACCGGCATCCCACGTTGCATCAGCATCCGGGCCAGTGCCGCGCGGGTCGCTTCGACGGGTGGCCGTGTGGCAAGACCCAGCCTGGCCTGTAGCGAATCGGCATAGCGTATGCGGCCGTGTTCGTCTCGCACGCGCTGCGTATGTTCCTGCCAGCCGGAAAGCCAGAAAAAGACGGAAGCAACCGGATCGTCGGCCGAGCCGTCTGGATGTCCAAACAGCGCTGGCCAGCGCTCCGTGCCGTTCCATCGCCAACGGATGCGTTCGACCGCATAGGACACGCCAGCGGCAAAATAGGCCGGTGTCGTCTCGTGAAGCGGGAGCGCCAGCACACCGTCCGGCCAGCCCGAGGCAGCCGGCCCGTAGTAGATGCCCGTGCCCAGCGCCTTCAGCGAGGTGCGATCGACCCAGCGGGGCGCCCAGCCCAGCGGCAGCAGCAGCATCCGGAGCGCATAGGCCGCCTTCGGCAGCCAGTCCGCCGGCCCTTCCACACAGCAGGGCAGGTAGCCGAGCGTGGGCGCGGGTTCGAAGGGCGCGGGACCGGCCATACGGGACGCGCGCTCAGCCTACCATCTGCTGCACCAGACGCGGCACGGCATCGAGCGCCTCGCGGAGCTTTTCGGGCTGGCGTCCGCCGGCCGTGGCCAGCGTCGGGCGCCCCCCACCGCCTCCGCCCACAATCCGGGCCACCTGGCCGACGAGTCGCCCGGCTTCCAGTCCCCGCGCAACCACGTCGTCGGTCACGGCTGCGGCCAGATACACCTTCTGCTTCTCCGGGTCGGTCGTGCCCAACACGGCCACCCCCTCACGACCGAGTTGGTCCCGAAGCGCCTGCGCCAGTTCGCGGAGCTCGTCCATTGAGAGCGCCTCCAGTTGGCCCGTCACCACACGCAGACCGTTCACGCGGTGCGCCTGCTCGACGAGCTTTGCCAGCTCGGCCTTCTGCTGCGCCCGCCGGAGGGCGGCCAGCTCCTTCTCCAGCCGCCGCTGCTCCTCCAGCAGCGCCGCGATCTCTTCATCCAGCGGCCGCTGCAGGCTTTTGAACCGACCGCGGGCCTGCTCCAGCTCGGTGAGCTGCCGGTTGATCCAGTCGAGTGCGTCCTGCCCGGCCAGCGCCTCCACACGTCGGATGCCCGAGGCCACCGATCCTTCCGAGATGATCCGGAAGACGCCCAGCTCGCCGGTGGCCGCCACGTGCGTGCCGCCGCAGAGCTCCATGGAGAAGTTCGGGTCGAACGTGATCACACGCACGCGGTCGCCGTACTTCTCGCCGAAGAGCGCCATGGCGCCCCGAGCGATCGCCTCCTCGTACGGCACGTCGCGCTCCTCAATGCGGGGCACGTTGCGCTGGATGACCTCGTTGACGCGGGCTTCGATCTCGCGCAACAGCTCGGGCGTCACGCGCTCGAAGTGGCTAAAGTCGAAGCGCAGACGATCGGGTGCCACAAGCGAGCCTTTCTGCTGCACGTGCGTGCCCAGGATCTCGCGCAGCGCGGCGTGCAGCAGGTGCGTGGCCGTGTGGTGCTTCTCGATCCGCTTGCGACGCACCGCATCCACGAGGGCCTCGACCGGCGCGTCCAGCTCCTTCGGGAGCCGGTCCACGTAGTGGACGATGTGCCCGCCGAGCTTCTGCGTGTCGAGCACGCAGATCTCCTCGTCGCCCACGCGAAGCACGCCGGTGTCGCCCACCTGACCGCCACTTTCCGCGTAGAAGGGCGTCCGGTCAAGCACCAGCTCGTGCCGGGTCCCTTCGGGCGTCTGGATCGTGCGCCCGGCCCGGATGCGGGCGTCCTCGACGCGCGTCGTATCGTAGCCCACAAACACCGAGTCCTCCCCTTCGCTGACGCGCTTCCAGCCGGCCTCCTCCTCGTCGGCCGTCAGCACGGCAGCCCCGAAGGTGGAAGCGGCACGGGCCCGTTCGCGCTGGCGCTGCATCAGTTCCTCGTAGCGCGCCATATCGACGCCCAGCCCTTCTTCGCGGGCCATGAGCTGCGTCAGGTCGATCGGAAAGCCATAGGTGTCGTGCAGCAGGAAGGCCACCTCGCCGGGTACGTTCTTCTCGGCCGCGCTCTTCAGGAACGCTTCGACGATCGCCGCGCGATCGGACGTATCCACGTATGCCTTCTGGAGCAGATCGAGCGCCTGCCCGTCGCGCACGAGGTCGGCCCGGATCGCCTCGATCGGGCGTCCTTCGGCGGCTGCCTTCAGGTAGGGCAGCAGACGCTCGAAGAAGGCCAGCCCGGTACCCAGCGTGGCCAGGAAGCTTTCCTCCTCTGCTTTGATGACCCGCTCCACGTAGGCGCGGTGCCGTTCGATTTCCGGAAAGACGCGCCCCATCTTGTGGGCCAGCGGCTCGACCAGCCGGTGCAGGAAGGGCTCGCGGAAGCCGAGCGTCTGGTAGCCATAGCGGACGGCCCGACGCAGGATGCGCCGGATGACGTAGCCGCGCCCCGTGTTGCCCGGCACCACGCCGTCGGCAATGGCAAAGGCGATGGCGCGGATATGGTCGGCCACCACGCGCAGCGCCACGCGGATGCGCTCGCGCTCCCGTTCGTCCGCAACCCGGATGTCGTCGTAGCCGCGCACCTCGTCGCGCGGCGACAGCTCGGCCGCCCGCTGCAGAATCGGGGCAAACAGGTCCGTGTCGTAGTTCGACGTCTTCCCCTGCAGCACGGCCACGATGCGCTCCAGCCCCATGCCCGTATCGACGTGCTTTGCCTTGAGCGGCTCCAGGCGACCGTCCGGCAGTGCGTTGTACTGGATGAAAACCAGATTCCAGATTTCGATCACCCGCGGATCGCCGGCGTTGACCAGTTCGATGCCCGGCACGCGCCGCCGCTCCTCGTCGGGCCGCAGGTCGATGTGAATCTCGCTGCAGGGGCCGCACGGGCCCGTATCGCCCATCATCCAGAAGTTGTCCTTCGTCGGACAGAACTTGATGTGCGACGGATCGATGGACGTTTCCGACTTCCAGAATTCGGCCGCCTCGGTGTCGGGCTCCAACCCCAGCGCTTCGTCGCCTTCGTGGACGGTAGCGTAGAGCCGATCGGGGTCCAGCCCCCAGCGCTCGACGAGCAACTCCCAGGCCCAGCGGATGGCCTCTCGCTTGAAGTAGTCGCCGAAGCTCCAGTTGCCCAGCATCTCGAAGAAGGTGTGGTGGTAGGTGTCGTGCCCCACCTCTTCGAGATCGTTGTGTTTGCCCGAGACGCGCAGGCACTTCTGCGTGTTGGCCGCCCGCTTGTAGGGCCGGGTGCCGGTGCCCAGAAACACGTCCTTGAACTGGTTCATCCCCGCGTTCGTGAACAGCAGCGTCGGATCGTTCTGCGGCACCAGCGGTGCGCTGGGGACGATCTCGTGTCCCTTCTCCCGGAAGAAATCCAGAAACGACTGACGAATCTGCTCGGACGATTTATAGGTGCTCATGGGCTCGTTTGCGACGCTCTGATGGCGGTTGTTCAAGCCGAAAGGAAACGCTGCATCCTGCGCCGAAGTGCCCGCAACGACCGGACGCGGCCGTTCAGCTCAACCCCGCCTCCGCCTCTTGTCCGATGCTTTAACCCATCCGGTATTACGAAGCCGCTCCCATCCGGCGCCCCCGTTGCAGCAGGATCATGGCATCTTCGTAGGCGCGGGCGACACGCACGACGAAGTCGCGTGCACGCTCGCGGTCGCGGCACCAGACTTCCCGGCCCGAGATGGCCTCGAACTGCAGGAACGGATGGGCCTCGTTGAGCACCACCAGATCGATGGCGTCCACGCCGGTGGCTTCCTGCAGACAGGCCCGCAGCTCGGCCAGCGCATCCCAGGCATGGGGATGCTCCACCAGCACGCCGATATCTAGGTCGCCCCCCGGCCGCACCGTCCCCTCCCGGGCCGAGCCGAACACCCACCCCGCCAGCACATTCGGATCACGGGCCAGCACCCGCCCGATCGCTTCGAAATCAACCACCGGCATAAGCCCGCACCTCTCGAATGAATTGCTGAAAATCGTTCAATCGATGATTGACCAACTCGGCCAGTATTGCCGGACTTACCTCTTCATACTGGTGCACGATGAAATTCCGGAATTGCACCATGCGTCGGTATGGTTGCTCATCCGAAAGCACCCCCAGTTGCACGCAACGTTTTATGGCCTCGGCTGCGGTCGTCGCTGGCGTCTGGCCTTTCTCACTCAGTATACGCTGGCATACATCGATCATGGCCTCAATGGCAATCTGAAGATCTCGCTCCACAGCGCGCCGTATTCTCCAGTCGGCTTGCAGTTGCTCTGCTGAAAGCGGCCCCAGCGACTGCAACTCGGCAAGCACCCGCTCGATGACGCGCAATTTGCGCAGCAATATACCGTTCAAGCCCATCGTGATCATCAAAAGCGTGTCCCCGGATACTGTCAAGTTATCACGCGTCGCGCATAAAACAAGGTGATTGCTTAATAGGTTCCACCTTGTTAAATTCCCTGAGCAATCCATAAAGGTGGAATCATGAAGCTGAGTGAACTGGCCGCGCTGGCCGCCGACGAGCAAAAAGCCGAAGCCTTCCTGCAAAGCCGCGGCCTGCTGCAGCGCTTC
>WFPM01000138.1 GCA_015487635.1 Rhodothermus sp.
AGAGGACTTGCTCAACGAACTGGTTGATCTCTGGGAGCTGGGCCCACACGTGGATGTTGCCGATCTGACCCCGGCTTGAAAGCGTCTGGAATCTCCTGTCTGTAGACTTCCGGCAACGGTGCCGTACACCTTCCCGGTGCCCACGGCAGGACTCGAACCTGCGACCAACGGCTTAGGAAGCCGCTGCTCTATCCGACTGAGCTACGTGGGCAACGTACCGTCAAGTTAAAGGCATGGCGCGCTTCTGTGCAACGCCGCTTCAGCCCACAGGCTCCGGTCGGAGCATGTCGTTTCGGAAGGAATACCTGCGTCGTTGCTGGGCAGGTTGCAGAAACGAAAGAACGAGTTCTTAGAGCGAAAGACCTGTCCATTACTGAACCAATCGGCCAGAATCACGCGTGCACCTGTGCTGATTAACATGGCCGTTCTGGTGGTGATGATCCACGCATTGAAGGCGCTGGCGAAAGCGGAGCGGTGTCTGAGATTTGGCGTGGGTCTGCCGGCGGTAGTCGTAAGCACCACGCTGAACAGGCTCAAACTGCCAGTAAGCCTCTATGTGTCTTTCGGGACGGAAGGACTGCGACTGGAACCGGAAATTAGGCCTGCTACGCGCAAACACTTTTTTGACAGAGTGGGAGGAAACACATGTTGTGTTGCGTCTCGGATCGGGCATTTTTGCACGGCAGCGCATCGCTGATGATTTGTAGACTGGGAGAGCATCTGGGATTGTTGGTGTTGTTCCAGTCCTTACGCGACGAGCCCATTGGTTTAGGCGTTATTGCCCAGAGTGCAAGTTCAGAGAGTGGTTTTCTTGCAACATGAGACTCGAAAGAAAGTGGTAATTATGCCACAGTATCCAGGGAAACTAAGTGTATAGGGTCTATGAGGAGTGGCACGAAATTTATTCCTAATTCAGGTATATTCATGGAAGACTTGTAAAACCAAAAAAGGCGTCTCATGAAGACTTATCGATTAGTTTGGGTAATGGGAACCTTGATGCTGCATACCCTGACGGCGTATGCTCAGCAAGCTCCACACTGGGGCTTAGGAGTGGCAATCTTAGGCAATCAGGTAGATGTGAGTGACGCACTTGCGGCGCTTTCTGAAGTTGTGGCTCCTATTGGTTTTTATGTACCTATAAACTTCCAACAGGTCCGCTTAGAGCCCGAGGTGGGAATGATGCGCATTAAGGTAGTTGAATCAGAATTGGAACAGAAGTTTACAGCGTTGCGAATCGGAGGCGGCATTTTTGCTACGAGATTTTTAACCGAAGCATTGCAGACCTACTTGGGGGGGCGGATTGGGCTTATGATAGTCAGTCAGTCTGTAAAGGTGGGAGATCTTGAGGAGGATAGCAGTTCTGACGTGGGCTTTACGTTGGGGCCGGCAGCTGGCGCCGAATATTTTGTAGGAGAGTCCTTTTCGTTAGGGGGCGAGGCGCAGCTCATGTATGCCACCCTGAATCTTGATCAACAAGATGTAAAAATATCGTCACTGGGTATTCGGCCGCTGTTTTTCGTGCGGTGGTATTTCCGCTGAGCGTCGGTAAGACCGAAGCGTCCTCTTGCCTTTTGGGCCTCCGGTTGCGTTTTTTGACGTCCGGTCGGCCACCAGGTAATGGGGACGTTTCGTGGACATTCCTGCCTACCGGCCCCGCACGATCTGGGCGTGGGCGCTGTATGACTTTGCGAACTCGGCGTTCACGACGCTGGTCGTCACGTTTGTCTATGCGGCCTACTTCACGCAGGCCGTGGCACCGGATCCAATCTCCGGCACGGCGCTCTGGTCGCGGGCGGTGACGGCCAGCGGCGTGGTCGTGGCGTTGCTGTCTCCGTATCTGGGCGCGCTGGCCGATCAGGGAGGGTACCGCAAACGGTTTCTGGTGGCCGTCACGGTGCTCTGTGTGCTGTCCACGGCGGCGCTCTATTTTCCGCAATCCGGTCAGGTGCTGGCCGCGCTTGTGCTCTTTGCCGTCGCCAATGTGGCCTTCGAGCTGAGCAACGTCTTCTACAATGCCTTTCTGCCGGACATTGCACCGCCGGAGCGGATCGGTCGGGTCTCGGGCTATGGCTGGGCGCTGGGGTATGTAGGGGGATTGCTCTGTCTGGTGGTGGCGCTGATAACCCTGATTCAACCGGAAACGCCGTTGCTGGGATTTTCGCGGGAGGGGCACGCAAACGTGCGGGCCACGAATCTACTCGTGGCGCTCTGGTACGGACTGTTCAGCCTGCCGCTGTTCCTCTGGGTGCCTGAGCGACGGCCGACCGTTCGCCCCGATGTGCGGAGGGTCTTTCGGCAGGCCACCCGCCAGCTCATCGACACGTTCCGCGAGGTGCGGCGCTACCGGCAGGTCGTGCGGCTGTTGCTGGCCCGGCTGCTCTACAACGACGGTCTGCTGACGGTTTTTTCCTTCGGCGGCATCTATGCAGCGGGAACGTTCGGCTTTGAGGCCGACGAACTGATTGTGTTCGGGATCGTCATCAACGTGGCGGCGGGGCTGGGCGCCTGGCTGTTCGGATTCATCGATGACCGGCTGGGAGGCAAACGTACGCTTCTGATCAGTCTGGTGGGGCTTTCGGTGGCCAGTCTACTGGCCGTGGTGACCACCAGCCGCACCCTTTTCTGGGTAGCCGCGCTGCTCATTGGCATTTTCGCCGGCCCCAGTCAGTCGGCCAGTCGCTCGCTGCTGGGCCGCTTTACACCTCCCGCTAAACGCAACGAGTTTTATGGCTTTTTTGCCTTTTCCGGGAAGGCCACCGCGTTTCTCGGTCCGTTGTTGCTGGGATTGTTCACGGACTGGGCGGGCAGCCAGCGCGTAGGTGTCGGCTCGGTGCTGCTGTTTTTCCTGACGGGTATACTGCTGCTGGCGCGTGTCGACGAGGCCGAAGGGGTGCGGCTGGCACAGGACGCGGGAACCGATGGAACCTGAGCGGGCCTCTCGACAAACAAGCCGCGCGTTGACCAGAAAGACCACCGAAAGCCATGACGGAAGCCTATCCGACCGTTCGCCAGATTGCCGAAGCACTGGAAGCCTGGGCGCCGCCGGGTTCGGCGCAGTCCTACGACAACGTGGGCCTTCAGGTGGGCGATCCGGAGCGGCCCGTACGGCGGGCCCTGCTGGCGCTCGATCTGACGCCGGCCGTGCTCGAAGAGGCCCGGACGCTTGAAGCCGAGCTGATCATCACGCACCATCCGCTGCTGTTTCGCCCGCTTCGTCGGCTCACGCCGGACAGCCTGGTTTCCTCGCTGGCGCTTCGGCTGGCTGCCTCGGGCATCGCGCTCTACAGCATCCACACGAACCTGGATGCAGCGCCGGGCGGTGTGTCGTTCGTGCTGGCCGAGCATCTGGGTCTGAAGGACGTGCAGTTCCTGGCGAAAATGGAGCAGGCGCTCTACAAGCTGGTGACGTTCGTGCCGGCTTCGCACTTCGAACAGGTGCGCGAGGCGCTGGCCGAGGCGGGGGCCGGACGCATCGGCAACTACGAAGCCTGTGCGTTCGCCACGCGGGGTACCGGCTATTTTCGTCCGGGCGACATGGCGCGGCCATTCATCGGGGAGCCGGGCAAGCTGGAGTCGGCCGAAGAGCTGCGCCTGGAAGCGGAAGTTGCCCGCTGGGACCTGCCGCGCGTGCTGGCGGCCATGCGGGCCGCCCATCCCTACGAAGAGGTGGCCTACGACGTGTATCCCGTCGAGCAGCCGTATACCCGGGCCGGACTGGGCGCCATCGGCCGACTGGAAAAACCTGAACCGTTGCGTGACTTTCTGCAGCGGGTGGCCGAGCGGCTCCAGACCGACAGCCTGCGTTACGTGGGCGATCCGGACGCTCCGGTCGAGACGGTGGCCGTCTGCGGAGGAGCCGGCGCGGACCTGATCGGTCGCGCGCTGGCGGCCGGCGCCAACGCCTACGTCACGGCCGACCTGACCTACCATCGCTTCTTTGAAGTGCTTGGTAATGATGGACGTCCACGCATGGCGCTGATCGATGCCGGCCACTACGAGACCGAGGCCCTGACCGAAACGCTGCTGGCGACGTGGCTGCGACAACGCTTTCCGATGGTAGACTGGAAACGTACGACGGTTCGGACGTCGCCGGTGCAGACGTTCATTCGCCAGCCGTAGGAGCGGCCTTTTGCGCAAAGTACATCAAACTTTAGCCGGTAGCAGGCGTTCTTAGCTGACAGAATTAAATGCATTCATAAAGCCGGAGATCGCTTATGCCCACCACGATGCAGGAGTCGGCCACCATTGCCGAACAGTTGCGGGCGCTGGTTCGGTTGCAGCTGATCGACACCCGGATCGACCAGCTGGAAAAGCTGCGGGGCGATCTGCCCGATGAGATCCGGGACCTGGAAGACGAGAAGGCCGGTCTGGAGACGCGGCTGGAAAAGTACAAGCGGGAACTCAAGGAGTACGAGGTCGAGCGTCGCCGGGCTCGGCTGGACATTGAGGAGGCGGAGGCGTTAATCAAGCGCTACGAGGAGCAGCAGCTCCACGTGCGCAACAACCGCGAGTATGATGCGCTGACCAAGGAGATCGAGGCGCAGCGGCAGCGCATCGAAGCGGCCAAGGCCCGTCTAGAAGAGCTGGAGCGGATGACAGAAGAGCGAACGGCCGCCATTCAGGAAGCGGAGGCCCGGCTGAAGGAGCTGGAGGAGATGCTAAAGGCCAAGCGCGCCGAGCTGCAGGAAGTGCTGGAGGACACGAAGCACGAGATGGAGCAGTTGCAGACCATGCGCGCCGAGGCCGAAAAGGAGGTGGATCCGCGCTATCTGCGCGCTTACAAACGGCTACGGGCGCGCTACCGGGACGGCCGGGCCGTGGTGCCACTGGAGCGTGGTGCGGCGGCCGGTTACGCGGTACCGCCCCAGCAGCAGGTGGAAATCCGGCAGCGCAAGCGCATCATCGCCTGCGAGCATACCGGACGCATCATCGTCGACAGCGAGCTGTTCCAGGAGGTCAGTCAGGAGCTGGGCTTTGCGAACGGCAGTGCGGGATCTTCTTAATTCCGTTATGCATTAACAAACGTGGTGCGCTGGCCGGACCATCGCGTCGCCCGCCTCGTGTGAGGCGCGGCGGCGAGGAAAGTCCGAACACCACAGGGCACCCCGCCTCCTAACAGGAGGGCACCGTTCGGGTAACCGGGCGGTGACGGAAAGTGCCACAGAGAGCAGACCGGCCGATGGTCCCGCCTGTGCGGGACTCAGGCAAAGGGTGAAAGGGTGGGGTAAGAGCCCACCAGCGTCGCTGGTAACAGCGGCGGCTGGCAAACCCCGGGGGGTGCAAGGCCAAGCAGCGCCGCACCGCCCTCGCGGCGGATAAGGTGGCCCGCTGAAAGGCGTCGCCCGTAGGGCGACGCGGCGGCGCGGGTAGGCCGCTTGAGGCTGCCGGTGACGGCAGCCCCAGATAAATGATGGTCTCCCCGGAAGCGGCACGGCGGCCGTCGCTCCGGGCAGACAGAATTCGGCTTACAGGCCAGCGCACGCCGCCACCTTACAGAAAATGAGGGGCTGCCCGTCTCGGGCAGCCCTTCACCTTTTGCTGCCGCCCGGGCGTATGTATATTTTAGTATATGGTGATTGCTTAATAGGTTCCACCTTGTTAAATTCCCTGAGCAATCCATAAAGGTGGAATCATGAAGCTGAGTGAACTGGCCGCGCTGGCCGCCGACGAGCAAAAAGCCGAAGCCTTCCTGCAAAGCCGCGGCCTGCTGCAGCGCTTC
>WFPM01000139.1 GCA_015487635.1 Rhodothermus sp.
GTCCCACCCCCGAAGAAGCCGAGCAGCTCCGCCGCCATCCGGTCATCGGCCCCCACGTGCGGCTGTAGTGCGGCGGGCATTCGTTCCCCATCGCCAGGTCCCGGGCACACCCACGGGTCCGCCCCTACGGGGATGATTCGATGGGACATGGCATCCCGTTGTTGATATGACGGGGGCAAGTCCTCCTGGATTGATAGACAGGTATCAGGGCTTCACGGACAGCGACAGCTCATGTCACCCCCTCAGGTCCTTCGGACCAGCTCCCCCTCAAAGGGGAGCAGTGTCCACAGGCTACGGCTGGCTGTGAATGCAGGCGTCTACGCCTCTCTCAGCGTCCATGCCTTCCGCTTAATGGGCTGCCATGGGGAGGGGTGTTACAGCCACTCTTCGGAAGCTTCTATTGGAAGGGGAGCCGGCCCTTGCCTGGCTACCGAGCGTGTGTTTGTAGCGTCAGCCGCACCGAGACAGCCCTCCGCTACGCTTCGTGCCTGACTACCGAGCGCGTTGGTAGATCATCCCGTAGCCCAACCGGAAATTGTAAACTGAAACCATTTTTCGAACGACCTCTACTGCCCCACGGTCACCCGATCGGAGGTGACGAACGCGCCCTCGAAGCGGCGGGCGGCCAGCTCCCGCAGGCGCTCGGCTTCTTCACGCGTCCGAAAGTTCCCCAGACGAATGCGGTAATACGGCGCGCGGTAGACGATATAGACCGGCGGCGGATCGTCCTGCGCGCCGGGAATGCCTTCCAGCAATCCCTGCGCAGCCATCCGCCGCCACCAGGCAACCGCCGCCGCGTAGATGCTGTCGGCCGTGGCCTTGTTTTCGGTAAGGAAGATCTGCACGCGGTAGCCCTCCACGGTGCGCATGGCCGCAGCGCCAGCCCGCCCTTCCATCAACACTTCCGGCACATCGTGCTGCACCCTGAGCGGCGGAGGCGGCGGATCCGGATAGCGGGTCAGATCAAAATCCTCGTAAGCCGACCAATCGATCGGAGCTTCTTCCGGCGCCGGTCCCTGCTGTTCCTGCGCACCGCGCGTGGCGGCACATCCCGCCAGCAGGAACACCAGACCGAAAAGGCCAAGACGGTTCACCACGGTCAGAGGTTGCGTTCCTGAGGAAGACGCCTTCTGAAAGCGTCAGGCCGTCTCCGGGTTTCCATTCGAGAACGGCGGTACGGCCACCAGCACCGTCAGCACGCCGGGCGGGAGCGACAGCGTCTCGCCGGGTGCGCACGTGGTGGGTGCCACATTGCGCTGAAACACCGGAACCACCTCCCAGTGGTGCGGCTTGCCACAGGAGCATACCTCCGGCACCACGACCGGCACGGCTTCGCTGCCGTTGTTGAACAGGATCAGAAACGTGTCGTCGCGAAACGGCCGTCCGTGCTCGTCGGTGCCCTGAATGGCGTCGCCGTGCAGCAGCAGTCCGAAGGCCGTCAACTCTGGATTAGTCCAGTCCTCGTGGCGCATGGGCCGGCCTTCCGGGTGCCACCAGACCGCATCGGGGGCCTCCCCGCCGTTGGGCAAACCGGTCAGAAAATGGCGGCGCCGGAAACTCCGATGCTGCTTGCGAAACCAGATCGCCTGGCGGACAAACTCCAGAAACTGCTGCTTGCGTTCGTCGAGCTGCCAGTTGTACCAGCTGATCTCGTTGTCCTGGCAGTAGGCGTTATTGTTGCCGTGCTGCGTGCGCGACAGCTCGTCGCCGCCCAGCAACATGGGCACGCCCTGCGAGAGAAACAGCGTGCTGATCAGGCTGCGCTTGAGCGCTTCCCGGCAGGCCAGCACGGACGGATCCTGCGTGGGCCCCTCCACCCCGCAGTTCGTGCTGTAATTTTCGTCCATGCCATCCCTGTTGCCTTCCAGGTTGGCTTCGTTGTGCTTTTTCGTGTAGCTGACCAGATCTTCCAGCGTGAAGCCGTCGTGCGCCGTGACGAAGTTGATCGAGGCGAAGGGACGGCGGCCGCTGCGCTCGTACAGATCGCTGGAGCCGGCAAAGCGTGTGGCAAACTCACCGTTGAGTCCCCGATCGCCCCGCCAGAAGCGGCGCACGGCGTCGCGATAGCGGCCGTTCCACTCGGCCCACTGCCAGGGGAAGTTGCCCACCTGATAACCACCCGGACCGACGTCCCAGGGTTCGGCAATGAGCTTGACCTGGCTGAGCACCGGGTCCTGCTGAATGACCTGGAAAAAGGTCGAGAGCATGTCCACGTCGTACAGCTCGCGGGCCAGCGCGGCCGCCAGGTCGAACCGAAAACCGTCGACGTGCATTTCGGTGACCCAGTAGCGCAGGCTGTCCATGATGAGCTGGATGACGTAGGGGTTGCCCACGTCCAGCGTGTTGCCGGTGCCCGTGTAATCGACCAGAAAGCGTGGATCGTTCGGGTCGGCCTTGTAGTAGGCGCGGTTGTCGATACCCCGGAACGACAACGTGGGACCCAGCACACCGCCTTCACCTGTGTGGTTGTAGACCACATCGACGATCACCTCGAAGCCGGCGGCATGCAGCGCACGCACCATCATCTTGAACTCGCGCACGGCCGAGATCGGCCCGTTCGTGGCGTACTCGGGCTCCGGCGCAAAGTAGCAGAGCGGATTGTAGCCCCAGTAGTTGCACAGGCCGCGCTCGACCAGGTGCCGATCGTGCACCTTCGCGTGCACCGGAAGGAGCTGGATCGTGGTGACGCCCAGCCGCTTCAGGTGCTCCAGCACCGGCTCGCAGGTCAGTCCCAGATACGTCCCCCGCAGCGGCCCCGGCACTTCCGGATGCAGCCGGGTGATGCCCTTGACGTGCGTTTCGTAGATGATCGTGTCTTCCCAGGGGATACGCGGCGGGCAGTCGTCGCCCCACTCGAAGCAGCCTTCCACCACAGCCCCCAGCGGCGCATACGGGGCGCTGTCTTCTTCGGAGAACGACAGATCCCCGGCCGGATCGCCGATCTTGTAGCCGAAGAGGCTGTCGTGCCAGCGGAGTGGCCTTCCGATGGCCTTTGCGTAGGGATCGAGCAGCACCTTGTTCGGATTGAAGCGATGGCCTTCCTCCGGCCGGTAGGGTCCGTAGACGCGGTAGCCGTAGAGCTGGCCGGGTCGCAGGCCGGGCAGGTAGACATGCCAGATCGGCCCCGTCCGTTCGGTCACCTCAATCGTGCGCGAAGGCGCGGGATCATCCGGGTGGTCGAACAGCACCAGCTCCACCGCCTCGGCGTGCTGGCTGTAGAGGGCGAAGTTGACGCCCAACCCGTCCCAGGCGGCCCCCAACGGATAGGGCCGGCCGGGCCAGACGGCCTGTACCGATGTAACCGGTTGCGCGCTATGCGACATGACTACAGTACGCCCTGAACATCCCGGCTTGCAACAAAAGACACACCGAAGCAAGCGTTTTGCCTGCGCGGCTTCATTTTTACGACAACGTACGTAACCTCCCGTCGCCGCCTGCCAGCCATCCGTCCTTTCATGCTGACGCCCGCGGACCGGGAATGCCCGCACTTCAAGCGCAGTCGCTCTGTAACTTTTTGCCCAAACTCTGAAGAAACAGGTATCCTTTTCCGCCCACTCCGTTGTATCTTGGGGCCGACTTTCAGCAGGCGCCCTAAAATACGGCGCATCTCGCCCAAACTAAAGCACAATCTGGCGATGTTTCCCTGATGAGCTGGCTCACGGAAGAAGACATCCGGCGCTGGGAAAGCGGCACCTTCTACGACAGTTACCGGAAACTGGGAGCTCATCCAGACGAAGAAGGCACCTGGTTCTGCGTCTGGGCCCCCCATGCCGACGGGGTTTCGGTGCTCGGAGCCTTTAACAACTGGAATCCGGAAGCCAACCCGCTCGAGCGCTACGGCGGCGGTCTGTGGGCCGGCTATGTGCCGGGCGCGCGTCCAGGCCATACCTACAAGTACCGGATCCGGCACGGCTTTTATCAGGCCGACAAGACGGATCCCTACGCCTTTGCCATGGAACCGCCCACCGGCAGCCCCATCGAAGGGCTGGCCTCCATCATCACGCGGCTCGACTACTCCTGGCACGACGACGAATGGATGCAGCGCCGTCAGGGTCCGGCCAGCCTCTACAAGCCGGTTTCCATCTACGAGGTGCACCTGGGCTCCTGGCGCCACAAACGTCCCGGCGAGTCCTTCTCCTACCGTGAGATTGCCGAACCGCTGGCCGACTATGTGCAGGAGATGGGCTTCACACACGTGGAGCTGCTGCCCGTCATGGAACACCCCTACTACGGCTCCTGGGGCTATCAGGTAGTCGGCTACTACGCCCCCACGTTTCGCTACGGATCGCCTCAGGACCTGATGTACCTGATCGATTATCTGCACCAACGCGGCATCGGGGTTATCCTGGACTGGGTCCCGAGCCACTTTGCAGCCGATCCCCAGGGACTGGTTTTCTTCGACGGGACCACGCTCTTCGAATACGACGATCCCAGGATGCGCTATCACCCCGACTGGGGTACCTATGTGTTCGACTACAACAAACCGGGCGTGCGCAATTTTCTGATCTCCAACGCGCTTTTCTGGCTTGAAAAGTATCACGTCGACGGGCTGCGCGTCGATGCGGTGGCCTCCATGCTCTACCGGGACTACTCGCGCAAGGAGTGGACGCCCAACATCTTCGGCGGCCGCGAAAACCTGGAAGCCATCGACTTCCTCAAAAAATTCAACGAGACGGTCTATCTGCACTTCCCCGAGGCCATGACGATCGCCGAAGAGTCAACAGCCTGGCCCGGCGTGTCGGCCCCCACCTACAACAACGGCCTGGGCTTTCTCTACAAATGGAACATGGGCTGGATGCACGACACGCTGGACTACATCCGGCGCGACCCCATCTACCGCAAGTATCATCATGACGAACTGACCTTTTCGCTCTGGTACGCCTTTTCGGAGCATTACGTCCTGCCCCTTTCCCACGACGAGGTGGTGCACGGCAAGGGATCGCTCTGGGGCAAAATGCCCGGCGACGACTGGCAGAAAGCGGCCAACCTGCGCCTGCTGTTTGGCCACATGTGGGGCCATCCGGGCAAAAAGCTCCTGTTCATGGGCGGAGAGTTCGGCCAGCACCATGAATGGAACCATGACACGCAGCTCGAATGGCACCTGCTGGACCAGCCCTACCATCGGGGCATTCAGCTATGGGTGCGCGATCTGAACCACCTCTACCGTACAAATCCGGCCCTCTGGCACGACGGACCGGAAGGGTTCGAATGGATCGACTTCAGCGACCGCGACCAGAGCGTGATCTGCTACCTGCGCAAGAATGCCGGCCGCATGCTGCTGTTCGTACTGAACTTCACGCCCGTACCACGCGAGCACTACCGCGTGGGCGTGCCGATCGGTGGCCCCTGGCGCGAAGTGCTCAACAGCGACGCTACGGCCTACGGCGGCAGTGGCATGGGCAACTTCGGCCGCGTCGAGGCGGTGCCCGAGTCCTGGCACGGCCGCCCCTTCCATTTAGAACTGACGCTTCCCCCGCTGGCCGCCCTCATCCTGGAGCCGGAGCACGGGTAGCCGTCCTGAAAAAACTTTAAACACGGCACAGTCGTAGATAACGAGAACTGGCTACCAGAATCCTGTGCCGTTATGGACTGGCGTCCGTACATTCACGCTGACCCGGAAATCCTTCAGGGAAAGCCCGTTGTCAAAGGAACCCGTCTCTCGGTTGCCTTTATTCTCGGGCTTTTTGCCGCAGGCTGGACGACGGAGCAGGTGCTCGAGAATTATCCGACCCTGACGCGCGAAGCGCTTCAGGCCGTCTTTGCTTTTGCTGCGGAATGCCTGCGTGAAGAGGCCCTGTACGTTCTTCCAGCCAGCACGTCTCCATACGATGCTTAGCCAACGCAAACTTTCCGCTGAGCAGCGTACATCTCCTGCGCCAGACCGGCCACGACGTCACCTCGATCATTCAGGAAATACCGGGCGCTACCGATCCGAAGTGCCGGCGCGAGCGTCACGAGAAAAGCGCATCGTGCTGACGTTTGACCGAGACTATGGTGCACTGGTCTACCGCATGCGCAGCCCGGTACCTTCGGGCCTCGTTCTTTTCCGCTTCGATCCACAAACGCCAGAAGAGCCGGCCCGGTGGCTCCTTCGGGTGTGCTCCAACAGCCGGGCCTCTTTTTAGAAGGGAAGTTTACTGTGATCGAACGCGAATGCGTGCGTCAGCGTCCACTGAGGCAACTACTGGGCCGTTTCTACCCTTCTTCTCCCCAGAGCGTCAGCACCAGACGGCGAGGGCCGCCGTGGTTGCGGTGCTCGCACAGGTAGATGCCCTGCCAGGTGCCCAGCGCCAGCCGTC
>WFPM01000140.1 GCA_015487635.1 Rhodothermus sp.
GCTTAGGTACTGCCCCCTCCCTGCCAGGGAGGGGGTCAGGGGGAGGGTCCAATCCGGTGCTTTCCGCGCCAAGGTTCGGGGTCCGGGCGTTGGCTCCGCTCACTCTGGGCGGAAAGCATGGGTGTAACCGGGGTGCGTCCCGCCTGGCCGGACGGCGCGTCCCCACCCCGCAGGGGCGGACCGCCGGGCTCACCCGGTCGCATCGGCCGGGATAGGTCCGGCCCCCGGGGTGTGGCGTCCTCATGCCCCGGTAAATCAGCGAACACATATCAGACGGCTTCGGCCGCCAGAAAACCACTACGCCGAAGGCCGGCCCATACCTCTTCACGGGAGGCCGGGATTTTGTGGCAGGCGTTCAGCACATCCTCGGCCCGTGCCGGATAGAACCCGTCCCGCTCCGCGCAGAGGCCGGCCACGTCGAACGGCTCCAGCGCTGCATACACCTCCGCAGGTTCGGGCAGGTTGCCCTGTGCAGCGGCCGACAACAACCGGTCCTGCACCCGGCAGAAGTCGGCGTGGTCGGTGAGCAGAAAGCCCGGAATGCCGGTTTCGCGACCAAGACGAATGCGCGTTTCCCGAAAGCTGGCCGCCGCGAAGTACAGCTTGGAAAGCAGCGTAAACCGATCAGGATGCTCCAGTACGTGCCAGAGGGCACCCAGCAGGCGGGCCGTCTGTTCGAGCTCGTTCAGCGTCTGCCGCCGATATTTTTGCAGGGCGTCGGCAGGCGGCATGGCCCGGTATCGGGTGAGCAGTTCGGCCAGGCGCCATACGCCCAGCAACGTCAGCGGATTGCCGGTGGAGAGTAGCGGATCAAGGATGCCCGCGCCGCTCGGCAGCATGGCCCAGCCCGGACCGGCCAGCTCCCGAAAGCGATGCGGTCGCTCGGGCACCATGCGCAGTGGATAGAGCGGAGTGGCGCGGACGAACAGGGCCTGGAGCGACGGGTAGCGGTCG
Source organism: Rhodothermus sp. (assembly GCA_015487635.1). Lineage (GTDB taxonomy): Bacteria > Bacteroidota > Rhodothermia > Rhodothermales > Rhodothermaceae > Rhodothermus. The sequence goes on from WFPM01000140.1 coordinate 955, forward strand.
AGCACGCACCGCCAGCAGGCGTCAGGATCGCGGGCAGGCAGGCGGTCGGTCCGCAGCGAGAGGCCAGCGCTGGTAATGCCGTGGTCGAAGTGCAGCACCCAGGCCCAGCCTTCCTCGAGCAGGTGGTGGACGGCCGCATCGTCGGGCCGGTAGGGCCAGCGGTCCCGCCGGTCGTCGAGCCAGTTGTCGGCACGGGCCACGTTGCGGAAGTGGGCATATAGGGCCACACGCTCCGGCAGATGGGGATGCGGCTCGGGCCGATGGCCCAAGTGGTGGGCCAGCCAGGCGGCCGGACCGGTGGCGTCCACCACGAAGCGGGCGTCCAGCGTGTACGGGCCGCCGGGCGTTTCAAGGCAAAGCCGCACGCCGGAAGCCTCCACCTCGGCCGCCACGGGCGCGGCGGGCTCCAGGTAGCGAACGCCGGCGCGGAGCGCCAGGGCCGTCAGGTGGGCGTCGAAGGCGGGGCGGTACCAGTGCGTGTCGGCGATAGCGTCGTGCGGCGAGGCGGCTACCAGCAGGTAGGCAGGATGGCCGTCCAGTCGGGGTGTCCAGGGGTGTCCAGGCCGATGCCAGAAGAATGTGAAGCCCCGTTTTTTGCCGACCGGCAGCTCGGGATGGGCAGCTTTCCAGCGGCCGTACTTGGTGAGCGGCAGCAGTTCGGGCAGATCGAATGCTTGCGCGAGCTGCTCCAGGTACAGGTTCGCCAGCGGCGTTGAGGATTCGCCGATGGCAAAGCGCGGGCGGCCTTTTTCGATCAACGTGACCGAAAGGCCACGGCGGCGCAGGATCAGCGCCAGCAGCGCGCCGCCAAAGCCGGCGCCCAGAATGGCCACGTCACAGCGGTTGTTCATGGCACGGCACAGGTTGGGCAGCGGACGGCAGCTTCCCAGGTCTGCGTCCGATTCATGCGTTCGAAGCGTTCCTGCTGGAGCCGGGCGCAGTCCGGACACGGATAGAAGCGCGCCAGATCCCAGGTGTCGAGCAACCGTACCGGAGCCGGTTGCGCAAACAAAAAGGCGGCGGCCGCTTCGATGTCCTCGGGCGAGGGGGGCGCGAAGCGTCCGACCTGTTCGAGCCGTTCCATGATACCGTTGCCCGTGCGGGTTGGTATGAGCACGACGGTTTGAATGCCCCGGCTTACGGCCCACTGCACGGTACGGCAGGTCCAGTCGAGGGCGGCTTCGTCTGGTAGAAACGGCGGTTGGAGCAGGATGAACGCCCGGATGAGCAGCGCGTGCTCGTGCAGCCAGGCTACGGCGCGTTCCAGGTCGGCGACGGTCAGACGTTTGTTGAGCGCGGCGAGCACGTCCGGATGGATACACTCGACGCCGATAGCGACCTCAAGCCGGCCGTCGAGCAGGTCCCGGAACTGGAGCGTCCGACGGCCCAGCAGGGCCGGATGCGACTCAACGATCACGCGCCGATAGCCGCGCAGCCGTTCGGCAATGCCCCGATAGGCGGCCGGGGGAATCGCCAGCCGGTCGAAAAAACTTCCGCTGTTGTAGAGCTTGACGGCGTCGGCTTCGGGCAGGCGCTCCAGCGCATGGTCGAGCTGGCGCAGGATCTGGTCGGCCATGACCGGCGTCGTGGTGGTGTGGCGCCACAGGTCGCACATGGTGCACGTCCACGGGCACTCCCGGTTGGTCAGGAAGACCACGTTGACGCGCTCCAGGCGGCCGTCAGGCGCCCGCTCCTGTTCGTGGTGGAAGGCATAGGGGCGTTCCGGATCGACTTTCGCTCGGGGAGGCCGCAACGCCCGGATTAGCCGCGTGCGAGCCCGGGGCGTGAGCGTTTCCCAGCGCGTCAGCTCGTTCATGCCGCGAACAGATCCTCCACCATGCGCCGGAGCTGGCGCTCGGACGGAATCAGCTCGCGCAGCCGCGCTTCGGGCAGAGCGCCGTGCTGGAATCGGCGTTTTTCGAACACGGGCATCTCGAAGCCGGTGACGGCTCGGATGCCGTGATAGACCACCTCGCCTTTGAGGCGGTAGAGCTTTTCCTTGTCGTAGCCGGTCAGCTCGGCAAAGGGAATCTTTTCGGCTACTTCGATCACGTTCGGGCGCGTGTAGGGGCTGAAGCCCTCGAAGCCGAAGTGCCGGTTGATCGCAAAGGTGCGCGTATAAGCACGGCTGAGGCCGCCCGTGTAGGTGAGCGAATGCTTGAACTTGTCCACGCCCCAGCCCTCGTGGTAGAGCAGATGATTGTTGATGATGCTATAGACGGTCAGTTCCGGGTTGTGCTCAATGGGGTAGTCGCGGAGGTTCTCGTCGCCGCCCTCGCCGTCAAGCAGGTACTTCCAGTCCGGGTAGCGCTGACGTAGCGCCCGGGCCAACGCGTAGTGCATGGCGGCCGACTCGATGTCGAGCGGCTTGTAGTCCTCGACGATGCGCACCACCTCCCGGATGTCGATCAGCTCCGGACCCGCCTCCACGGGCTCCCAGAACAGTTCCAGCCCGAGTTGCTGCAGAAAGGCAAACGCCTGATTGCGATCAGGTCCTTCGCCCAGATCCAGCGTAAAGGCTTTGAGGCGGCCGGGATTCATACCCAGTTCCAGCAACGTGTGGTAGGTAACCAGAAAGACCGAGCCGCTATCGATGCCACCCGAAAACGTCACGCCGATGGGCGCGTCTTCGGGAATTCTCAGCAGCCAGCGCCGGATTTCCTCCTTGAGCGCGCCGATGTAGTAGCGTCCGATGGTGGGGATGTCGGGGGGCAGCGTTTCGGTGGGAATTTCAAAGAAGCGGGTGTAGGCGGGCGCCGGATCCGGACAACCGATCAGTTCCAGCGTGACCACGTAGTGGGCGGGCACCATGCGCGTGTAGCTCGGATGAAACTGATCGGCAAAACCGACCGATTGCAGCCAGCGGTGGATTTCCTCGATGCGGTGGGCTACAACCAGCGCGGGGCCGTCCTCACGCTTGGCCAGAAAGTAGCGCATGGGGCGGTCCATCGAGCGGGCCAGACGAACCGTCTTGCCGTCGCGGGCCACCAGCGCAAACGACCCTTCGATGGCCCGCACCGCCTTCGGATCGCCCGAGCGCACCCGCGCGCGGGCCTCTTCGACCGACATATTCAGAATATGGTTCAGCCTCGGATCGGTCAGATCGATCACGTCTTCGATGTACTGTGGACGCATCATCGCCGGGCGGGGTTGGTGGTCCGGGGTAAAAGAAGCGATTTCGCCGAAATGGTACAATCTTTCCGCCCGAAACGCAAGGCAGCCGGTCGATTCCGGTTCATGGTTTCAAGGGAACGGGCAGGATGCCTTTCGGGCTTGCAGATTTGTCGGATCGTCTGTAATACCGTGCGGCCGGTCGGGTGTCTGGTTGCGCCGGACGCGCAGGTTCAGTCGTTCTCGACGCGGCCTACGTGGCTCGGGCGGTGCGACGGGTGGCCTCCTGGCGGAAGCCACCGAAGCCGGACGGATGCTTTCGCACCGGTCAATCGACGCGCTCGGACGAAAGACTTCCGTTCTACGTGGGCGCTTTGTCGTGTGACCTTTGTCTGCAGACGGAAATCGACATGCGCTGAGGCGGACCGGGTGCTGGTGCTGTGCGGTGGTGTCAGTAAGCTTCGCGCAGGGCCAGGGCCCGCTGCATATCCAGCGTCTGTGGCTGGCAGATGTCGGAAAAGCACCGCAGGCTAGTCTTGCAGAAACTTACGCACGGCTCTGAACTGCCCAGATAGCGGAAAAACAGGTAATGGCAGAGTCCGTACTTGGCCGCACCCCGGCACAGCAGTACGGGTAGTCGGGGAAGCTCCTGGGAGGGATCGTTCGGATTGCCCGGTCCCAACTCCCGATTGACGATATGCGCCAGAGAGGCCGCTGCCACCTGAACCAGGTATTTAGCAGCGGTGGCCAGTGCCTGTCCATACAACTGTTTGCCTACGCCGACCAGCGTGTCGGCCGCTTCCTTGAGGCGCCAGGCAGCATAGGCCGTCCGAAAGGCGGTGGCGGCCGCCAGATACCCTTCCCGTTCGTCGGTCGGTCGGTAAGCCCGGGCGGCCAGCGAGTCGAGCCTCCACGTCGGGAAGGCGTCGGCCAGCGAACGTGCTTCGGGGAAAGGCTGGCCGGCCACGTTTTCAAATCGGTCAAGCACTTCCGACAGGGGCCGATCCGAAAGGTCCAGCGTCAGCGTGTCCTCGGTGCCCTGGTAGACCATGGCGAGGAACGTGCGGGAAGGATCGAAGGCATCGCGGCTTAGCCGTCGAACGGCCACCGTGACCGAATCGCCGATCCACTGGATGGGATAGAGGCGTTCGTTGAACACCACGCCGTGCAGTTGTTCGCCCTGTTGCAGTAGCAGGTGGGTGATCTGGAGCGTGTCGTTCTGCTCCAGGCCGAAATACAGGGCCAGCAGGTCGGGCGGTGCGGTGATGGCGAACAGCAGGTTTTCCGGGCGGGTGGCGGTAGGTGTCAACAGAGCGGTGGTCGGATTGAGCACCGCTTCGACGTGGACGGGCGTGCCGGATTCAACTGTCAGCACCGTCTCGAACGGGGCAAAATTCGGGTGTTCAATGCGCAGCCGGATCTCCCGGGCCGCAACGCTTCGCTTGCCGGCGCCCATGACGGTCGGTTCGGTGCGAAGCAATATGATCTCCGGGATCCCGCGCATGGTCTGCACAAACGAACGGGGCGGGGTCGTCTGGCCCGAGATGAAGCGAAGCCTCAGGAAGTACACGCCGGCCGTTCGTACAGCTTCCGGGGCGATACGCCGGCCCGTTATGTCGAAGATCTCGGGAACAGGGAGGGCCTTTTCCGAAGGCGGTGCCGTAAAGTGAACCTGAAGGCGCAGTCCGTCCTGTAGCGGTTGGGGATACAGGGCGGTGATGCGGTGCACGTAAGTGGCGGGCAGCGGATCAGTGGCCGTGCCGGCCGGCAGCGTCAGCGTGAACATGCCCGCGGCGTCGGTCGTCCCGGTCGCCAGCGTTTCGGCCCGAGTTGGTTCCAGCGCATAGACCCGGGCGCCTTCCAGAGGGAGGCCGGGACCGTAGGTGACCGTTCCGGTAAGCTGATCATCGGCATGGGGCGGGGCGGCCGGGCTGAGCAGCAGCGCCAGCAGAATCGGAATCGGGAGAATGCGCATGACCTGTTGCAGGAAGTTTTGAAGAATATACCGATCAATATCTGCAATGCAAAACCGGCCACCTGTCAGGCACAATTGCCCGAAAATGCCCCGTTTGTGTCGAATGGCCGGTGGTGTAGTCCGCTTCGCCAATGCGGCGTTTTGAAAGTGGCCGAAAAACGCAGGCCATTCGCGCGAAAGTGCCCGGGGGCCAATAATCCGGCAGCGTGCTTTTTCATCAGCGATATCCATGCTTCAGGTTGGTCCGGATCCGCGGCAGCCCAACACAATGTGGAGGCGCAGGTCTTCTGCCGGTCTGCTATCGGAAGGGCGGAGGAGCAACCCGTCATGATGCTGAGATGGTAGGCGCTACGGGGTTGCTGGGCGGTCGCATTGCGCAACGGTTGCTGGCACGCGGGCTGCCCGTGCGCATCCTGGTGCGTCCCGACTCGAAGGCCGAAGCGCTGGCGGCGCAGGGAAGGGCCACGTCGCCGCGTGCACTGAAGGCGACCGGGGGACCGGTTACCGGTGATTTGAAAGAATCCGACACGCTGGAGGCTGCCTGTCAGGATATGGCGGCTGTCATCACGACGGCCAACTCCGCGCTGCGGGAGGGCGACGACACGATCGATTCGGTCGATCGGGCCGGTAACCGCAACCTGATCGACGCGGCCCGTAGGGCCGGGGTGCGTCGATTCATTTTCGTGTCGGTGCAGGGGGGCGATCGCAACCGTCCGGTACCGTTGCGGGCCGCCAAAGGAGAGACGGAGGCCTATCTGCGGGAAAGCGGGCTCGACTACACGATCGTAGCACCCAACGCGTTTATGGAGGTCTGGCTGTACCTGCCGGTGGTGCAACCGCTGCCGGATGGGCGGTTTCCGGTCCTCATCGGAAGCGGTATGCGGCGTCATGCTTTCATTGCCATGGAAGATGTGGCCGAGTTTGTGGCAGTGATGCCCGATCACCCGGCCGCCCGCAACCGACGTCTGGTCTTCGGTGGTCCCGAGGCGTACTCGCTCCGCGAGGTCGTGGCGCAGGCCGGTCGGTTGATGGGCCGCAAACTGTCGATGCAGGCCGCCGTGTTAAAACAAAAAACCCGCTCA
>WFPM01000141.1 GCA_015487635.1 Rhodothermus sp.
GGGGGGAGGCGGGGAGTGGCCGCCGTCGGGGGAGGATCCGTGGTGGTGGCAGGACGATGGCGGGCCGGTTGATTGTCAGGATTTGTGGTGTACGGATCAGCTTGGTGGGGGTGGTGGTGGAGGCGGCCGTCAGGAAGCGGAGGAATGTGATCCGGGCACATTCACGTGCGAGGAGGGGCCGGGCAAGTTGATTCGTCTGGTTCGCAAACTCAGAGAGGCGTTAGATAAAGGCGATGATTTACTCGAGGGGCGGACGTGGTACAATATTTTAAAGGATGAGAAGAAAGAGCTGGCTCTTTGTGCGATTGACGCGCTGCAGGCGCTTCAGGGGGATCCGATAGCGGTGATCGGGATTGTTGATTGCGCTTTAAAGCAACTGCTTGGCGTCAAGCATCCCTTTGAGTTTTTGACGCTGATCAACCGGCTTCTTCCGGACGAATCGAAGCTTGCTGGATTGGTTGTGGCAAAGATTACCGAATCGGCATTTTTTGATCGATTGGCGGCCTATTACATCAGCAGGGGACATGCATGGGGGAAACATGCAGATGAGTTTAAGGGTCTGGTGAATTCACAGGATGAATTTGCGCGGTTGATTCAGAATATCATCAGGAATCCATCTGAGTGGGGTTATTTTAAGACGGATGTGGTGAAGAAATTATTCTGGGATGATGCGACGGGAACGGTCGTAATTTTTAGTCCGCTGGATCCGGATTTGGGAACAGCTTTTAGACCTAAAGTAGGGCGTGATTATCTTGATATGATTGAAGATAGATATGGACTAACAAAAGATATCAATAAATTAATCAGATAAAGATCATGGCACTAAGAGATCTAACGCCACGGGAGCGCGAGGTTGTGTATCGATGCCTGAAGGCTGTGGTGGAAGAGGACTTTGTACCGGACTGTGATTTTATCTCAGTCTTTGGAGTGACCAAAGACGATATCAGGGAGATTATATCCCGATGGCCGGACGTGGATGATGTGACCGAATTCAAAGTGGCGCTTGCTATCGCAGATACTCTGATCAATCTGGTGGGTTATCCTCATAATAAAGATGATTTTTTGCTCGAATATACAGGTGCCACCAGGCATGAAATTAATTACATATCTGAAAAGTGGTATGATAGGCGTATTGGTAAGTTGTTATTAGGTAGTAGAATTGAATCGTTTGAAGAAGGCAGTCGGATCATCCAGATGGCGTTTAGTCTGGAGCAGAATGCTACGATTATTTATATCGAATATCTTTCTATTGTTAATAAGAAGAGAAAATGGTATGAGATTTTGTTCAGGGGTCAGGGAGTGTTGCAGGAAGGGGAACGGGAGCAGGCGGTAGATTTTGGAGAGCGGTCGGCGCAGTGCACGTTGTTGTCGTTGCTGGGGAGGGAGGTGGAGCTGTTCGATACGTCTTCCCGGAGGAATTACGCGCGCTTACGATTAAGAGATGGGACGGTGCTGGAGACTACGTTTGATAATGTTGAGTACACAAGGGATTCGCAGTGCTGGTAGTTTCGTAGTCAGAAGTGGGGTCAGGGAACTCCTGCGGGCTTTCATGCTGGGTGGGTCGGTGCGGATGACATTTTTCCGGAAATATGAGCTGACGCAGGAGTTCCGGCGGATGGATTTTACCGGCATCGGTTCCATTTTCTGATGGAGGCGGACGATTCTCTACAGCGCTGGAGAGCAACAGGGGAGCAGGCTTTGCTTGAAACGATGAGGCGGGCAGATCTGTGAATCCGATCGGTCTTGTTTGTACATTGCCGGCGGAGTGCGTCCGTAGAAAACGGGGGGGCATATGATCACCTATCGCGTCGCGACGGAGCTGGGACCGGTGCGGGTGGTGACGGATGGCATTTATCGGCCGGGGCCACCCGTTATCTGGCTGCATGGCTGGACGCTTTCACCATGGGGATGGGTGGCGCTGATGCCGTCGGCCATGCGCACCCGGCGTCGCTGGTACGCGCTGTCGTTGCCCGGCCACCTGCCGGATGAAGACGGCCCACGCACGCTGCTGCTTACGCCGGAGCGGCTGGCCGAAGCGCTGGCACAGGCGATTCAGGACCTGACCGGCGAGGCGCCCGTGCAGGTGGTGGGGCATTCGCTGGGAGGCTTCTGGGGGCTGTGTCTGGCTGCCTGCGATCCGACGCGTCTGGAACGTCTGGTGCTGATGAGCAGCTTCGCCTGGGGACGCCTTTCGGGAGCGCTGGCGCGTGTGCAGCGGCTGGCCGATCATGGCGTCGGTCGCGCGCTTTTCCGCCTCGGCTATCGCTGGCTGACGGCTCGTCCCGAACGCTGGCGCCAGTTGCTGGTCCGGCTGAGCGGGCGACCGGAGACCTGGCTGGAAACGAGCGGTCAGGTGTTTTTCGACAGCGTCTATCCCGAGGCGAAACGCTATCGTCCAGACATCCTGCTGCAGCTGGCCGCGACCGTGGCGCACATGGACCTGACCGAGCAACTGGGCTCGGTGCAGTGCCCGGTGTTGATGATCGCCGGCGAGAAGGATCCGGTGGTGTCGGCAGCGCATGCGCGCGAAATGGCCGACCGGCTGCCGAAGGCCCGCCTGGAGGTGCTGCCGGGTGTCGGACACTTTCCCATGGTGGAAGCACCGGACGCCGTGTGCGCGTTGCTTGAACGATTCCTCTCCGTCGAAAAGTCGCTGTCCGTATGAAAGCCTGCATCATCGGAGCGGGGCCTTCCGGACTGGTCACGGCCAAAGTGTTCCATCAGCGCGGGTTGCCGTTCGACTGCTTTGAGAGAGGCTCCGACATCGGCGGGCTCTGGCGCTACGAAAACGACAGCGGGCTTTCGCCCGCCTACGCCTCGCTGCACACGAACACTTCGAAGACAAAGACGGCCTTTTCGGACTTTCCGATGCCGGAAGACTACCCGGATTTCCCCTCGCATGCGCAACTGCTGGCCTACTTCGAGCGCTACGTGGAGCATTTCGGCTTCCGGCACACGATCACATTCCGCACCGAGGTGGTGCGCGTCGAACCGGCCGAAGAAGGTACCTATGACGTAACGGTGCGCCACCGGGACACCGGAGCCACACGTACCGAGCGATACGGCGCGGTCATCGTGGCCAGTGGACACCACTGGTGCCCGAACTGGCCCGAGGTGCCGGGTACGTTCGACGGCGAGATCCTGCACGCACGCGACTACCGGACGCCCGACGTGCTCCGGGGCAAACGGGTGCTTGTGGTAGGCGTCGGCAACTCGGCCTGCGACATCGCCTGCGAGGCGGTCCATTATGCACGGACCGTCCTGCTCTCGACGCGCCGCGGGGCGCACGTCATCCCGAAGTACCTGCTGGGGCGGCCGCTCGACCTGTGGCTGACACCGGCCACCTCCCGGCTGCCGCTTGCCATGCAGCGGGCACTCTTCCGACTGCTTGTCTATTTGACGCGTGGTAATCAGCGGCGCTACGGCTTTCCGGTGCCCGACTATCCGCTCGGGGCCGAGCATCCGACGATCTCTACCGAACTGCTGCCGCTCATCGGGCACGGCCGTATCCGTGTCAAACCCGACATCCGTCGGCTCGAAGGACGACAGGTGCGCTTTGCGGACAGCTCGACGGAACCCGTCGATCTGATTATCTACGCGACCGGCTATCGGCTGGCCTTCCCGTTCTTCGATCCGGCTTTTCTGGAGGTACGCGACAACTATCTGCCGCGCTATCTGCACGTGGTGCCGCCCGAGCATCCTAACCTGTACTTTATCGGGCTGGTGCAGCCACTGGGATCCATCATGCCGCTGGCCGAGGTGCAGGCCGAATGGGTGGCCGATCTGCTGGAGGGAAAGGCCGGGTTACCGTCACGCGAAGCTATGTGGCGCTGGATTCGTCGCGAGGATGCCTGGCGCCGGCGGCGCTTCGTTCCCACGAAGCGCCATGCGCTGGAAGTGGATTTTTATCGCTACCTGCGCCAGCTTCGCCGCGAACGTCGTCGCGGCCGGCGTCGGCCCCCGCGCCAGGTACTCGGAAAGGACGTGAAAGAAGCGTCTGACGAATGAAACGTATTCGCTTTTCAAGACATGCCTACGAGTGCCTTCAGGACCGCGGAGCTACGGTTGAAGAAGTTGTCGAGGCGATTCGAACCGCCGATTGGACACCTGTGGCATCAGGAAGATGGAGTTGTCAGAAAGATTTTCGCTTTGAAAGTGTCTGGAACGGAAACAGGTGCGCCCCCTATTTGTTGAAGAACCAGAAAAAATCGTTGTGGTCACGGTCTACGTGTATTATTTTTGACTCACTGTTTTCCTGTTTTCGAGATGCAGATAACCTACGACAGAGAAGTTGATGCCCTTTACATTCATTTTCTGAAGGCGACGGTAACCACCCGCGAAGTGGCCGAAGGGATTGCGGTGGATTATGCCGCCGATGGACGTGTCGCCGGCATCGAAATTCTGGATGCCAGTAAGCGCCTGAAAGATCTGGAGGTTTTGCGCCACGTGATGTTCGAAGAGACAGGTCCGGATACCTCCACGCCCACGTAGCCTCTGTGCTTTTGCTCCATCCGGAAGGGCCGTCTCTATCTTTTTCGGGTTCTCAGACATGACGCTGAAAGATCAGACCGTACTGTTGACCGGGGCAGCCCGGGGCATCGGACAGGCCACGGCCGCGGCGCTGGCCGAACGGGGCGCGCACGTGATCGGCGTGGATCTACGCGCCGACGACATGGCCGAAACCGCCCGTCAGGTGGAAGCGCTGGGACGGCGCTTTCTGGCGCTCGAAGCGGACGTGGCCGACCGGGCGGCCGTGCAACGTGTGGTAGAGCAGGCCATTGAGGCTGGCGGCTTTTCGGTGCTGGTGAACAATGCAGGCGTGCTGCCGAGTGGGCCGTTTGCCGAAATTGACTTTTCGGTGTGGGCGCGTACGATCGACGTGGACCTGACCGGGCTCATGGCGCTCACGCATGCGGCGCTGCCCCATCTGCTGGCGCAACCCCGCGCCCACATTGTGAACATCGCCAGCATTGCCGGCAAGTTCGGGGCATCCGGGCTGGCCGCCTACTGCGCGGCCAAGCACGGCGTGGTGGGCTTTTCGGAAGCGCTGCGCTTTGAGTTGCGTCGCACGCGGGTGGGCGTGAGCTGGGTCTGTCCGACTATGGTCACCACGCAGCTGATTGAAGGCGTCCGCCGTTCGCCGCTGGTACCGCTGGCCCGACCCGAGGACGTGGCCCGGGCCGTCGTGCGGGCTATCGAACGCAACCTGCCCGAGGTGTTCGTGCCGCGTCGCATGCGGTTGCTCGTGGCGGTGTTGCCGGCCGTGGCACCACCCCTGTTCCGCTGGTTGGTGCACCGCGACGCCGCCGCCGACGGCTGGCTCGAAGCCCGCCGTCCATTGCCGAAACAGGCGGACAGGGGCGTGTCCTGAATGCCTTCAGCGGAAAACCTCGGGCGCTATTTGATGCGGATGAGTTTGCGTTGTTGGACGAAGCGGCCGGCCCGTAACCGATAGAAATACAGCCCGCTGGCCAGTCCCTGCGCCTCAAAATGCACCTCGTAAAGCCCCGGCGCCACCTCCTCGTCCAACAACACTCCCACGCGTCGCCCCAGCACATCATACACCTCCAACCGCACCCGCTCCCGACGCGGCACCGCAAACCGAATCGTCGCCCGCTCCCGAAACGGATTCGGATAAGCCCCATACAACACAAAACGCGTTGGCAGTTCCTCAGCCCCCTCAGTGCCCACC
>WFPM01000142.1 GCA_015487635.1 Rhodothermus sp.
AGCGGATGATCGGCCGCAAAAATCCACAAGCGGGCCTCGTCCGGAAGTTTCGCAAACAGGTTCATACTCGATCTGAACTGATGTAAAGCCGGGCTTTAAACGCCCGGCAGGGCCGGGGGATCACTCGGGGCTTTCCGGATGGTTCTCGTCGTCCAGCGAAAGTTGCTGAATGCGCAGTTCGGCCGTGCGGAGCTGCTCCAGACAGTAACGTGCCAGTTTGAGCCCTTCCTCGTAGGCCAGAATGGAGGCCTCCAGGTCTAGCCGGTCGTCTTCCAGATGTTGTACGATCTCCTGCAGACGCGCCAGCGCTGCTTCGAACGAAAGGTGGTCGGCGGAAGGGGTTGGCGTGCGGTCCATGATGCCCGGCGTTTTCTGTTGGCTTGCGCCTCGAAAAGAATATGCTGTAGCTTCTACGGAAAAGCAAGTCGTTCAGGGCAATGGATCTGGGCTTACATGGAAAAGTCGCGATTGTAACGGGAGCCAGTCGAGGGATCGGCCAGGGGATTGCCCGGAGCCTGGCGGCCGAAGGGTGTCGGCTGGTCATCTGCGCGCGGGGTGCCGAGGCGCTGGAGGCCACCGCCGAGATGCTCCGGGAGCGGGGCGCCGAAGTCGTAGCGCTTACGCTGGACGTGACGCAGCCGGAGGCGGGCACACGGCTGGTGCAGACCGCCCTTGAGCAGTTTGGGCGTGTGGACGTCCTGGTGGGCAATGCCGGAGGCAACCGTCGGGGGTACTTCGAGGAGACCTCCGAAGACGACTGGTCGGCCTTGATCGAACTTAACCTCCGGGCACATCTGCGCTGCGCCCGGGCCGTGATTCCGGTCATGAAACGGCAGGGCGGCGGAGCCATCGTGTTCATCGCCTCGATCTTCGGGCGTGAGGCCGGTGGACCGGGACTTACCATTTACAACAGTACCAAGTCGGCGCTCATCAGTGCGGCCAAGATTCTGGCACTGGAGCTGGCACCCCATAACATCCGCGTCAACACGGTGGCACCGGGCTCGATTCGCTTCCCGGGTGGCAGCTGGGACCGACGGATGCGTGAAGACCCGGAGGGTACCCGCCAGTTCATCGCACAGCACATCCCGATGGGGCGCTTCGGCACGGTGGAGGAAGTGGCGGACGTGGTGACGTTCCTGGTGTCGGAGCGGGCCCGCTGGGTGACCGGTGCCTGCATCAACGTGGACGGCGGTCAGTCGCGCTCCCTGATCTGAGCACCTGTACCGGAGACGCATATGTCCAGATACGCAGGGATTATTTACAGCCGCGTGCATCCACCCGTTTCTTATACTTCGGTGCGCTGGCTGTTGTATCTTTGCGCTGACTGAAGCACGTAACTGATCCTGCCGGCAATGTATCGAATCCTGCTGATTTTGCTGATGGTGTGGGGGATCGGCGTGGAGGTTCGGGCACAGTCGCCGCGCCCGAAGAACCTGATCCTGATGATTGCCGACGGATGTGGTCCGGCCAGCATCACGATGGCCCGTGACTATGCCCGGGCCGTGCTGGGGCGCGACGCGCTGGCGCTGGATGCCATTCAGACCGGCGCGGTGCGGACCGGCTCGGCCTCCAGTCGGGTAACCGACTCGGCCGCCGGCGCAACGGCCTATGCTTGCGGCGCCAAGACCTACAACGGCGCGATCGCCGTCGACACGGCCGGACGTCCGCTGGCCACGTTGCTGGAGGCTGCAAAAGCGCGTGGAATGGCGACCGGACTGGTGGTGACCAGCCGGATTACACACGCCACGCCGGCCGCCTTTGCCGCCCACGTGCCGCAGCGCGCCATGGAAAGTGAGATCGCCGCGCAGATGCTTACGCAACGCATTGATGTGCTGCTGGGGGGCGGCTGGAGCTATTTCCTGCCGACTTCGGAGGGCGGACGAAGACAGGACGGCCGCAATCTGCTGCGCGAGGCCGAGGCGATGGGCTACCAGGTGGTGCGTGCGGCCGCCGACTTTCGCCAGGGGCTGCGGCGTCCGGTCCTGGGACTGTTTGGATCGGACCACCTGCCCTATGAAATCGATCGAAACCCGGAGGAAGTCCCCTCACTGGCCGAGATGACCCGCGTAGCCCTTGAATTGCTGGCGGACGATCCGGATGGCTTCTTCCTGATGGTGGAGAGCAGCCGCATTGATCACGCCGGGCATGTCAATGACGCCGCCGCGCATGTCCGCGAAGTGCTGGCCTATGACGAGGCCGTCGCCGTGGCGCTCGACTTTGCCCGTCGCAACGGGCAGACGCTTGTCGTATCGGTGGCCGACCACGAGACGGGCGGCCTGTCGCTGGGACGCAATGTGGACGGCCGCGGCGTCTACGACTGGCATCCGGAAGTGCTGGCCCGCGTGCAGGCGTCCTACGAACGGCTCCTCCCGGCGCTGCGTCGTTCGCCGCGACCCGACTCGCTCCTGCAGGTCTGGCTTGGCCTCGACAGCCTGCGCGCCGACGAACGGGCGCGCGTAGCGCAAGCCATGGCCGAGCCCGCCGCCTGGCCCGAAGTGGTTACCGAACTGATCGGACGCCGGGCCATCGTGGGCTGGACCTCGAACGGGCACACCGCCGTGGACGTCAACCTGTACGCCTTCGGACCAGGCGCCGAACGGCTGGTGGGCAGCTTCGAGAATGACGAAATCGGCCGACTGCTGGCCGAACTCATGGGCTTCGACCTGCCGGCCCTGACCGAGACGCTCCGGCAGGAGGAAGCCGTCGGCGAAAGCCACTGAGGGGATGCAGCTCGACGCCGTTTCGTTCGTCGTCGTCGATACCGAGACGACAGGCTCCGGGCCTGACGATCGGATCATCGAACTGGCCGCCGTGCGTGTGCGGGGCGGCCGCCTCGTGGATCGCTTCGCCACGCTCATCAACCCCGGCCGCTCGGTGCCACCCTTCATCACGCGCCTGACCGGCATCACCACGGCCATGCTGCTGGGCAGGCCCACGGCCGACGAGGTACTCCCGGACTTTCTGGACTTCCTGGGCGATGGCGTGCTGGTGGCACACAACCTGGCCTTCGACCGAAAGATGCTGGAGGCCGAACTCCGGCGGATCAATCTTCCCTGGCCCGGAAATCCGGCGCTGTGTACGCTCAGGCTGGCACGCCGGCTGCTGCCCGGCCTTCCCGCAAAAGGACTCGACGGCCTGATTCGTTTCTATCAGATTCCTGTGGAAAACCGACATCGGGCCCTGGGCGACGCCGAGGCGACGGCCCACGTGCTGCTACGTCTGCTGGACGAAGCACGCCGGCAGTACGGGATCGACACGCTGGAGGCACTGCTGACTTTCCAGCAGCAGCGCTATCCGCAGTACAAAAAGGCAAGCCCGCTGGTGCGGCTGCGCGAAACGCTGCTGCCGCGCCTGCCCGCAGCGCCCGGGGTCTATCTGTTCCGGGATGAACAGGGACGACTGCTGTACGTGGGTAAGGCCCGCAACCTGCAGGCCCGCGTGCGTCAGCACCTGACGGCCGTCGAGGCCCATCCACCCCGGCTTCGCCAGATGGTGAGCGAGGTTCGCCAGATCGAATGGCACGTGACGGCCACCGAACTGGAAGCCCTGCTGGAAGAATCCCGGGTTATCAAGCAGCACCAGCCTCGCTACAACCGGTTGCAGCGTCGCTACCGCACCCGACCTTTTCTGCGGCTGGCGCTGCACGAAACCCCGCCCGCGCTCTCGCTTGCATCCGTGCTGCTTGACGACGGCGCCGAGTACTACGGCCCACTGCCGGGGCGGCGTCAGGGACGCCGCGCGCTGGAGGCCCTGCAGGAGATTTTTGAACTGCCTCGCCAGAACGCCCACCTGGTGCTGACGGGGCGTTGTCCACTTGCCGAAGGCGGGGGCTGTGCGGACGCCTGCGCCGAAGGCGAGGCCGACGTGGCCGCCTGCGTGCGTCGGTTGCTCCGGGGACAGAGCACACGTCCGCTTGCGCGGCTTGAAGCGCAGATGCGGGCGGCTGCCGCCCGCCTGGAATTCGAGGCAGCCGCCCGCTATCGGGACCAACTCCGATTGCTGACCCGTCTGCTGGCGCGACCGCTGCTTGCCGACGCGTCCGTGCTGGAACGCGAAGCCGTGGTGCTCGTGCGCGAGGCGCCCGACCGGCTGGCCTGCTGCCTGGTGCAGGCGGGCTGCCCGGTGGCCGTCCGCGCCCTGCCGTTTCCGCCGGACCGCGGCGACATCGACGTGCTCGTCGCCTGGGTGCGCGAACACCTTGCGGTGGAACGGCCGCCTGCACTCTATCATCATGCCGAGACCGACGCCATGCAGTTGCTGGCGCACTGGATGCAGTGCCACCGCGGGCGGCTCCGACTGCTGCGCCGCCATCCAGAAGAACCCGTCTCGTCCTTCTGCCGCCGTCTCCGCCATGGTTTACGCCATCTTATCCCTGATCGGATAAAACCTGACGCTTCCGGCGCATCGGAGGGCGGCGCATAAGCGTTGAGGACAGGGCGGGTCAGTTTTAATTTGAAAGAGGAAGAGACCACGTCAAACCTTCCGGGAGGAAGCCATGAAGCGTGTATCGTTGCTGGGGATCATGCTGTTGGTGACCGGCTGCTGGCTGGTCTGGCCCATCCCATCGCAGGCACAGATCTGGAAACGACTGCAGAAGAAAGTGGAAGAAGCGGCCAAGCAGAAGGCCGAACAGAAAGCGGCCGAGGAGGCCGAGGAGGCAATGGCCGGAGATTCGGAGGATGGCATTGCCGATTTCCGAAAGCTCAAGGCGCTGTTGCCGGAGGAGGCGGCTGGATTGCCGCGCGTGCGGGCCGAAGGGTCGAAGGGGGGGATGTTTGGCATCCGTACCTCACAGGCCGAGGCCTACTACGAGGAAGGTGATCGAAGCCTCCGCATCGAGATTACTGATCCCGGCACACTACAGAGCATCGCGGCTATGGGTTATAGCTGGATGCAGCAGGACATCGATCAGGAAGACGAAAACGGCTACGAGCGGACGCTGACGCTCGACGGTCGCCGCGCCTACGAAAAAGTAACCCGCTACGACGGCACGATCGAGTCGGCACTTTCGACGGTGGTGGCCGATCGCTTCATCGTGAGTCTGGAGGGCACCAATGTGCCGCCCGAGGCGCTGCGCGAGGTGCTGCGCAGCATGGATCTGGCAGCGCTTGAGGAGATGGCGAAGGAACTGGGCGAGGCGAAGGCAGAGCTGACCGACTTCCGGGTGCTCAAAGAGATGTTGCCCGAATCCATCGACGGACTGGAGCGGGTGGAGGCTTCCGGCGAGCGCAGCTCGGCCATGGGCATGCAGGTCAGCCAGGCCATGGCCACCTACCGCAACGGCGACCGCGAGGTGCGCCTGAAGATCAGCGACATGGGCTCGATGCAACACCTGATGGGGTTTGCAGCGGTCTGGATGCGCCAGGAGATCGATCGGGAGGACGAACGCGGCTACGAGCGCACGACGCGCTACCAGGGCTACCCGGCCTATGAGAAGATGGAGCGCCTGGACGACGGCACCACGCACGCCACACTGCAGGTGGTGGTGCGCGATCGCTACATGATCGAGCTGGAAGGCACGAACGTATCGATGGACGTGTTGCGGGCCGCGCTGGAGCAGATCGACCTGAGCCGTCTTGAAGGCGAAGGGTAACAGGAAGTGCTCGTAGTCGGACACGGAGCGTAGCGAAGTGCCGTCCGGGATGATCGATTCCCCGGTGTCATGGTGCATGGGCAGAGCACGGCTACCGGGCAAACGACAGCTTTCCTGCCATATAAGAGTGGACACGTTGTGTCCACCCTGTCTGAGAATCGGTATGGCGCCATCATGCACCGGTGAAGCGGTGATCACATATGACAGACAGTACCCGCTTCCGTGGGCGACGTTTTTCGGGTTCGCGCAGGGTTAAGGATCGGGTGAGCTGGGAACGGCCCGAAGGGGTGGTGGTTGGAAGCGGCGGACGTCAGTAAACCGCCAGGCGATATGTCCGACGCGGACGAAGTGGGGGCCTGTCCGGTCCCGGCCATTGCAGCCGAACTGGAGCAGGCCACGCGGTCCCCGGTGCGCATGTGCGTGGTCGATCTGGGGACCAACTCCTTTCATGCGGTCATCGTCGACGCGCTGCCCGGCACATTCCGGGTGGTGGATCGCTTCAAGGAAATGGTGCGGCTGGGGGAGGAGGGGTTGCAGGGCCAGCGGCTCTCGGAGACGGCCATGCAACGGGCCATCCGGGCGCTCCGGCGCATCCGCCAACTGGCCGAGGGCTGGGGGGCCACTGAATTCCTGGCCTGTGCCACCAGCGCCATCCGGGAGGCCGAAAACGGCGGCGAGCTGCTGCAGCGCATTCGCAATGAAGTGGGCCTGCACGTGCGCGTGATCGACGGCCTGCAGGAAGCCCGGCTCATCTACAAGGGCGTCCGGCGGGCCGTTTCCATGCCGGAGCCGGTGCTCATCATGGACGTGGGCGGCGGCTCCGTCGAGTTCATCGTGGGTACCGGTCAGCAGCCGCTGCATCTGTTCAGCCTGAAGCTGGGGGCGGCCCGCATGACGCGGCGCTTCGTCCGGCACGACCCTGCCACGCGCGAAGAGCTAAAAGCGTTGCGGGCCTTTTATCGAGCACAGTTGCAGCCCGTCTTCGAGGCGGCCCGTGCGCATGGTGTGCGTGAGGTGGTGGGATCGTCGGGTGCGATGGAAAACCTGGCGTCGGTCTGTGCCCGGATGCGCGGCGAGGTGGCGCGCTCCATCTACGAGCAGACCTTCCCGGCCGAGGACTTTCGGCGCGTGGCGCGCCGGATCATGCGGTTGTCGCGGGAGCAGCGCTGTCGCCTGCGGGGCCTCGATCCGAAGCGGGTGGATCAGATCGTGGCGGCCGCCGCGCTGATCGACGTGGTGCTGAAGGATCTGGGCATTGAACGCGTGCGCATTTCGCCGCATGCGCTGCGTGAGGGCCTAGTAGTGGACTTCGTCGAACGCAATGCGCCGTTGCTGGCTCGGCTGACGGCCTTTGCCGACGTGCGCCGCCGCAGCATTTACGAAATGGGCTGGCGTTTCGACTGGGAGTACCGCCACGCGCAACAGGTGGCGGCGCTGGCGCTTCAGCTCTTCGACGCCACCCAGGCGCTGCACGGGCTGGGACCCGTCGATCGCGAGCTGCTCGAATACGCAGCGCTGCTGCATGACATCGGCTACCACATCAGCCATCGCAGCCATCACAAGCACGGCCTTTATCTAATCAAACATGCCGATCTCCGGGGCTTCACCTCGGAGGAGATTGCCGTGCTGGCCAACGTGGTGCGCTACCATCGCGGAAGCCTGCCCAAACCGACGCACGCCGACTACATGGCGCTATCGGAAAAAAACCGGGTGCGCGTCTGCAAGCTGGCCGCGCTGCTCCGGCTGGCCGAGGGGCTCGACCGCAGCCACAACCAGAACGTGCGCACGCTGCACGTGCGGCTGGAGCCCGATCGGCTGGTGCTCCATCTGGAGACGCGGGGCGATCCGGAACTGGAGGTCTGGGGCGTGCGGCGCGGCGCCGAGCTGTTCGCGCGGACGTTCGGGCGCACCGTCGAGGTGACGGCCACGGCCGAGCCCCCACTGCTGGAGGAGACGGCCGGCGCTTAACGGGATTTTTGAGGGCCGGCGCTTGCCGTTGTCCCGGACGTGCTCTAATTTGGCCGACTGTTAAGCCCGGAAAAAGCCGCTGGCCAAACCCGAAACGCCCCGCATGATCGCGCAACTCCTGTTCTTTCTGCTGGCCGTGACGGCCATTGCGGCCGCGCTCGGCATGCTCATCGCGCGCAACCCGGTGTCGAGCGCGCTGTGGCTGGTGCTCAATCTGTTCTGCATCGCCGGCCTGTACCTGACGCTCCAGGCGTCGTTTCTGGGCGTGATCCAGGTGCTGATCTACGCCGGTGCCATCATGGTACTGTTTCTGTTCGTGATCATGCTGTTGAACCTGGAGGCGCTCCCGCATCCGCGCCAGATCGACTGGGGCAAGGTGCTGGCCTTTGTGGTCACGATGATCGTACTGGCGCAGCTTGTCTATGTGGTGGCGCTGGGTCTGGACGTGCTGCCCACGTTCGTGGCCACGCCCGAGCAGGCCGCCGTCACGGGAAGCGCACAGGCGCTGGGACGAGAGTTGCTCACACGCTATATCATGCCGCTGCAGGTGATCGGCATTCTGCTGCTGGCAGCCACGATCGGGGCGGTCATGCTGGCCAAGCGGCGCTTCATCTGAACGGCGCGACAACGAGAATCGACCATGGAAATTACGCTGAACTGGTACCTGGCGCTGGGGGTGGTGCTCTTCACGCTGGGCGTACTGGGCGTGCTTTTCCGGCGCAATGCCATCGTGATCCTGATGTCGGTGGAGCTGATGCTCAACGCCGTGAACCTGACGCTGGTGGCGCTCAGCCAGGCGATGGGGGATGTGTCGGGGCAGGTGCTGGTGTTTTTCGTGATCTCGGTGGCCGCCGCCGAGGCGGCCGTCGGACTGGCGATCGTGATCGCCCTGTTTCGCAAGAAGGTGACGGTGGACGTGGGGGAATTCAACCTGTTCAGGTATTGATGCTCCGGGCCTTCCGCAGCTAACCGACCTGCTCGGATATGAACCACACGACCCTGGTTGGACTAATCCTGCTCCTTCCGCTGGCGGGGGCGGTTTTCAATGGACTGGGCGGCCTTGCCTTTCATGGACTCCGGCGCCAGAAGGTGCTCATTGGGGCACTGGCGACACTGGCCGTGGCCGTGCCCTTCGTACTGGCGCTCTATCTGTTTCTGACCTACGAAGGGGAGCCGCTGCTGGCCCGCTTCTTTACCTGGATCGCCGCGGGCGAGCTGGAGCTGGCCTTCCAGTACCGGATCGACGAGCTCTCGCTCGTGATGACGCTCATCGTCACGGGCGTGGGGGCGCTCATCCATCTGTACTCGATTGGCTACATGTACGAGGACCGGGGGTACTGGAAGTACTTCAGCTACCTGAACCTTTTCATCTTCATGATGCTCAACCTGGTCCTCGCCGATAACCTGACGCTGCTGTTTTTGGGCTGGGAGGGCGTCGGACTCTGCTCCTACCTGCTGATCGGTTTCTGGTACGAGGACTTCAAAAACAGCGAGGCCGCCAACAAGGCCTTTATCGTCAACCGCGTGGGCGACGCGGCCTTTCTCCTGGCGATGTTTCTGCTGTTCCGGGAGGTGGGAAGCCTGGACTTCGGCGCGTTGCTGGCCGATCCGGCCGCGTTGCCGTCGGGCGTGGTGGCGGCGGCCGTGCTGCTGCTGTTCATCGGTGCCACGGGCAAAAGCGCTCAGATTCCGCTCTTTGTGTGGCTGCCGGACGCCATGGCCGGCCCGACGCCCGTCTCAGCGCTGATCCATGCCGCCACGATGGTCACGAGCGGTCTGTACCTGTTTGCCCGGATTTCGCCGCTGGCACTGGCCGCGCCGGGCGTGCTCGTGGTGGTGGCGCTGGTGGGCGCGCTGACGGCTTTCATGGCGGCCACGATCGCCGTCACGCAGTACGACATCAAAAAGGTGCTGGCCTACTCGACGGTCTCGCAGCTCGGCTACATGTTCATGGCGGCCGGCGTGGGCGCTTTCTTCGTGTCGATCTTCCACGTGCTCACGCATGCCTTCTTCAAGGCCTGTCTCTTTCTCGGATCGGGGAGCGTGATCCACGCCATGCATCATGTGGAGCACACGCTGCATGAGCGGGGCCATCACGGCCATCTCGATCCGCAGGATATGCGCAACATGGGCGGGCTGGGACGCTTCATGCCGGCCACGCGCACCACGTACCTGATCGCCACGCTGGCCATTGCGGGCTTTCCGCTGACGGCCGGCTTCTTCTCGAAGGACGAGATTCTGTTCAAGGCTTTTGAGTACGGCTACAACGGCCACGCCTACGCCTGGATCGCCTGGATCCTGGGCGTGGTGACGGCACTGCTGACGGCCTTCTACATGATGCGTTCCTATGTGCTCACCTTCGAGGGCACGCCGCGCTGGCCCATGGCCGATCAGGTACATCCGCACGAGTCGCCTGCAACGATGACGCTGCCGCTCTGGGTGCTGGCCGCGCTGTCGCTGGTGGGCGGCTTCGTGGGGCTGCCCGGCGTGATCGCCCACGGCGAATGGAACCTGATCCACCACTATCTGGGCGCTTCGGGTGGCGGACCAGTGGCCGAGCCCGAACTGCAGGCGCACGTGCCGCTGGCCGTCGAGTGGGCACTGATTGGGCTGGGTGTGGCAATCGCGCTGATCGGGCTCTACTGGAGCTGGACGGCCTACCGCCGCCACGGCCTGGCCTACGACGAGATGCTCCGCGAGCGGTTCGGCGCCTTCTATCGCATCTGGGCCGCCAAATACTACTGGGACGAATTCTACGATCGGGCGATCGTGCAGCCGCTGCTACGCTTTGCCCGTAACGGACTGGCCGCTTTCGATCAGAAAGTTATCGACGGGGCCGTCAACGGCGTAGCGCGGCTGATGGCCGAACTCGGCCAGCGCGTGCGCCGGGTGCAGACCGGCGTCGTGCAGGCCTACGCCATGGCCATCGTGCTCGGCGTGGCGCTCGTGCTGGCCCTGATGCTGTTCGGGTAAGTCGAAAGAAATTCAGCCTGAGGGCACGTTGCGATGAACCTGCCATACCTGACTTCGCTCGTCATCTTTCTGCCGCTGGTCGGCGCGCTGCTCATGCTGCCGATGCGCCGCGTGTCGGCCATCCGGTGGACGGCATTGGCGACCACGACGGTTACGTTTCTGATTTCGCTGCTGCTGTACGTCGGCTACGACCCGGCCGGGAGTCCGGCGCAGCCGCAGTTTGTGGACCGGATTGCCGGGTGGTTCCCCGGACTGGACATCCAGTACTATGTGGGCATCGACGGACTGGGCCTGCTGCTGATCCTGCTGACAACGCTGCTCGGGCCCATCGTCGTGCTCTCCTCGTGGAACTACATCGACCGGCACCAGAAGGGCTACTACACGCTGCTGCTGGTTTTGCAGACCGGCATGACGGGCGTCTTTGCCGCCTACGATTTGATTCTGTTCTACATCTTCTTCGAGCTAACGCTCATCCCGATGTACTTCATCATCGGGATCTGGGGCGGCGAGGATCGTATTTATGCGGCCGTCAAGTTCGTGCTCTACACGCTGGTGGGCTCGCTCTTGATGCTCGTCGGCATCCTGTACCTGGGCTTTGCGGCCGGCGATGCGGTCAACGGCGGGGTGTTCACCACCGATTACTTCAAATTGCTCGCCTACAATGTGCCGCTGGCTGCGCAGGGATGGCTGTTCTTTGTGTTCGCGCTGGCCTTTGCGATCAAGGTGCCGCTCTTTCCGCTGCACACGTGGTTGCCCGACGCGCACGTGCAGGCGCCCACCGGCGGTTCGGTCATCCTGGCCGGCGTGCTGCTGAAGATGGGGACTTACGGCCTGGTGCGTTTCTGCCTTCCGTTTTTCCCGAATGCCGCCACCGACTATGCGCTCTGGCTGGCGGTGCTGGCCGTGGTGGGCATCATCTACGGTGCGCTCGTGTCGCGCGTACAGGCCGACGCCAAGAAGCTGGTAGCCTACTCGTCGGTGAGCCACCTGGGCTTCGTGGTGCTGGGCATCTTTGCCTTCACCGTGGAGGCGATGCAGGGCGCTATCATCCAGATGATCAACCATGGACTTTCGACGGGCGCGCTCTTTTTGCTGGTGGGCATGCTCTATGAGCGGCGCCACACGCGGCTGATGGAAGAGTTCGGCGGCATCGCCCGGGTGATGCCCGTGTTCGCCTTTTTCCTGGTCTTTACGGCGCTGGCATCGGCCGGATTGCCCGGACTGAACGGTTTCGTGGGCGAGTTCATGATTCTGCTGGGGTCGTTCAAGAGTGCGCTGGTGGGGCATCCGCTGCTGATCGCGCTGGCCACGTCGGGGGTGATTCTGGCGGCGGTGTATTTGCTCTGGCTACTTTACCGAACGCTTTTTGGGCCGATTCAAAAGGAGGTCAATCGCACGCTCCCCGACCTGAACGCCCGCGAGGTGCTGCTGCTGGTGCCCCTGGCGGTCTTCATGCTCTGGATTGGTGTGGCGCCCGGGCCGTTCCTGAAGCGGACGGAGCCCACGGCGCGCTTCCTGCTGGAGACCGTCGAGCAGAAGCGGCTGGCGGCCTTGGAACAGGCGGAGCAGCTGGCCACCCCGGCGGCTCTGCGGCGGATGGGCTCGGAAGGGGAGACGGTGCAGACCGCCAACCCTTGAAGGTCCACCATCAACCGGACGTCCCATGAACGCATCGCACCTGAAAACTCTCGGAAGCGGGCTGGCGCGTATGCTGGGCCCGCTTGTCGTATGTCTGTGGTTGCTGCCGGTGGCTTCGGCCCTGGGACAGGCAGCACCGGCTGCCGAGACGCCAGCCACCGAAGCTGTCGAATCCGGACATGTCCCCGACACGTCGGCAGCGGTTGCGCATGCCGAAGAAGCGGCCCCTGCGGCGGCCAACGAGCACGGACCGCGTCCGCCGGTCTGGCTCGTGCTGCCGTTCGCGATCCTGCTCATCATGATCGCCACCGGGCCGCTGTTCTACCCGCACCACTGGCATCACCACTATCCGAAGTATGCCGTCGGGCTGGGGCTGTTCGTCTCGCTCTACTACATCTTCGGGCTGGGATCGACCACGCCCGTGGTGCATGCCATCGAAGAGTACCTGTCGTTTATCGCGCTGGTGGCCTCGCTTTTCATTGCGGCCAGCGGTATCTACATCAACATCAACGCGAAGGGCACACCCCGCAACAACGCCATCCTGTTGTTGGTCGGATCGCTCGTGGCGAATCTGATCGCCACCACGGGCGCGGCTATGCTCTTCGTGCGTAGTTACATGCGTCTGAATAAAGGCCGGCTCAGGCCCTACCACCTGATTTTCTTCATCTTCTTGGTGGCGAACGTGGGCGGTGGACTGACGCCCATTGGCGACCCGCCGCTGTTCTTGGGTTTTCTGCGCGGCGTGCCGTTTTTCTGGACGCTGACCCACGTGTGGTTCGTCTGGCTGCCGACGGTACTGCTGATCCTAGCCGTCTTTTATGTGATCGACGCACGCAATAAAATCGAGAGTCCGGATCCCGATCCGTCACAACCACTGGTGCAGATCCGGGGGGCGAAAAGCTTTATATGGGTACTGGTGATCATTCTGTCGGTCTTCATCGATCCGAACGTCTTCGAATGGGTACCGGATCTGCGCGAACTCTTCCACATTCCGTTCGGCATCCGCGAAATCATCATGTTCTCGGTGGCCGTATTGGCCTACAAGCTGGCCGATAAAGAAGCGCTTCGGAAGAACGAGTTCACCTTCGAGCCTATCCGAGAGGTGGGCTGGCTGTTCTTGGGTATTTTTGCTACGATGCAGCCGGCGCTCCAACTCATCAGTCTATTTGCGCATGACTACGCCGAACAGCTCACGGTGGGAATGTTCTACTGGGGAACGGGATTGCTCTCGAGCGTGCTGGACAACGCGCCCACCTACCTGAATTTCTTGGCGGCGGCTATGGGTAAGTTCGGGCTCGACGTGAACATGCCCGAGCAGGTGAAGGCATTCGCAGAGGCAAGTGTGCATCCGGAAACGTGGTTCTACCTGCAGGCGATCTCCATTGCCGCCGTATTCTTTGGGGCCATGACGTATATTGGCAATGCGCCCAACTTCATGGTGAAGGCGATTGCCGAGGAAAACAAAGTCGAGATGCCTTCCTTCATGGGCTATGTGACGAAGTACTCGCTGCCGATTCTGATTCCGATTTACTTCGTGATCTACCTGCTGTTTTACAGCGGACTGTTTCCGACGCTGGATGCCTTTTTTGAACAACTGTTAATTCGATAGGAGGGCGCGATGAGTCGGGTGGAACCCCTGAGCCGTGAGGCGATTGAGGCGGCGCTGGCCGAGTTGCCGGGCTGGAGCTACGTCGAGGACCGGCTGCAGAAAACCTACACGTTCGGGAGCTTTCGGGAGGCGGTGAGCTTCATCGTGCGCATCGCCTTCGAAGCAGAGCAGCTAAACCATCACCCCGAGCTGCACAACGTATACAACCGCGTGACGCTGGCGCTGACAACGCATGCGGCCGGCAACCGGGTAACGGCCCGGGATGTGGAGCTGGCGCGCGCCATTGAGCGCATTGCCTGGGTGAAGTAGCATAAAACAAGACGCCTCATCCGCAAATGGATCTACTGGAAGCCTACCGGATGCTTCCGGCCGACCTCTGGGCGGCCTTTCCGCTGGTGCTGACGGCCGTCGTGGGCCTGGGGCTGGTCGTCTGGGACGCGTTCTGGAACGACGCGCCGCCGATTCCCTGGGTGGCGGCCGGCACGCTGGCGCTGGCACTGCTCTGGGAGCTGGGTGGCCTGAGCCGCGCACCGGAGACGGCCTTCTACGGGCTGATCCGGGTCGGTGGCATGGCTTCGTTCGTGAACGCGATCATCCTGGCCAGCGGCCTGCTGACGATCGCGCTGTCGGTGCCTTACCTGAAGCGCATTCGCCATCTGCATGGTGAGGTCTATGCGCTGATCCTGTTTGCCACGGTCGGCATGATTGTGCTGGCCTCGGCCAACAGCCTGATTTCCGTCTTCGTGGGCCTGGAGACCATGTCGATCTGCCTGTACATCATGACAGGACTGGTCCGCGAAGATGTGGGGGCTGGCGAGGCCGCGCTGAAGTACTTCCTGCTGGGCGCCTTCTCGACGGGCTTTTTCCTGTACGGCATTGCGCTGCTCTATGGAGCCACGGGCACGATGTATCTGCCGCAGATGGCGGCGCATCTGGCCGAGGGGGCTCATCCGATCATGTTCTGGGCCGGCGTGGCGCTGCTGCTGATCGGCTTCCTGTTCAAGGTGGGGGCCGTGCCCTTCCACATGTGGACGCCCGACGTCTATCAGGGGGCGCCGACGACGCTGACGGGCTATATGGCCGCGGCATCGAAGGCGGCGGCCTTCGCGGCGCTGGTGCTGGTGCTCGACGCCGCATTGCCGGCCGAGCGCTGGCAACTGCTGCTGGCGCTGGTGGCGCTGGTGACCATGGTGGCCGGCAACGTGCTGGCGCTCGTGCAGCAGAACGTCAAGCGCATGCTGGCCTATTCGTCGATTGCCCACGCCGGCTACATCCTGACCGGCCTGGCGGCCGGCACGCCCGAAGGGTACGCCGGGGCGCTCTTCTACCTGCTGGTCTATGCGCTGATGAACATCGGCGCCTTCGGCGTGATGGCCTTCTTGGAGTGGGATGGCAAAGAAGGCTATGAGCAGACGGTCGATTCGCTGGCAGGCATCGGCTACCGGCGGCCGCTGCTGGGCGTAGCCATGGCCTTCTTCATGTTCAGCCTGACGGGCTTTCCTCCACTGGCCGGGTTCATCGCGAAGTACGCCGTCTTTGCACCAGCTGTAAAGGCGGGGCTGACCTGGCTGGTGATTGTCGGTGTGCTGGCCAGCGTGCTCTCGGCCTACTACTATCTGCGCGTGGTGTACGTCTTCTGGATGAAGTCGCCGGACGAAGCGCCCGAGCCGGTGCGCCGGCAGACCTTCCCAGTGCCGCTGGCACCCCAGGCCGTGCTGGTGGTGTGCGTGGTGCTGATTGTGCTGCTGGGCGTACTGCCCGGATTGTTGGAAGTGACCGCGTCTTTCTTCCCGATTCCGGCTGCTCCCCCGGCCGCAGCCACAGCGCTGTTGCCATAGCGAAGCTTGCAGATCGAGCGCCCTACGTAGGGCGCTCGGGATCATTCGGCCGGCGATCGTTGTCTCGGGTGGCAACGGTCGCCGGCTTTTTTCTGGTAGTGAGGGCCGGGTGGAACCCCCGGGCTGCCGGATCATCGAACGCTGGCTGGCAGGGCATCATTCGAGATCCGAGATGACCCAGATGGACAACCGACTGGAAGTTGTTTACCGGCTGAACGTGTCCGTCGAAGAGCAGGGGTCCTTTGCCCGGGCACTGCTGCTGGAGCAGACCGTCGAAACGCCCGAAGAGGTGGCGCTGCGCGTGCCGGTGGTACGGGAGCGCCTGATGGGCGAAATCGTGGCGCTGGAACCGCTGGACGAGGGCAGGGCGCGGCTGGTGCTGCAGTTGCCCGTCGAAACGGCCGCCGTAGATCCGGCGCAGTTCCTCAACGTGCTGTTCGGCAATGCCTCGCTGCATGAACAGGTCGTGCTGGAAGACTTCGAGCTGCCGCCCGTGCTGTTTGATCGCTTTCCCGGTCCGCGTTTCGGGATCGACGGGGTGCGGACGCTCCTGGGCGTGCAGGGCCGGCCGCTGACGGCCTCGGCGCTGAAGCCGGTGGGCCTTTCGGTGGACGAACTGGCGGTGCTGTGCCGGAGCCTGGCCGAAGGCGGTATCGACGTGATCAAGGACGACCACTACTGGGCCGATCATCCGTTTGCATCCTTCGAGCAGCGCGTGCGGCGCTGTCAGGAGGTGGTGCAGGAAGTATCGGCGCGCACCGGCAGGCGCGTCGTGTACGCGCCCAACCTGTCCGGAACGCCTGCGCAGGTGCTGCGCCAGGCGGAGATCGTCCAGCAGTGCGGCGTGGGAGCCGTGCTGGTGGCGCCCATGCTGCTGGGCTTGCCGTTTTTCTACGAGTTGGTCACGCGGCATCTGGAGGTGCCCGTGCTGGCCCATCCCAGCTTTGCCGGCGCGCAGCGCGTACTTCCGGAGACGCTGCTCGGGAAACTGTTCCGGCTCTACGGGGCCGATATGATCATTTTTCCGAGCTTTGGCGGCCGTTTCAGCTACAGTCGGGCGACGTGCCGGGCGCTGGCCGAGCGGGCACGCCAGCCCTGGGGGCCATACCGGCCGGCGTTGCCGGTGCCGGCCGGCGGTATGCAGGTGGAGCGGGCGCGCGAGCTGGTCGAGTTCTTCGGCCGCGATGTCATGCTGCTGATCGGCGGCAGCCTGCTCCGGGCCCATCCGGGACCGGAGCTGACGGCCCGAGCACGTGCCCTGGTCGAGAGCGTAGCCGAGGCGGCCGCTGCGCTTTCCGACCCGGACGCTGCCTGATCTCCAGGCGTTCGGCTTCTGCCGGCATGGCGCGAGGTACGGCGCCTTCTAACGGCACTTCGCTTTCGCTGCGTGCGCTTACTACAAGCGCATATTCGCCGCAGGCCACGGAGTGTGATGACGTGGCCTGGGGGGTGCTTTGTTTATGACCTACTTTAGCCGTTAATCCAGGCGGCGCAGCGTGCGCGGGTACTCGCTGAGCGTTTCGGCACCCGTCTCGGTGACGAGCACGTCGTCTTCGATGCGGGCGCCGCCGCGCCCCGTCAGGTAGATACCGGGCTCGATGGTAAAGAGCATGCCCGGCGCCAGTGGTTCGGTGTTGTCGCCACGGATGTAGGGGGGCTCGTGGATCTCCAGCCCCAGCCCGTGTCCGGTGCGGTGGATGAAATACGGCCCGTAGCCTGCCTGTTCGATCACCTGGCGGGCGGCGCGGTCCACCTCGCCGGCCGGCACGCCCGGCGCGACGCGGGCCCGTGCGGCTTCGTTGGCTTCCAGCACGATCCGGACGATGCAGTCCAGCTCGTCGTCGAGCGGCCCAAAGGCGAACATGCGCGTCAGGTCGGCGCAGTAGCCCTCGACGCGCGCGCCCCAGTCAATCAACACGAGCGTGGGCGGCGTCAGCGGCCGGTCGCCGGGCACGGCGTGCGGGTTGGCGCTTTCCCGTCCGAAAGCCACGATGGGCGAAAAAGGAAGCGCCGGATCGCTACCGGCCCGCAACAACTGCAGCGTCAGTTCGGCGGCTACTTCCCGTTCGGTGACGCCCGGACGGATCACCGGCAACGTCGCTTCGAGCGCGCGCCAGGCTACCTCCAGCGCCCGGCGCGTGGCGGACACTTCGGCCTCGTCTTTCTGGCTGCGCAGACGCATGATCAACGGTTCGGCCGAGGTGACGCGTACCTCCGGTGCGGCTTTTTCCAACAGACCAAGCTCCAGAAACCGGAACCACTGCGGTTCGACGCCGAGCCGCGCCCGCGTAAGGCCACAGAAGCGCAGCGCCTGCCCGAACGCCTCGTGCCAGGCGTCCGGGTTTTCGCCGTAGGGAAAGGCTTCAAGCGCCACCGGAAGCGACTCCAGTTTGCCGGTCTCCAGTTCGGGAAGTACAAGGGCCGGTTTGCCCGAAGCGGGGAAGAAACCAACCACTGGTCGCTCCGACAGGTGCACTTCGAGACCCGTCAGGTAGGTCAACGTGGGACTGGCGTTCAGCGCTACGGCGTCTATGTCGGCTTCCTGCAGGAGTTGCTGCAGGCGCGCCAGTCGTTTCGTATGGGGTGTTTGCGGCATGGATCCGGTGCTTTTTGCAACCTTTGGTCCTGCAAAAGATAACGCGAGGCCGAGAAAAAAGGGGTGGCCCGGAGCTTGCCGGTCTTGCCAGGATGCAACCTTTTACAGGGATTCACGAACTCCGACGGGCTTTGTCCGTAAATTCAGGACTCGAAAAGGAGAAATTGGCGCCGGGCAACATGCAGGGGTTCCACGCGCTGGGTCTGAACCACGAGACGGCCTCGGTAGGAGTGCGCGAAGCGTTTGCGCTGGATCGGGAAGCCAAGCGCAGGCTGTATGCCGCCTGGCGGGAAACGCGCGCAGGCGAGCTGCTGCTGGTTTCGACCTGTAACCGAACGGAGGCCTATCTCTACGGCACTGACGAAGACGTGGCCGCGGTGCGAACCCTGCTCAGCCGGCATGCCGGACGTTCCTGGCCGGAGGCCGAGAGCTTCCATTTTCAGGACGAGGCGGCCCTGCGTCATGTGCTGGAGGTAACCTGCGGGTTGCGCTCGCAGGTGCTGGGCGATGCGCAGATCTTCTCGCAGATCAAAGAGGATTACCGGCTGGCGGTCGAGGCGGGCAGCGTAGGCACCGTCATGCACCGGCTATTGCACAGCGCCTTCCGGGCTGCCAAGCGGGTAGCTGCCGAGACGAGCCTGCATCACGGGACCACGTCGGTGGCGGGCGTGGCCGTGCAGGCTGCCCGGCGTTACTTTGCCCGGCGGGGCCGGCCGGACCTGGAAGGAGTGCGTGTGCTGGTGATGGGTGCCGGCGAGATGGCCCGGCTGACGCTGGAGGCGCTCCGTGCGCTGGCGCCTTCCGTGCTGATGCTGACCAACCGCACCCGACAGCGCATCGAAGCGCTGGCGCAGCCCGGCGAGCAGATTCTCTCCTGGGAACGGCGGGCCGAAGCACTGACGCAGTGCGACCTGGCAATTGTGGCGACCGGCGCATCGGAGCCGGTCCTGACGGCCGACATGGTGCCACCGCGCTGCCGGGAGCATGCGCTGCTGCTCATCGACCTTTCCGTGCCCCGCAACATCGATCCGGCCATCGACCGGTTGCCCGGCTACCGGGTGCTGGATCTGGACGCCATCAAGGCGCGCCAGGCCGCCGTGGAAGCCCGGCGCCGCAGGGCCGCCCGGCAGGCCCGGCAGATCTGCGACGAGCTGCTGCACGAGTTTGTCACCTGGTACTTCCACCAGCAGGCGCTGCAGCCGGTCATTCAGGCCATTCGCGACACGTTCGAAACCATCCGACGCCAGGAGATCGAACGCCACCACCGGCGCTTTTCGGAGATCGATCGGGAAGAGCTGGACCGGCTGACGCGTTCCATCATGCAGAAGCTGTTGGCCATTCCCATCGTACGCCTCAAAAGTATCGATCCGGACAGCATCGACTTCGTACGGGGCATCCAACTGCTGGCACAGCTCTTCAGCCGTCCGAGCTGTGAGGAGGCGCAGGCAGTTCGTTTGCCCGAGCCGTCGGTGCTGCTGGAGCGCGCCCGCGCGCAGGGACCCTGCCCGTTCGTCGAGCGGCAGGCCGTGCGTTCGGAACGTTCCGCTGCGGACCATGCCTGAACCGACGCTGATTCTCGGGACGCGGGGGAGTGCGCTGGCGCTGCGGCAGGCCGCGCTGATCCGATCCTTTCTGGAAGCCCGTGGCGTTTCGGTGCAGGTGGAAATCATTCGCACCACGGGCGACCATATTCAGGATGTGCCGCTGGCGAAGATCGGCGCCAAAGGACTGTTCACGAAAGAACTGGACCTGGCCCTGCTGGAAGGGCGCATCGACCTGGCCGTCCATTCCCTGAAGGATCTGCCCACCGAGATGCCCGAAGGGCTGGTGGTGGCGGCCGTGCTGGAGCGGGCTTCGCCCTGGGATGTCTTCGTGGCACATCCGGACTTTGCGGGACGCCTCGAGGATCTGCCGACGGGGGCTGTGGTGGCTACTTCGTCGCTGCGGCGCCAGGCACAGCTCAGGGCCTGGCGGGCGGACCTGCAGGTGGTGCCCGTTCGGGGCAACGTCGATACGCGCCTGCGCAAGCTGGAAGCCGAAGGGTGGCACGGGCTGATTCTGGCCGAGGCCGGATTGCAGCGCCTGGGGTTACAGGACCGCATCCGCCAGCGCATCGCCCCGGAGATCCTGCTGCCGGCGGTAGGCCAGGGCGCGCTCGGGGTGGTCTGCGCCGAGGCCAACCGGCGCGTACGCGCATTGCTGCAGGCGTTGCATCACGCACCCACCGCCGCGGCCGTACGGGCCGAACGCGCGTTCCTGCAGGCATTGCAGGGTGGTTGTCAGGTGCCTGTAGCCGCACTGGCCACGGTGGAAGCCGATGGCACGCTGGTTCTGCGCGGGCGCGTGGTCTCGCTCGACGGCCGCAGGCTGGTGGAAGGCGTGCAACGCGGCGCCATGGAAGAACCTGAAGCGGTCGGGGAAGCACTGGCCGAAAAGCTCATGAAACAGGGCGCCCGCGCGATTCTGGAAGAAATACGGGGGCAACATCCCTGAAGACCATGGCGGGCGAGGTGGTCTATCTGCTCCGGGTGGAAACGACCGAGTCGGACTCCTTTGCCGAAGCGCTGCGGGCGGCGGGCTATCGGCCGTTCGTGCTGCCGGTGCTGTCGGTGGTCTGGTGCAACACCGAGCAACTCCGGGCGGTGCTGGCCCGGCCGGAAGCGTACGGCGGGTTGATTTTCACCAGTCCGCGCGCCGTGGGGGCCGTCCGGCGACTGGGGCCACTCCCGGAGGCCTGGCACCGGCGGCCCGTGTACGTGGTGGGACCGCGTACGGCTGCCGCCGCGCAGAAACTGGGGCTGCAACCCCGGGGCGAAGCAACCGGCTCCGGGCGTGAGCTGGCCCGGTTGATCCTGCAGGCGCGCCGCCCGGACCGCCCGTTGCTGTTCCTGTGCGGGGCGCGTCGGCGCGACGAACTGCCGACCCTGTTGCGTCAGGCAGGTGTGCCGCTGGCCGAGCTGATCGTTTACGATACCCGACCATCGGTGCCGGAGCTGCCCGCCGAAGCGCCCGACTGGGTCGTATTTTTCAGTCCGTCCGGCCTAGAGGCAGTCCGCCGGCTTCCGATCGCCCGGGAGCGGGTGCGTGTGGCCGCCATTGGACCCACGACGGCCGCAGCCTTGCAGCAGGAAGGCTGGACAGTCGTGGCCGTGGCCCAGACGCCCACACCGGAAGGCTTACTGGCCGTGATGCAGGAAGCAACTAACCTGTCGTGATCATGTGGGTGCAGCGCACGATCACCCTGCGGCCACGCCCACGCGGCTTTCATCTGATCACCGACGAGGTGCTGGCGCAGCTTCCGGAGTTGCGCTCGGTACGGGTCGGATTGCTGCACGTGTTCATCCAGCACACGTCGGCCAGTCTGACGCTCAACGAGAACGCCAGTCCGGAGGTGCGTGCCGACTTCGAGCGCTACTTCAGCCGGGCGGTGCCCGACGGCGCACCCTATTTTGCGCACACGCTGGAAGGTCCCGACGACATGCCCGCGCACATCAAGGCATCGCTGCTGGGAAGCAGTCTGCTGCTGCCGGTGCGCGACGGACGGCTGGCGCTGGGCACCTGGCAGGGCATCTACCTGTGCGAGCACCGCAACCACGGCGGCCCTCGCCGCCTGGTGCTGACGCTCTGGGGAGAAGAAGGGTAGAAGCGCGGCCCAGTAGCTACTACAGGGGACGCTGACGCACGCGTTCGCGTTCGATCACGGTAAACTTTCCTTCTAAAAAGAGGCCCGGCTGTTGGAGCACACCCGAAGGAGCCACCGGGCCGGCTCTTCAGGCGTTTGCGGATTGAAGCGGAAAAGAACGAGGCCCGAAGGTACCAAGCTGCGCATGCGGTAGCCAGCGCACCATAGTCTCGGTCAAACGTCAGCACGATGCGCTTTTCTCGTGACGCTCGCGCCGGCACTTCGGATCGGTAGCGCCCGGTATTTCCTGAATGATCGAGGTGACGTCGTGGCCGGCCTGGCGCAAGAGAGGTA
>WFPM01000143.1 GCA_015487635.1 Rhodothermus sp.
GTTGGCTGTGGAGGCAGGCGATTCCGCATGTTTCCGCCCCGGGGCTTTCTCTCGGGTGCTTCCCTCTCCCTGCCAGGGAGGGGCCAGGGGGAGGGTAGCTCTGATGGTTCCGAGCGTCGCTCATTCTGGGCTTGGGCTGGAAGCACGTTGCGGTGCGCCCGGGCTTTCTCACATGCACTATGATTTCTCAGAAATCGTATTACTACGAGCATGAACCGTTGGTAGTGCGCCGCGAAGGCCTCGGTCGTGGTGGCGCTCTTCGAGAGGGTACCTGTGTCTTGAATAGGCTTCACGGGCGCCGGTAGCGCTCGACAGCACTTCGCGTCACCGGGCGATGCGTGCGGCCGTGCGCACTACCAGCAGCAGGGCGATCGGCTGCAGGGCCGGGTGCAACTCCTGTGGCCAGAAGAACCAGCCCAGCGCCAGCAGGAGCGTGAGTAGGCCTGTCGCAAGTAGATAGGTGCGTTCCCAGCCAGCGGGTGGGCGGCGTCGCCAGATGCGAAAGGCCACCACCAGATGCGGCGGCCAGGCCCAGAGCAGGTTCCAGTTCCAGGCCATCACCGTGTGCAGTGTGGCCACCCAGAGCAGCAGCAACAGCAGGCCTACCAGCCCGACGAGACCGAACAGCAGGGCGTCCAGCCGCGTGGGGGTTGGTCGACCGCGGCGCCAGGCGATGAGCGTCATGCCGGTCCCGATGGCAAAGAGCAGCCAGCCCAGCACGGTCGGCCACGGCCAGGCCGGTTCGGGCAGCGGCCGGTGTCCGGCAGGCCAGAATACGGTGTCGGTGCGGGCCACAAGCGGCAGCCAGGCGGTGTCGCGGCGTACCCGGGCCTGATCGAACGCCGCTTTCAGTTCCAGGGGCAGAAACATCACCTCGCGCGCCGTGGGCGGTCGATCGACACGCTGGCCGAGCGCCAGATAAAAACCGAGCTGGAGCAGGGGGCGGTCGGCCACGTACGGATCGAGCAGGCGCCGAAACGTCGTCTCCGGCACTCGGTGCGTGAAGCGAAGCGCGTCGCCCAGCGTGCGCTCGAGCACGTCTCGAATGCGCGTCGAACAGTTGTCGAAGAGAAAATCGTAGCGGTAGGTGCGGTTTTCCGGGCGGGCGTTCCACATCAGAAAGGCCACGAGCGTGTCGCGCTGCGCCGGGGTCAGGTTCAGCCACTGCTCGACGATCGGGCGGCCTTCCACTTCGCGATAGAACTGAACGGAACGGACATAATCGCTTACCGACAGGAAATAGTCGAGCTGGCCGTAGACAAACCGCGGGACGAACCAGGGGTCGCTGAAGTCGAAGGTGCCGTAGTTGAAGAGCCAGTCGATACCCTGCACGGGATCGTGCACGCGAAGGGCGCTGTGTCCGAAGGCCGCATAGAGCGCACGACCGGGCAGGATCGTGACAAGCGCCACGCGGGCGCTGTCGGAAAGGGGCAGCGGACGCGTAGCCGCCGGAGCGGCCGTCAGCATCAGCAGCAGAAGCAACAGGTTCCCGCGCATAAGGCCGAGTCGGGTGGTCGCACACGGCGGCTCAAACGACACCGGATGCCGGGGAGTTCTTGCGTACAAAGCGCTTTTTTTCAAAGGAACTTGATGGCTGTCGTGCTATCTTGGACGCGGTTTTTAACAGAACCGGAAAGACGGCAGGTGGCACGTACCTCCCGGGCCCGGCAGGTGCTGGCGCGGTTGCGCCAGGTGATCGCACGGCCGCAGACCGAGCTGCATTACGAGAATCCCTACCAGTTATTGGTGGCCGTGATGCTTTCGGCCCAGTGCACCGACGTGCGGGTCAACCAGGTGACGCCGGCGCTATTTGCCGCTTTTCCGACCGTCGAAGCACTGGCGGCCGCCGAGCCGGAGGACGTACTGCCCTACATTCGGTCCGTTTCGTATCCGAACAGCAAGGCACGGCATCTGGTCGCGGCAGCCCGACGCATCCGCGATGTGTTCGGCGGCGAGATTCCCACTTCGCTCGAAGCGCTCGAGTCGCTCCCGGGCGTCGGACCCAAAACGGCCCGCGTGGTGGCCTCGGTCGCCTTCGGTGTAGCCGCATTGCCCGTCGATACGCACGTCTACCGCGTGGCGCATCGGATCGGGCTGGTGCGGCGGGCGCGCACCCCTCTTGAGGTCGAACGTCGGCTCAAGCGCCAGCTTCCGGCACGCGACTGGGGCGAGGCACACCACCTGCTGATTCTGCACGGACGCTACACCTGCACGGCCCGCCGGCCACACTGCACGCGCTGCGTGCTCACCGACCTGTGCGACTATTACCGGCGGCTTCAACGGTTGCCTGCGCCGCTGGAAGGGCTGGATCCGCGTCAGGGACGCTACTTCTGCAAACGATGTCGGCGCTACTTCGACGTACCCGTGCATCGAACCGACCGCTACGGGCTGGAGCAGTTGAGCTGCCCTGCCTGCGGTTCGATGCATGTATTTGATGCAAAAACCGGTCGTTCCACGAAACGCATCCCCGACTATCGCGTGCGCTAAATCCGGCCATCAGACAGGGCTGTACCATCCAACCGTTCAGACACCATGGACCCGAAAAAACGTCATCTGCTGGTCATTCTCGACGGGTACGGCATCGCCGAGGACCCGTCGGTCAGCGCCATCGATCATGCCCGTAAGCCGTTTCTGGATTACCTGTTTGCCACCTATCCGCATGCCACGCTGAAGGCTTCCGGGCTGGCCGTGGGGTTGCCTGAAGGACAGATGGGCAACTCCGAGGTGGGGCACCTTAACCTGGGGGCTGGACGTGTGGTCTACCAGGAAATCACGCGCATCGACAAAGAGATCGAAGAGGGCACGTTCTTCACGAACGAGGTACTGGTACGGGCGGCCCGCCACGCGCAGGAGCATAACACTCGGCTGCACCTGATGGGCTGCTTCTCGGACGGCGGCGTCCATGCCAGCCTGAACCACCTGTTCGCGCTGCTGGAGCTGGCCCGGCGCGAGGGGCTGCGGCCCGAGCAGGTGTGCGTGCATGCGTTTACCGACGGCCGTGACACGGATCCGAAATCGGGCGTGACCTACGTGCGCCAGTTTCAGGAAAAGGCCCGGGAGGTCGGCGTCGGGCGCATCGTCTCGATCGTGGGCCGCTACTATGCGATGGACCGCGACAAACGCTGGGACCGTACCGAAAAAGCCTACCGGCTGCTGGTCTACGGCGAGGGCGAGGTGTTCGACGATCCCGTCAAGGCGCTGGAGGCCAGCTATGCCGAAGGCGTGACCGACGAGTTCGTCAAGCCGCGCTTGATCGACTACGGCGACGGCTATCCGACGCGGGTGGCCGACGGCGATGCGGTGATCTTTTACAACTTCCGCGCCGATCGTGCCCGCCAGCTCACCCGTGCCTTCACAGATCCCGATTTCGACGCCTTCGATCGGGGCAAGAAGCTGGACCTGCTGTTTGTGACTTTCACGCCCTACGACGAAACCTTCGACCTGCCGGTCGCCTTCGAAAAGGTCAATCTGCGCATGACGCTCGGCGAGGTGACCTCGAAGCTGGGCGGACGCCAGCTCCGGATCGCCGAAACCGAAAAGTACGCGCACGTGACCTACTTTTTCAGCGGCGGGCGCGAGGAACCTTTTGAAGGGGAAGATCGGATTCTGGTGCCGTCGCCGAAGGTGCCCACCTACGACCTGAAACCCGAAATGAGCGCGCCCGAGGTGGCCCGGCGCTGCGCCGAAGCCATCGAAAAGGAAATCTACAACCTGATCGTGCTGAACTTCGCCAACCCCGACATGGTAGGGCACACGGGGGTTTTCGAGGCGGCCGTCAAAGCAATCGAAGCGGTCGATGCTGCTACGAAAGTGGTGGTCGAGGCCGCGCTGAAGCATGGCTATACGGTGACGGTGCTGGCCGACCATGGCAACGCGGACCGGATGAAAAATCCCGACGGTTCGCCGCATACGGCCCACACGACGGCGCTTGTGCCGCATCTGATTATCAAGCCGGGTTTCAAGGGCCCGATCAAAGACGGCAAGCTGGGCGACGTGGCGCCGACGATCCTGCGCATCCTGGGCGAAGAGATTCCGTCCGAGATGACCGGCGAAGTCCTGATCTGACCTTGAAGGTAGCAGGGCCGGTTGGATAAAGCCTCAGGTTATTACCTGCAGCGGTAGGGGCCGGCCATTGTGCCGGTCCGATTGTTTTGGGAAACAGAGGTGGGATGCCTGCAGCGTAGGGTGCGATCTTCAGCAGCCCGGAAGTTGCCGGTACGCTCGTAGTCCGGTATGAAGCCCCGGCAGCATGCCGTCCGGATGAAACGCCACTTCGGCTTCCGCCTTGTGGTGGACTGCAAACAGGGGCTGCCTGTTGCCGGCAGGGCCTGTGATTTTGCCGGCGTTATCACCAGAAGCCCCGGCTTTGGTCGTGGGTAGCCGACGTTAAAAACTTGGCTTTTGATCGGGAAAGCCGGAATGCGACGGCACGGCTCGGCCCGGCTTTTCTGTGGAGTTGTCGTCAAATTCGCGTCCGTCCACCTGTCGGCCCTTGCTTCTAATTTAGACATAATCTAAGTTTGGCGTCCGTAAATTGAACGCGGGACTCATGGATCGACGGACGTTTCTGCATCGGATGGGCGGATTGCTGGCCGGGGGCTGGCTGGCCGGGTCGCCGTTCCGGCTGCTGGCCCGTGCAGCGGAGGCGACGCCGCTGGTGCGCCTGTACTACGTGATGGGGACGATCGTGCGCTTCGAGGTCTATCACCCGGATCGGACGGCGGCCCGGGACGCCGTCCGGCGTGCGAGCGCGCTGCTCTTCGAGGTGCACCGGCAGATGAGCGTGCAGGAGCCTGCGTCGATCCTGAGCCGGTGGAATGCGAGTCCTTCGGGCGCTGAGCGGGTGTTGCCGGAGTTAACGCGCCAGGCCGTGGCCGAGGCGTTGCGCTGGCGGGCGGTGACCGGCGGACGTTTCGACCCGACGGTGGGGGCTGCCGTAGTCGCCTGGCAGCATGGACGGACGCCGCTTCCACAGCCGGAACGGCAGGTGGAGCTGGACGGCGACGGACGATTGCGTAAGTGGGGGTCGGTAGCGCTGGACCTGGGCGGCAGCGCCAAGGGATGGGCCGTGGACCAGGCGGTGGCGGTGCTCCGGCAGGCTGGCTGCACGGCCGCGCTGGTCAACGCCGGGGGCGATCTGCGCGTGTTCGGCGCCCCGCCCGGACGGTCGGCCTGGATGATCGGCATCCGCCATCCGCTGCGGCCCGACGAGGTGCTGACCACCGTGGCGCTGACTGAGGGTGCGCTGGCCACCAGCGGCGACTACGAGCCAGACGGCTCGATGCTGGTCGATCCCCGCGATCTGGCGCGCGTCCGGCTCGGCGGGAGCGTCACGGTGTGGGCACCCACCTGTGGGACGGCCGATGCCCTGGCTACGGCGCTGGCAGTCGACCCCGATCCGTCCTGGCTGCCGGCTTCGGTCAGGGCGCTGGTGGCACGTCGAGATGCCGAAGGGCTGCGCATGCAGACCTGTCGCTGGTCGTTTGCTGCTGTTTCATCCAACCAAATCGGGAGACTTCCATGATGCGTCGATACACGGGATGGCTGTTGCTGGCGCTGCTGCTGGCCGGGCCGGTGCGGGCCCAGCACGAAGGCGAGCGGGCACGCTTGGGCGGCTACGGCGCCATTCGCTTTGAGAGCACCAGCCTGGAGAAGCAGTACAACACGTTCACGTTTCGTCGCTTCGTACTGACCACCGACGTGGCGATCACGCCGAACCTGCGCTTTATGTCGGAACTGGAGTTGGAGCGATTTCGGCAGCTGGAATTGGAAAAGGTCGTGGAACCTGAGGATGGGGTAACGGTCGAGCAGACCGTTGAGGGCACGGATCAGTCCGAGATCGCCATTGAACAGGCCTGGCTGGAATGGTTCATTGATCCCGCTTTTCGGCTGCAAGCCGGGGGGGTGCTGGTACCGCTGGGGCGTTTCAACATCAACCATGACGACAACCAGTGGATGTTTCCGCGCCGTTCGCTGGTCGATCGCGGGGCGCCCGTACTGCCCGCTAAGTCGGCCTGGAACGAGTTGGGGGTGGGATTTACGGGGGAGATACCGATCGGTCCACGTGGACTGCTCACCTACCGGCTCTATGTGGTGAACGGCATGCAGCTCGACGTGGAGGTCGAAAACAAGTACGTCACCCGCTCCGAGGCAGAGAATGGTTCTGGTAACCCTGTAGACAATTACATTGAGCTGAAGTTTAGTCCTTTTACGGGCACGTTCGGCAACGACACGAAGCAGGCTAAGACGGTGATGGGCCGCGTGGCGCTGAGTCCGTCGCTGGGCGTGGAGCTGGGGCTTTCGGGCTACTACGGCCGTTACACGCCCCAGTATCTGCCGGCCGAGTACGTGAGCAGTGTGGGCCTGGACTTTCTGCTGACCCGGGGGGCACTGGCGCTCGAAGGCGAGTACGTCTACACGTCGATGGGCGACGTGGAAGCCGTGGCGCGGGGTTTTGCACGGCGCGTCTACAACCAGGCCGGCGTGGCGTTCGGTTCGGCCGAAGCCGAGGTGCCGCTCGAAAGCGAGGTGGAGGTCGAGCTGGACGGCCTGAGCCGGGCGCGTCAGGGCTACTGGGTGGAAGCCCGCTATGCGTTCTTCCCCGAATTTCTGCGGAACACGTTCTTCGGGCGGGGCACCCAGCCGCTCTGGTACGCCGGTGTGCGCTGGGAGCAGGTCTGGTACGACGGCCTGCTGGAGGAGGCCGAGTTTGCGGCTGGCGTGCTGGAGGAATTCGAAACCGCCAACCGCTGGGTGAACCGGTTGGCGTTCGGGCTGATTTATCGACCCACGCCGCTGGTGGGCTTCCAGTTGACCTACGAGTTGACCTGGACGAACAAAGGTCAGAGCTTAGGGGATGTAACGAACTACCTGATCGCCGAGGGCGACGAAGACTTTGCCCGGGCGTTTATCTTTGGCATGGTGTTCGGCTTCTGAACGAATGATGGAGCAGTCGGGCCGGCGCCAAGTGGCGCCGGCCCGGTCATTTTTCCAACCGGGTTTACGGATGCGTTACGCAGGACTTCTGCTGCTGGTATGGAGCTGGGTGCTGGTGCCGGCCGGGCACGCGCAGGAGCAGGTCTTCCTGACGCCCGAAGAGGCGCTGGCCGAGGTGTTTCCGAAAGGACGCTATGTGCAGTACGACACGTTGCGCTTTACTTCGGAAGAACTGGAGGAAGCACGGAGAGCACTGCGCCGCACCGAGCCGCTTGATTCCATGCTGGTCGTGAGGCGCGTCTATAATGCCGAAGGCCGATTTCTGGGCTATGCTGTGATCACGGAGGAGCTGGGCAAGTACCGACCCATCACGTTCATCGTGGGTGTGCGGCCTGATTTTTCGGTGGAAAAAGTGGCCGTCATGGTCTATCGGGAGTCGCACGGCGGACAGATACGGCTCCCACGCTTTCTCTATCAGTATCGGGGCAAAACGCTTCAAGACCCCATCCAGACGCACCGTGACATCGTCAACATCAGCGGCGCCACCATTTCGGTCAACTCGCTCAACCGGGGAGTCAGAAAGGTGTTGTATTTTGTGACCACGTACTACCGGAAGCACCCACCGACGTTGACCTACCGCCCGAACTGAACGATGTCGTTTTCGTTGCGTGCGCTTCAGGGAACGCCTCGCTGGCTGGTGACCTGGTTTCTGATTGTGGTGGGCGTAGGATACCTGACCGGGATCGTGTTCGTCCGGCACACCACGCACAACACGCCCACAGGCGTCGTGCATCAGTTCCGGGGCAACGAGGACGTGCCGCTGGAGCAGGTACAGGAGATCAAGTACCCGAAGAGCCCCTACGAAATGCTCAACATCATCCATGCGCACGTCACCTCGTTTGCGCTGATCTTTCTGGCCGTCGGAGGGCTGTTTCTGGGCACGTCGGTGTCGGAGCGGTGGAAGGCGATCCTGGCGCTGGAGCCTTTTGCAGCCACGCTGTTGCTGTTCGGTGGCATGGCGGCCGTGCGCTTTCTACCGGAAAGCTGGGGGCTACCGGCGGCCTGGGTGATGCTGGTGGCGGGAGCTTCGACGTTCGTCTGTCTGTACGCAATGATTGGGCGGATGCTCTGGGAAATGTGGCATCCGCGTAACCGTCGCCCTGTTGCGTGAAACGCTACGTTTGACTTTTCTTTTTTGATGCAGATTTTTGCGGAGAAAAAAATCCTCCTTCACCAAACCCCGGAGACGTCATGCGGTATCTGGCAATGGTTTTGCTGGGCCTGCTTCTGCTGATCGGTTGTGGACAGCAACAGCGCGAGCAGTCGGCGGCTCCGGCCGAGCCACCGCTTCCGGAAGGGCGGCTGGCCGTGGAGGAGCCGGTTGTCTATGCGGCGACTGCGGGTGATAGCGCAATCGTATCGCTGCGGATCGCCAACGGCACGGCCGAGGCCGATACGCTGGTCGGGGCCGAGGCACCGGCCGTCACCCGTAACGTGGCGTTGCGTGAGGTGGTAGGCGACACGGTGCAGACCACCCGTCCGGCCACGTCGATCGTGATTCCGGCACGTTCGCGGGTGGCTGTACAACTGGTGCTGCGCGATCTGCAGCAGGCACTTGAGCCGGGCCAGGTGGTGCTCCTCGATCTGAGTATGGCCCGTCAGGGACGGCTCCGCGTGCGTGTGCCGGTGCGCGAAGCTGCCACACCGGCCGAATAGCCTTTTACTGCTGTCCGGTGCCGGCCGGCGCGCGCCAGATGTTGTTCGTACGGTCAATGTCGGGAAACCAGCGGTCGGGATCGATTTCTACCTGCGTGACGGCCGCGTCGGTCGGCACCGTGACGGTCACGCGACGCCGCCCTTCCAGCCACACGTCCACGTCGATGGTATCCCGCACCTGCGAGCCGTCTGCCAGCGTGAGCGTCAGATAGACCGGCATGGGCGCCAGCCCGTGGTCTTTCACGGTGATGCGTACGCCGCCTTCAACGGGTTCGACAGAGGCCACGGCCTGGTCGAGCGTCCACGTTTCGAAATACCAGGCACGCCAGAACCAGTCGAGATCGCGCCCGCTCACGCGCTCGAACGTGTTGAACAGGTCGTAGGGGTAGGGGTGCTTGAAGGCCCACTCGCGGATGAACGTGCGGTAGGCGCGCCAGAACACGTCTTCGCCCAGCAGTCCGCGGAGTGCTTCCAGCAGCGTGGCCGGCTTGCTGTAGGAGGCGATGCCGAAGGCAAAACTGGAGTAGTGGTAGTCGGACCAGCGCATGATTTCGCCTTCGGCACCCATGCGGGCCAGCATCAGATAGCTTTCCTGCTCGCCCAGGCGTGGCTGTGTTCCGGGGAAGAAGTCGGTGCGCGCGTGGTTTTCGGCAAACGTGGTGCTGCCTTCGTCCATCCAGCTATAGCGGCGCTCGTTGGGGCCGACGATCATGGGAATCCACATGTGGGCCAGTTCGTGCGCCGTCACGTAGTAGAGGGCGCTGTCGCCGGCGGCGTTGTAGTCGCCGATGAGCGTCATCATGGGGAATTCCATGCCGCCGCCGATGATGCCACCGCCTTCGACGGCCGTCATGTGCGGCCAGGGATAGGGCAAGCCCGTCAGGCGCGACAGGTAGTTGATGGCGTGCTGCTGGTAGCGCGTGACGTTGGCCCAGCGCGGGGCGGTCGGGCGCCAGAACGTGTTGATCTGGGCGTAATCGGTTTGGCCGTCGCCGTCACGGTCGCCCACGGGCGTGCGGGCGCCCTCCCAGAAGCCGCGATGTACCAGGCTGAAAGCCACGTCGCGCACGTTCGTGGCCCGGAAGCGCCACTGCAGGCGGCCGTCGGTGCCCGGCTGCGTGACCGGGTCCGTGTCGGGCTCGGCGATGCGGATTGGCGTGTCGCTGGCGTAGGCCCGGCGCATGCGGGCCAGCACTTCGGGGGCCAGCACTTCTTCGGGATTTTCGAGCGCGCCGGTGGCCATCACGAGCCAGCCGGCCGGTGCGTCGATCGTGATCCGATAGTCGCCGTAGCCGAAGTAGAACTCGGCGCGGCTCAGGAACGAATCGGTGAACCAGCCGGTCACGTCGTCATAGACGGCCATGTGGGGATACCAGTAGGCCAGGAAGAACAGGTTCTTGTCGTAGCCCATGCGGCCCCCGGCGCCGCGTTTGGGAATCGTAAAGGACCAGCGAAAGTCGAGCTGGACGGAGTCGCCGGGCGCCAGATCGCGCTGCAGAAAGATGATCAGCCGCGTGCCGTTGACCGCGTAGCGCGGTGTGCCGGCGGGCGCATCGGCCGGCTGAAAGGCTTCCTGTCCATCGACGGCCACGTAGTGGAGCGAGACGCCGCCGGTTACTTCGGCCGGCTCGTTGCGCACGACACCTTCGGCGTGGACGTTCAGCGGAAGCTCCAGAAAGAGCTGGCGGAGCGTATCGGGCGAGCGGTTCAGGTACACGATGCGTC
Organism: Rhodothermus sp.; assembly: GCA_015487635.1. Lineage (GTDB taxonomy): Bacteria > Bacteroidota > Rhodothermia > Rhodothermales > Rhodothermaceae > Rhodothermus. The sequence goes on from WFPM01000143.1 coordinate 10,378, forward strand.
CCTCGCCGTCCAGCCGCCTTGTGGCCGTATCGATGCGGGCGGTCAGGTCGTAGCGGGCATACTGCTGCCAGTAGTTCGGACCGGGTCGCCCGTCGATGGTCCGCGTGCCCCGCTCGACGGCCATTGCAAAGGAAGTGGGCAGCGTGATCGGTGCAGGCAGGGGACGTTCCGGACGCACGAATACAGGCGTGCGGGCCGCGGGTGTCTGCTCGACGGGGCGGGACGTGGAGCAACCGGCCAGCAGGATCGCCAGCACTGGCAACAGACGACGCAGGGACATGGGCATGATCGGTCTGGTTCAACAGTCGTATTGCTGAAAATATAGGCGTCCTGCTGTTTTATTGCCACCGGGACGTGCGCTGCGGTTAACAATTTGATAACCTGAATACCTGCACGATTTACCGTATGTTGACAGAAGAAGCCGTAGATTACGGCCGACGATTAACAAAACGCAGAGGCTCATGGACAAGCGAATTTTCCCGATGCTCGGTGGGTTGCTCGTGCTGTTGCTGGCTGGATGTGGCCGCGGGCAGCAGCAGGAAGGCCGGTTCACCGGTTCGGTGCATATCGATGGCTCGAGTACGGTCTATCCACTGACCGAGGCGGTGGCCGAGGAGTTCATGAAGCAGTATCCGGGCGTGCGCGTGACCGTGGGTATCAGCGGGACCGGCGGTGGCTTTTCCAAGTTTGTGCGCAAGGAGACGGACATCAACGACGCCTCGCGTCCGATTCGTCCCATTGAAGATTCGCTGGCCCGGCAGAACGGTGTCGAATACATCGAGCTGCCGGTGGCCTATGACGGCATTGCCGTTGTGGTGAACCCCCGGAACGACTGGGTTGAGTGCCTGACCGTCGAAGAGCTGCGACGCATCTGGGAGCCCAACAGCACGATCATGCGCTGGAATCAGGTGCGACCGTCGTTCCCGGATCGGCCGCTGAACCTGTACGGCGCCGGGACCGACAGCGGCACCTACGATTACTTCACGGCCGCCATTGTGGGCGAAGAGCACGCCAGCCGTTCGGATTTTACGGCCAGCGAGGACGACAACGTGCTCGTGCAGGGCGTCAGCGGCGATCCCAACGCGCTGGGCTTCATTCCGCTGGCCTACTATGAGGAGAACAAGGACAAGTTGAGGGCGGTGGCCATCGACGACGGCAACCCGGAAAACGGCGAAGGGTGCATTCAGCCCAGCCCGGAGACCGTCAACAACGGCACGTACCAGCCGCTTTCGCGCCCGATCTTCATCTATGTGAGCGTCGAGCGGGCCAACGATCCGGCCGTGGAGGCATTTGTCGAATTTTACCTGCAGCATGCGGCCGAGCTGGCGCCCGAGGTAGGCTACGTGCCGCTGACGGCCGAGGCGTATGAGCTGGCGCTGGAGCGTTTCCGGAACCGGGTGACCGGTAGTATCTTTGGAGGCGAAGGGTCGCAGGTAGGCGTGCGCGTTGTAGACCTGCTGCGGCTTGAACGGCAGAGTACGGAAGGGACCGAAGAATAAAGACATGGCTTCTTCTGTAGATGGATGGATCCGGCGCCAGGGCTTTCCGGACCTGGCGCCGGATGCCAATCTGTCGCGTGGGCCCAGGGAGCGCTTGATTCAGGCGCTGCTTGGGCTCTGTGCATTGGTAACGGTATTCACCACGCTGGGCATTGCGGCGATTTTGATCGGCGAGTCGGTCGCCTTTTTCCGGCAGGTGTCGCTGGCCGAATTTTTCGGCGACACGAAGTGGACGCCGCAGTTTGCCGAGCAGCATTTTGGCATCTGGCCGCTGCTGGCCGGCACGCTGATGATCACGGTTATTGCGGCGCTGGTGGCCATCCCGATCGGGCTGGCGGCCGCCATTTACATCTCGCAATACGCGCCCGATCGCGTGCGTCGCTGGCTGAAGCCGTCGCTGGAACTGCTGGCGGGCGTGCCGACGGTCGTTTACGGCTACTTTGCGCTGACGTTCGTCACGCCGCTGTTGCAGCACGTGCTCCCGCAGATGCAGGTCTACAACGCACTCAGCGCCGGGATCGTCGTGGGCATCATGATCATCCCGATGGTAGCTTCGCTGAGTGAGGATGCACTGCGGGCCGTGCCACGCTCGCTGGCCGAAGGCGCCTATGCGCTGGGTGCTACGAAGTACGAGGTGGTGCTCCGTGTGGTGGTACCGGCGGCCCTGAGCGGCATCATGGCCAGTTTCATTCTGGCGCTAAGCCGGGCCATCGGTGAAACGATGATCGTGACGCTGGCGGCCGGGGCTACACCCAAGCTGACACTCAACCCGCTGGAGTCGATCCAGACGATGACGGCCTACATCGTGCAGGTCAGCCTGGGCGACACGCCGCAGGGAACGGTCGTCTACCAGAGTCTGTTTGCGGTGGGACTGGTGCTGTTCGTGCTGACGCTGGGCATGAACCTGCTGGCCAACCGGATCATCCTTCGCTTTAAAGAAACCTACTGAGCGGCATGACCGAAGTGCAGCAGGCGGTAGCTGCAAGGTTCGATCTGCGCCTGGAGCGACGGCGACGGCTGGGACAGATCCTGGCCGTGGTGCTGTTTTTTTCCACGCTGTTCGGATTGCTGGTGCTGACCTCGCTGATGGTCGACGTCGTGCGCAAAGGCGTGCCCTGGCTGGACTGGCAGTTTCTCACCTCCTATCCGTCGCGCAACCCTGAAGCGGCCGGCATCAAGTCGGCCATCGTGGGGTCGTTCTGGCTCATGCTGCTGACGGCGCTGTTTTCGGTGCCGATCGGGGTCGGGGCGGCCATCTATCTGGAGGAATACGCGCCGCGCGGCTGGTTTTTGCGGCTGATCCAGCTCAACATCGCCAACCTGGCCGGCATCCCTTCGGTGATCTATGGCATTCTGGGGCTGGGGCTGTTCGTGCGGTTTTTTGCGTTGGGGCGGAGCCTGCTGGCCGGAGCGCTGACGATGAGCTTGCTGGTGTTGCCGATCATCGTGATCAGCACGCAGGAGGCGCTTCGGGCCGTGCCGCAGGGAATCCGGGAGAGTGCCTACGCGCTGGGCGCCACGCGCTGGCAGGTGGTCTCCAATCATCTGCTGCCCATTGCGGCGCCGGGCATCCTGACCGGCATCATCCTGGCGTTGAGCCGGGCCGTCGGCGAAACGGCTCCGCTGGTCATGATCGGGGCGCTCACGTTCATCGCCTTCCTGCCCGAGAGCCTGCTGGACCCGTTTACCGTTCTGCCCATTCAGATTTTCAACTGGACGGCCCGGCCGCAGGAAGCATTTCGCGGACTGGCGGCGGCCGCCATCATCGTGCTCATGATGTTTCTGTTTCTGATGAACCTGAGTGCCATCCTGCTGCGCAACTACTACGAACGCCATCGTCCGCATTGAGCCATGGCCGATCACGTTTCGCCCGCCGAAAAAGTGCCTACCGCCGAGCCGTTCGGGTTGAGCCGCGACAGCGAAGCCGCCCGGGTACGGCCCAAGATGGAGGTGCGTAACCTGTACTTCTGGTACGGGGACAAGCTGGCGCTGAAGGACATCTCGCTGCAGATTCTGCCCAACGAGGTGACCGCCTTCATCGGGCCTTCGGGCTGTGGCAAGAGCACGCTGCTGCGCTGCCTGAACCGCATGAACGAGCTGATCCCCAACACGCGCATGGAGGGAATGGTGCTGCTGGATGACCGCGACATCTATCGGGAGATGGATCCTGTGGTGGTGCGGCGGCGTGTGGGGATGGTCTTCCAGAAACCCAATCCATTCCCGAAGTCGATCTACCAGAACGTAGCCTGGGGTGCGCGCATCAACGGCTACCGGGGCAACATGGACGAACTTGTCGAGCGTTGCCTGCGGCTGGCTGCGCTCTGGGACGAGGTGAAAGACCGGCTGCACGAGAACGCCTATGGACTCAGCGGCGGGCAGCAGCAGCGCCTCTGCATTGCGCGGGCGCTGGCCGTCGAGCCCGAAGTGCTGCTGATGGACGAACCAGCCAGCGCGCTCGATCCGATCGCCACGGCCAAGCTGGAGGAGACGATCTTAGAACTCAAAAAATCCTACACGATCGTCATCGTCACGCACAACATGCATCAGGCCTCGCGCATCAGCGACGCGACGGCGTTCTTCTACATGGGCGAGCTGGTCGAAATGAACCGGACCGACGAACTTTTCACGCGCCCCCGCGAAAAACGTACGGAGGATTACATTACTGGACGGTTTGGCTAAGCTGTTACGGACGATGACCGTACATCGACATATCGACGACGAGCTGCTGGTGCTGCAGCGCATGCTGTTCGAGATGGCCGATCTGGTCGACGAACAGATGGCCAATGCCATTGATGCGCTGCTCCGACGCGACCTGGAGCTGGCTGAGCGCGTGCGGGCGCGGGATGACGAAGTAGATGCCTACGAGCTGAAGATCGACCGGCAATGTGAACGCATCCTGGCGCTGCACCACCCGGTGGCGGCCGAACTGCGCATGATCATCACGGCGGTCAAGGTCAACACCGACCTCGAACGTATCGGCGACCACTGTAAGAACCTGGCCAAGCACACGCCCTACGTGGTGCAGGCGCCCGAGGCGTTGGCGCAGACACGCATCGAAGAGATGGCCGACGCTTCACGGGCCATGCTCCGGCAGGTGCAGGAGGCCTTTGTGAAGCGGGATCGCCTGCTGGCCCGGCAGGTGCTGGCGCAGGACCTGCAGATCGATCGGCTTCACCGGGAAAACTTCGAGCAGCTGGTGCGCTTCGGTCGGCGGCATCCGAAGCATATCGAAGCGGTGGCCCATCTGATTACGGCGAGCAAAGCGCTGGAACGCATCTCGGACCATGCCAAAAACATTGCCGAGAGCGTGGTTTTCCTGATTGAAGGTGTGGACATCCGCCATCGCAAGCTCCGGGAACCAAAGGCTCCGGAAGGCGAGCAGCTTCGCTGAAAAACACAAAAGCCCCGCACGCCATCGGCGGGGCTTCAGCTTCTGCGACAGGCGGCACCGAGCAAGCCGGTGCCGCGGCTTACGGGCCGCTTACGAGATCTTGATCCGCACCGGCTTGCTCTCCTCCGTCTTCGGCGCCTCGATCACAAGGACGCCGTTCTCGAAGTGGGCCTTGATCTTATCCGGATTCACATTCTGGCCCAGGTTGAACGACCGGAAGAAGCGGCCATGCCACCGCTCCATCCGGTGATACTGCGCGTCCTTGTGCTCGAGCTGCACCCGCTCGCCGCTCACCTGCAACGTGCCATTCTCGAAGGTGATCGTAACCTCGTCCCGGTTCACGCCGGGCAGGTCCATGTAGATGATGTAGGCGTCGTCCGTCTCCAGCAGATCCACCATGGGCGTCCAGACCGCCGACTCGACCTCAGGCCGCAGCCAGCTTCCGAAGAAGTTCTCGAACAGCCGGTCCACTTCCCGCTGCAGCTCCGACAGCAGCGACGTCGGCGACGTATAGCGCATCACCTCGGCCATGGCTCCTCCTCTGGTTTGGTTTGAGGGTTACGCAATACGCCAACCGACCTGGTCGATCGGACATCCTGTCGCATCCGACCGACCGCCCTGTATAAAAAACAAACGGCATGCCTGCGGGCATGCCGTTTGTTGAATCAGTCACCGTGTCAGCGCTCGCCTGTCAACCTGACTAACGGCCCTTGCGCACCGTGTCATCCGCTTTTGGAGCGAAGTAGGCCGCCAGTGCTTCGGCCCGATCCCAGTACTTGAGGGCCTCGTGCAGTACCGGATCGATCTGGTTGAACAGTGGAATCGAGGCCTCGCGGCCAAACAGCTGCCAGGCCAGGTAAGCTTTCAACAGCGTGCTCAGCTCACGACGATGCGCCTCGGCCTGCGCGACCGTGAAGCGATGCGTGGCAGTGGAATCTGCCGCAAAGAGGCCCTGCGCTCGAGCGTAGTCCAGAAAAGCCTGCCAGAGCGTGTCGTCTACCTCAAATGAGGCGATAAAGGCATCCTTCCGGTTATTCCACCGTGCCCGAATGGCCTGTTCATTCCGGTTGAACCAGGTGCGGATGAACGGGGACACCAGGTTACGGCGGCTGACTTCCAGCAGGATCGAATTCGTATCGGGGGGGACAATTACGTCAGGCAGAATGCCGCCGCCGCCGAAGACCGTGCGGCCGTGCACCGTCTTGAATTTCAGCGAGTCCGGGATCTCGTTGATGTAATCTTCCGGATGGAAGACGGTCGTTTCGTAGTCGGCGAATTTTTCCCGGTAGTAGTCTTCCAGGTCACCGCCGTGGTAAGGCGTCTGGATCAGGCGACCGGAGGGCGTGTAGTAGCGGGCGACCGTCAACTGGATGACGCTGCCGTCGGAGAGCGGAAACTGGTTCTGCACCAGCCCTTTCCCGAAAGTGCGGAGCCCCACGATCAGGGCCCGGTCGTTGTCCTGCAGCGCGCCGGCTACGATCTCACTGGCCGAGGCCGAGTTGCGATCGACCAACACGATGACCGGCTGCGTCTCGAAGCGGCCGCCCGCGGTGGAGCGGCGGGTCATCTCGGCCTGGGCGATGCGCCCGCGCGTGTAGACGATCGTGTAGCCTTCGGGCAGCAGCTCATCGACCAGATCCACGGCGGCCTCCATGATGCCGCCCGGATTGCCGCGCAGGTCCAGCACCAGCCGCTCCATGCCCTGCCGCTTGAGCCGCTCCAGATGCTCCAGAAATTCGTCGTAGGTGGTCATGGCAAAGCGGCCGATGCGGATATAGCCGGTCCGGTCGTCGAGCATGTAGGCTGCATCGACCGTGTAGAGCGGGATGCGGTCGCGCGTGATCGTAAACTCCAGCGGCTCGCGGACGCCCAGCCGGCGAATGGTCACCCGGACTTTGGTGCCTTCCGGACCTTTGAGGCGCTTCTGGATTTCTGTCGAGGACAGGCCCACGGCGCTGGAGTCTTCGATTTTGATGATTCGGTCCCCGGGTTGGAGCCCGACCGCTTCACTGGGCCCCCCGCTGATGGTGGCCACCACCCGGGCCGTGTCGTCCACCACCTCGAACCAGATCCCGATGCCGCCGAAGGAGCCCTGGTAGCTTTCCCGGAGTTCCTTCATTTCCTCGGCGGTGATGTACACGGAGTGGGGGTCCAGCTCTTGGAGCATGGCCCGGATGGCCTCTTCGGCCAGCGGTTCGGGTGCGACCGGATCGACGTAGCGCTGCGTGATCGTCAGAAAAGCTTCTTCGAGCTTGCGCAGGCTGGCCAGTGTGTCGGTGTCGGAGACGGCCTGCTGCAGATTCCAGCCCAGCAGAATGCCCAGTGCCAGCAGCAGAACGGCCGGGAGGGTGTAGCGCAGTGATTTCTTCATCGCAGGTATGATGGCTTGATCGGATCAAACAAAGATAACGTAATCCGCTGCAAAACGCACGCCGTTTTAATCTTAATCGTTCAGCCGTCAGATTGTTGCGGGAAGGTTGCTTTTGATTGAAACCCGATCTTTCGCGCCTGCGTAGGCGGGCCGTGTGTCTGTTCAGCGTTGAAGCAAACGGTTATGCGAAGCAAAGGACTGCTGGCCCTGGTTGTTGTGGTGCTGCTGCTCGGTATGGCCGGCTGCGCCGGCTGCAGCGCCTACAACCGCATGGTGGAAGCCGACGAGATGGTGGCCCGCGCCTGGGCCGACTTGCAGGCGCAGTATCAGCGCCGTGCCGATCTGATTCCCAACCTGGTGCGGACGGTGCAGGCTTCGGCCAACTTCGAGCGCGAGACGCTGGAGGCCGTTACGAGCGCGCGAGCGCGCGCCACGTCGATCACGCTGAGCCTCGAGGATCTGAGCGATCCGGAGAAGGTGCGGCAGTTCCAAGAGGTGCAGGCGCAGCTTTCGAGCGCGCTGGCCCGGTTGCTGGCCGTGGCCGAAAATTACCCGCAATTGCAGACCACGGAGGCCTTCCGTGATCTGCTGGTGCAACTCGAGGGCACGGAAAACCGCATTGCCGTGGCCCGGCGCGACTACAACGAAGCGGTGCGGCGCTACAACACGCTGGTCCGGCGCTTTCCCACGGTACTGGTGGCCAGTCTGACGGGCTTTTTGCCCAAGCAGCCGTTCGAGGCGGCCGAAAGCGCTCAGGAAGCGCCGCAGGTAGAATTTGATCTCTGACGCATGCAACGATCTGGCAGAAGGTGGACGGTATGGGTGCCGGCGCTACTACTGGCGTCGGTGGCGCTGGCACAGCAAATCGAGGTGATCCCGCCCAGCGGGCAGTGGGTGACCGACCTGGCCGACTTGCTGACGCCGGCGGAAGAGCGGATGCTGAGCCGGAAGCTGGCCACCTACGCCGACACGACCTCGACGCAGATCGTGATCGTGACGCTGCCCACGCTCAACGGCATCCCGGCCGCCGATTACGCCGTAGAGCTGGGGCGACGCTGGGGCGTGGGGCAGAAGGAGTACGACAACGGTGTGGTCATCCTGGTAGCCCGTGAGGAACGGGAGGTGTTTATCGCAACGGGCTACGGGCTCGAAGGTGCCATCCCCGACGCACTGGCCGGCCGGATCGTGCGGGATCTCATCATCCCGCGCTTTCGTCGGGGTGATTTTTATGGGGGGCTTTCGGCCGCCGTCGATGCGATCATTGCCGCGGCGCAGGGCGAGTTTCAGCCGCCGTCCCGGGCGGCCGAAGATCGCGGCGTCTGGGTCAACTGGGCTGCACTCTTCGTGCTGCTGGTAGTGCTGCTGTTTTTCCTGTCGGCCATGCGCAGCGGCGGTGGGCCACCCCGAGGGCGAAAAAGCGCCCGCTATCCCTATCGGGTCTATCGCCGTGAACCCGATTTTCCGCCGGTTATCATCTGGGGAGGCGGATTCGGTGGTGGAGGCGGCTGGAGCAGCGGGAGTGATTTTGGCGGCTTCTCCGGTGGTGGCGGTAGCTTCGGCGGCGGTGGGGCCGGCGGTCACTGGTAACCTGTACGTTGGCCATGGACCGACTGGAGCAATTGCTGCAATTTTACCGGGAAGATCCGGACGACGCCTTCACGCGCTTTGCGCTGGCGCAGGAGTACTGGAAGCGGGGCGAGGTGGCGCAGGCGCTGCATTTCTTCGAAGGACTGGTGCGCGACCACCCCGACTACGTGGGCACTTACTATCACCTGGCCCGGCTCTACCGCGAGCTGGGGCGCATCGAAGACGCGCTGCGCACCTACCGGCAGGGGATTGAAGTGGCCCGTCGGGTGGGTGACGTGAAAAGCCTGGCCGAACTGCAGGACGCGCTGATGGCGCTCGAACTGGGCGAAGCGTAGCGAATGGGGCAACAAGAGGGATCGCCGCGTAGAACCCGCCTCCTTTCCCGTCGTATATCCCGACGTCTTCGTGATACGGAAGAAACCTGCCAACCATCCCGGAAGACGGCCATGACCAACACGCTGCGGACGGCGGCGCTGATGGCCCTGCTGATTGTGCTCTTCGTACTGATCGGCGAAGCCATTGGTGGCGAGCAGGGCATGATCATCGCCTTCTTCTTCGCCGTGGCAATGAATTTTTTCAGCTACTGGTTCAGCGACAAGATCGTGCTGATGATGTATGGCGCGCGGGAGGTGACCCGCGAGGAGGCGCCGGAGCTCTATGATATGGTAGATCGGCTGCGGCAGCGGGCGGGCCTGCCCATGCCTCGGCTGTACGTCATCCCATCGGAGCAGCCCAATGCGTTTGCTACGGGTCGCAGCCCGAATCATAGTGCGGTAGCCGTCACGCAGGGCATCGTGCGGCTGCTCAATCGGGAAGAATTGGAGGGGGTCATTGCGCATGAGCTGGCCCACATCAAGCATCGGGACATCCTGATCTCGTCCATTGCGGCCACGCTGGCGGCGGCCATCACGATGCTGGCACGGTTTGCCTTCTTCTTCGGTCCGGCGCACGACCGGGATCGGGGCAATGCGCTGGCCGGACTGCTCATGCTGATTCTGGCGCCGCTGGCGGCCATGCTGATCCAGATGGCCATTTCGCGGGCGCGCGAGTTTGCGGCCGACCGGGGCGGGGCACTCATCTGCGGCAAGCCGCGGGCACTGGCCCGGGCGCTGGAGAAGCTCGAAGCGGGTGTTGCCCACATCCCGATGGAAGCCAACCCGGCCACGGCGCACATGTTCATCGTGCATCCGTTCAGTGGCGGCGGCATTGCCCGGCTGTTTTCGACGCATCCGCCTACCGAGGAGCGTATCCGCCGGCTGCTTGAACTGGAGCAGGAGCTGGCGAGCGCCCGCGTCTGACGGAACCTTCGGAAGCGGCCGGCCATTTTTCTGCCGGCCGTTTTTGTTGGATACCATACCTGCTGATGGCTTATGGCGCTGACCTATTCGCAGGAGATTGCTCCGGGGACCGAGGCGCCTCCGTTCGATCTGCCCGTGGTTAACCCCGAGGCCGACGGACTCGACAAGCCCACGCGCAGCCTGGAGGATTTTGCCGACGCCCGGGCACTTGTGGTGGTTTTCACCTGCAATCACTGTCCCTATGCGCAGCACATCGAAGATGCCCTGATTGAGGTGGCCCGTGCCTACCAGCCGAAGGGCGTGCGCTTCGTGGCGATCAACGCGAACGATCCGGAACAGTACCCGGAAGACGCGCCCGAAGAGATGGCGCGGCGCGCCCGGACCAAGGGCTATCCGTTTCCCTATCTGTTCGACGAGACGCAGGAGGTTGCGAAAGCATACGGGGCGCTCTGCACGCCGGACCTGTACGTGTTCGACACCAATCGACGGCTGGTTTACCACGGCCGGTTCGACGATACGCGGCCCGGCCAGGGGCGTCCGGCCACCGGGGCCGATCTGAAGCGGGCACTGGACGAACTGCTGGAGACCGGGAAGGTGAGCGGCCCGCAGTACCCCTCAATGGGCTGCAACATCAAGTGGAAGCCGGGCAACGAGCCCCGCTGAAGCGTCGGACCCATGGACGGGCTCGTTCTGCTGCCACCGGTTGTGGCCATTGTGCTGGCCCTGTGGACGCGCCAGGTTTATCTATCGTTGCTGGTGGGACTCTGGCTGGGCACCACGCTGCTGGAAGGGGGACACCCGCTGCTGGGCCTGCGCCGGCTGGGTGACGAACTGGTGGCCGTCTTTGCCGACGCGGATAACACGCGCGTGGTGATGTTCTGCCTGCTGGTGGGCGGTTTGATTGCCCTGGTGCAGGCTTCGGGCGGCGTGCAGGGATTCATCGCCTGGGCACAGCGGCGTGGCTGGGGGACCTCGCGACGGGGCGCCGAACTGCTGGCCTGGCTGGTGGGCCTGGTGATTTTTGTCGAATCGAACATCACCTCGCTGGTGGTGGGCGCCGTAGGGCGGCCGTTTTTCGATCGGCTGCGGTTGCCCCGCGAAAAGCTCGCTTTCTACTGCGATGCGACGAGCGCACCGGTCTGCATGATGATCCCGCTCAACGGCTGGGGGGCTTACGTGCTGGGGCTGCTGGCCGCCCAGGGCATCACGGACGGAGCCGTACGTCTGCTGGCCGAAGGGTTGCTCTATAATGTCTTTAGCTGGCTCACCATCCTGTTCGCCCTGCTGCTGGCCTGGACGGGCTGGGGCTTCGGACCGATGCGGGCGGCCGAGCGGCGGGCGGCGACGACGGGCCAGCTCCTGCGGCCCGGTGCGCAACCACTGGTGGCCGAAGAAGTTGCAGGCCTGCAGCCGGTCGAAGGCGCGCCCTGCCGGACTTCCGACTTTCTGATTCCGATCGGGGTCATGGTCGGGATGATCTTTGTGGGGCTCTGGGTGACCGGCGAGGGCAACCTGATGGCCGGAAGCGGCTCGACGGCCGTCTTCTGGGCCGTGGCGACGGCTGTGGTGGTGGCCACGGGGCTGTATGCCGTGCCCCGGCCCCTTCGGGGTGGTCGGCCTGTACTCTCGGTGCCTCGTTCGACAGCGCTGGTACTCCGGGGGATGTCGGGGCTGGTGGGGGTAACGGTGCTGGTCGTGCTGGCCTTTGCGCTGGGACAGGTGTCGCGGGCGCTGGAGATGGGTCCCTACCTCGTCGGACTGATCGATCCGAACTGGCCGGTCTGGTGGCTGCCCGCGCTGGTGTTTCTGGTGGGCTGTTTCGTCTCGTTCACGCTGGGCTCTTCCTGGACGACTTTTGCCATTCTGATTCCAGTGGCTTTGCCGCTGGCTGAAGGGCTGGGGCTGCCGCTCCCGCTCATGCTGGGGGCCGTACTCTCGGGTGGTATTTTCGGCGACTACGCCTCGCCGCTCTCGGACACGACGATCATCTCGTCCATGGCGGCTGCCTGCGATCACATCGACCATGTGAACACCCAGCTGCCCTATGCGCTGCTGCTGGCTGGCGTCTCGCTGGTCGTGTATCTCGGGCTGGGACTGGCCCTGTGAGCGGATCCCGGCCGGGTGCCGTTCGTTGGGGTGAAAAACCCCGGACGGCATGTTCGATTCGGAGCCCTTCCGCTCGCCCCGGTTCGTGTTGCTGGGGGCGGTCTTTCTGGCGCTGCTCTTCGGGTTGGTGGCGTTGATGGCCGAATGGGTGCTGACGGGAACGCCCCGGGTAACGGCCGACGTGGTGCGTCTGAGCGGGCTGGCCTTTGTGGGATTTCTGCTGGTGGCCGCGCTTATCCGCCGTCGAAATAATTAGCAGTATGGCTTTGACAGCCCCGTGAAGACCCGAATCACCGGAAAAAGGCAAACAGAATGGCGATGAGCGTGCCGAGTTGACCCACCCAGAAGATGAACATCCATCGGATCAGGTCGGCGCGCATCCCGGCCATGCGCTCGCCCATCCGGGCCATTTCCGAAGTGATGCGGTTATCTACGGCCGCAATCTGCTGCCGGAGTCCGGCCCCCTCTTCGGTGATGCGGTTGTCCAGCTTTGCCGCTTCTTCTGTAATTCGATGGTCCAGTCGTTTTTCTGTCTCGGCCAGTAGTGCCTCCAGGCGGACTACCTCTTCGGTGATTCGTTTGTCCAGGCGGGCTGCCTCTTCGGTGATTCGTTTGTCCAGGTGGGCTACCTCCTCGGTGATGCGATGGTCCAATCGCTTTTCTGTCTCGGTCAGCAGCACCTCCAGACGCGCCACCTCCTCTGCGATTCGATGATCCAACCGCTTTTCTGTCTCGGCCAGCAGCACTTCCAGGCGCGTTGCTTCTTCTGCGATGCGTTTGTCCAGACGTGCGCCCTCATCGGTCACACGTCGTTCAAAACGTTCTTCCAGAATGCCCAGCAGGTTGTTGCGTTCGTGATGAGCTGCTTCGTTCAGAAGCGTGATGAGTGCCTCGACGCCTTCGTCGCCGAGCTTCTCACGCAGCACCTTCGGAACGGTCAGAATCGCCATAGCACATTTTGGAAAAGGACGGTCATTTCACTGAAAAATTCGCACAGATTACACCGGGTTCCCTGCAGGGAGGTGCGTCGAATTTCTGGGGTGGAGCGAAGCAGGGTAGCGGTTGTGGCCGGGGTGTGTTATACTTTGGAGAAAGGTAAGCCCTTTCATCAACCGCGCCGAACGATGCGTCCGTTGTTTTATCTGCTGTTGGGTTTGCTTGTCGCATTCGGCTGTGAGGCGCCGCCCGAGCAGGACCTGCCCGAGGTGCCTCCCGGCGTGGGCAAGCCCGAATGGATCGCCGAGGCGGTGCTCTACGAGATCTTTGTGCCCGACTTTTCGCCGGAAGGGACCTTTCAGGGCGTGATCAGGCGGCTGGATTCGCTGCAGGCGCTGGGGGTCAACACGCTCTGGCTCATGCCCATTCATCCCGTGGGGAAAAAGCGAGCCAAAACGGACATCGGACCGCTGGGTTCGCCCTATGCCGTGCGTGACTACTACGCAGTCAACCCGGACTACGGCACCGAGGAGGACTTCCGCGCGCTGGTCGATTCGGTACACGCTCGCGGCATGCACATCATCATCGATCTGGTGGCCAACCATACGGCCTGGGATCACCCCTGGGTGACAGAGCATCCCGACTGGTACACGCCGGGGCCGATCGACGGCTTTACCTATCCGGTACTCAATGGCGACACGACCGACTGGACCGATGTCGTCGAGCTCAACTACGACAATCCCGAGCTTCGTCAGGCGATGATCGATGTGATGCAGTACTGGGTGCGAGTGTTCGACATCGACGGCTATCGGTGCGACGTGGCCCATGGCGTGCCGCTGGACTTCTGGAAAGCGGCCATCGATTCGGTGGAAAAGATCAAACCGGTGCTGATGCTGGCCGAGGCCGCCGAGCCGGAGATGCACCGGGCCGGATTCGATCTGACCTATGCCTGGCCTTTCTACCATCAGCTCAAGGAGGTCTGGCGCGGCGCGCCGCTGCACACGCTGGTGCGACAGGTGGACTCCACGCTCGGCTTACTGCCGCCGGGGGCCCGCCGACTGCGTTTTACCACCAACCACGACGAGACGATGTGGGATGCGCCGCCGCCGGTGCTCTTCGGCGGCGACGAAGGGTCGATGGCGGCGTTCGTGCTGGCCACGTCCATGCCCGGCGTGCCGCTGCTCTACAACGGCCAGGAGCTGGGTGTGCGGGAGCGGGTCTCGTTTTTTGCCCGCACGCCTTACAACTGGGAAGCGCCTGAAAGCCCAGCGCTTTATGCGTTCTACCGACGCTACTTGAACTTCTACCGTCAGAGCGTACCCCTGCGCCACGGCAAACTGACCGTGCTGAATCCCGAAGCCGACGATGTGCTCGTGTACCTGCGCGCCACCGA
>WFPM01000144.1 GCA_015487635.1 Rhodothermus sp.
CTGGTGGCCAATCCGGGCTGCTTCGCCACGGGGCTGGCGCTGGCGCTCTGGCCGCTGAGCCGACACCTTGAGACTGCTACGGTCGCCGTCACCGCCCTGACCGGCGCCTCGGGTTCCGGTACCCGACCGAAAGCCGCCACGCACTTTCCCGAACGGGACGGGAACGTCCGCGCCTACAAGGTGCTGGTCCATCAGCACCTGCCCGAAGTGCAGCAGGTGGTCGGCCCCGGCCTGCGCATCGCGTTCGTACCGGCCTCAGGTCCATGGACACGCGGTATCTGGGGCACGGTGCACGTAACGCTACCGGAGGGCATCACTGCCGGCGAGGTTGACGAATGGTATGCAACCGCCTACGATCAGGCTCCCTTCGTACGTCTGTGGCCCAACCAGCTTCCCGAATTGCGCTATGCCGTCCACACGCCGTTTTGCGACCTGGGCTGGATCGTACGCAATCGCGCGCTGGTCGTGGGCTTTGCGCTCGACAACCTGCTCAAAGGTGCTGCCAGCCAGGCCATCCAGAACCTGAACCTGCTGCTGGGACTGCCGCAGACGGCCGGTCTGCTCCCTGTTTCTACCGAAACGGCCGTCTGAGCCGGCACCGGGCCCCTATCCACCCGACTTTTTTCATGCTGAAATTCAAACAGACAGCGCAGGGGCACTCCCCGGGTTTGCCCGCAGGGTGAACGCAACAAGTAGAAAAAAACCCACCAGGCTGCTTCGATAGATGAACACGCAGGAAGTCATTCAACTGGAAGACACGTTTCAGATTCCGACCTACCGAAAATATCCGGTCGCGCTTGTGCGCGGCGAAGGGTGCTACGTGTGGGATGCCGAAGGCCGCCGTTACCTGGATTTTTACGGCGGTCACTGCGTCACCCTGCTGGGACACTGCCCGCCGCGCGTCGTCAGCGCGCTTCAGGAGCAGGCGGCCCGCCTGCTGTTCTACTCGAACGTGGTCTACAGCCCGGTGCGGGCACGGGCCGCCGCCCTGCTGGCCGAAATGGCGCCCGAAGGACTGCGCCATGTGTTCTTCTGCAACTCGGGCACCGAGGCCAACGAGACGGCACTCAAGCTGGCCCGCGCCTGGACGGGCAGGCCCGGCCTGATCGCCCTGGAACGGGACTTTCACGGGCGCACGCTGGGCAGCCTGGCCGCCACCGAACCCATCGGCTACCGCAAGCCCTACCTGTCGGTGCTGCCCCCCACGCATTTTGTGCCGATGGGCGACCTGGAGGCCGTCGAGCGCCTGCTGACCCGGCACAACGACATCGCGGCCATCATCCTGGAGCCCATCCAGAGCATGGCGGGCGTTTATGAGGCCCCGGTGGATTACTACCGGGAGCTGCGGCGGCTGTGCGACCGCCACGGTGTGGTGCTCATTTTCGACGAGGTGCAGACAGGCGTCGGCCGCACCGGCACTTTTTCCATTTCGGAGCAGTACGGCATCCGTCCGGATCTGATCACGCTGGCCAAAAGTCTGGGCTCGGGCGTGCCGGTGGGCGCCGTGCTGGTTTCCGATGCCATTGCTGCCCACGTCAAACCGGGCGACCAGGGCACCACGTTCGGCGGCGGTATGCTGGCCATGGCGGCCGTGACGGCCACGCTCGAGACGATCCGGGACGAAGGGCTCATGGCGCGTGCGCCGGTCATCTTCGAACGTATCCGTCGGGGCGTGGCCGACCATGTGGTGGCGGTGCGGGGACGTGGCTGCCTGATCGGGCTGGAACTGGATCGCCCGGCGGCGCCGGTGCTGGCCCGACTGCGTGAGCAGGGCGTGCTCGCCGGAAGCGCCAGTCACCCGAACGTCATCCGGCTCATGCCCCCGCTCAACACGCCGGACGACGCCCTCGACGCCTTCCTCGAAACGTTCCTGCAAATCCTTGCCAACTAGCCAGAAACCCCGACGGTCTGATGGAAGAACTTCCGCCTCCCCGGCATCTGATCGACTGGCAATACATCGACGAGGAGACCTGGCAACGCTGCCTGACGCGCACGCTGGAGCACTATCGCCAGGGGAAACATGCCTGGAGTCAGGCGGCCCGTCATCGAAGCCTCGGACTACTGTTTTTTAATCCCTCACTGCGCACACGCACGTCCATGGAGCTGGCGGCCGTGCATCTCGGCGCCCATGCCACCACGCTGGTGGCTGGCCAGGGCACCTGGCAGATCGAGTGGCGCGACGGCGCGGTCATGGACGGTGCGGCCGCCGAGCACATCCGCGAGGCCATCGGTGTGCTCTCGGAGTACTACGATGCGCTGGGTGTACGCATCTTCGCCTCGCAGACCGACTACGTGCAGGATCGCGATGAGGTGCTGCTCCGGGCGATCGTCCGCGCCGCCACGGTGCCGGTCATCAACCTGGAGTCGGCCTTCTACCATCCATGCCAGGCGCTGGCCGATGCCGCCACCATCCTGGAGCACCTGGGCGGCACCGTGCAGGGCCGCCGCTTCGTGCTGAGCTGGGCCTACCATCCGCGCCCGTTGCCGATGGCCGTTCCCAACTCGGCGCTGCTGATGGCCGCCCGTCTGGGTATGGAGGTCGTCGTAGCCCATCCACCGGGTTTCGAGCTGGACGAAGGTGTCATGGCGCGGGCGCAGGCCGACGCCGCCGCCCATGGCGGACGCGTGACGGTGGTGCACGACCAGGCCGAAGCGTTTGCAGGAGCCGAGATCATCTATGCCAAGTCGTGGGGCAGCCGGCTATGCTACACCGCACCCGACGACGAGGCGGCGCTGCGGGCCCGGTACCGCCACTGGCGGGTCACGCCCGAGCTGATGGCCCGCACGCGCCAGGCCGCTTTCATGCACTGCCTGCCCGTCCGCCGCAACGTGGTGGTGGACGATGCCGTGCTCGACGGTCCCCGGGCCATTCACCTGAAGCAGGCCGCCTTTCGGCTCTATGCCCAGAAAGCCATCCTGGAGTACGTGTGGCACCTGCCTCCCTTCGACTCATGAGTACCCGCCCGATCGTGGTCAAAATCGGCGGCACCCTGCTCGAAGCGTCCGAAGCACTCGACGCCTTCTGGGAAGGCGTCGCCGACCTGCGCAGGCAGGCGCCCGTCGTAGTCGTGCACGGCGGCGGCCCACAGGCCACGGCGCTGGCCCGTCGGCTCGGTCATCAGCCCCGTATCGTGCAGGGCCGCCGCGTGACCACCGAACTGGACCTGCAGATTCTCCAGTGGGCGCTGCGCGGCGAACTGAACCTGCGCCTGGTGGCCGCCGCCCTGCAACGTGGCCTCCCGGCCGTCGGGCTGGCGGCCGCCGACGGCGGCACGCTGCGCGTGCGTCGCCGCCCACCCTGGACGATCGAAGGCGAAACGGTGGACTTTGGTTTTGTCGGCGACGTGGAGCGCGTCGAGCCGGCGTTGCTGCAGCACCTGCTGGAAGGCGGTTATGTACCTGTGGTGGCGCCGGTCGGCATCGACGACGAAGGGCAGCTCTACAACGTGAACGCCGACACGGTGGCCTGCGCGCTGGCCGAGGCGCTCCAGGCCCATACCTTTCTGCTCGTAACCGAGACCGGTGGCGTGCGTCGCGACCCGGACGATCCGGCGAGCCTCCTCCCCTGCTGCGACCGGGTCACCCTCGAGGCCGGGTTGCGCGACGGCTGGATCGGCGGCGGCATGCGCGTCAAGCTGGAGGTGGCCTTTCAGGCCCGGGATCGGGGTATTCCTGAGGTGTACATCCTGGCCCCCGACGACCTGCGCACGCGTAGCCGGGCCACCCGCGTGGTATGAGGTCAGGGCCGCGCCCAGACGGGCACCACCCCGGGTTGCACGCCCAGTACCACCGGCAGCAGCATAAAGGCCAGCAGCGTCAACAACCCGATAAACAGCAGATTCAGCCAGAAGCCGGCCCGCACCATCTCGCCCATGGAAATATGCCCGGTGCTGTAAACGACGGCGTTGGGCGGCGTGGCGACCGGCAGCATGAAAGCACAACTGGCCCCCAGCGTGGCTGACACGGCCAGCAGCAACGGGTTCTGCCCCAGCCCGACGGCCGCCGAGGCCAGCACCGGCAGGAAAGCGGCCGTCACGGCCGTATTGCTGGTGATCTCGGTCAGAAAGACGATGGTCCCCGTGGCCAGCAGTACGATCAAAAGCGGCGGCCACCCGGCCAGGCTGCCCACCTGCTGGCCGATCCAGCGCGCCAGCCCTGTATCGGTGATCGCGTCGGCCATACTGAGCCCGCCGCCAAAAAGCAGCAGGATACCCCACGGCAGGTGCCGGGCCGACGCCCAGTCGAGCAGTCGCTGTCCCTGACCGGCCGGCAGCAGAAACAGCACCAGCGCCGCCCCTATGGCGACGCCCGCATCCGAAAGCCCCGGCACCCAGCGGCTCAGCAGCGGCCGTCCGATCCACAGCAGCGCCGTCACGGCAAAGATCCAGGCCACACGTCGCTCGGCCGGCTGCACCGGTCCCAGTGCTTTCAGCTCCGCCTGAATCAGCTTCCCGGCTTCCACCTGAAGCTGCCGCCCCTCCGGAAACAGCCCGTAGACCAGCAGCAAATAGGTTGCCAGTAGCCCCACGGCTACGATCGGAAGTCCCAGCAGCAGCCAGGCGGCAAAGCTCAGCTCGTAGCCGTAGGTCTCGCTCAGGAAACCTGCCAGTAGCGCGTTGGGCGGGGTGCCGATAAGCGTGCCCATGCCGCCGATGTTGCAGCCATAGGCGATGCTGAGCACCAGCGCCGCCTCGAAGGCCCGGAGTGTCGGCTGTCCGGTCGCCTGCTCTTCCAGCAGCTCCAGCACCGACAGCGCAATCGGCAGCATCATCAGCGCCGTGGCCGTGTTGCTGACCCAGAGACTGAGGAACGCGCCGGCCAGCAGAAACCCCAGCACCAGCCGCGCCGGCCGTGTTCCAATGCGCCGGATGATGTGCAGCGCCAGCCGCCGGTGCAACCGCCAGCGCTGCATGGCCTGCGCCAGCAGAAAGCCTCCCATGAACAGGAAAATGATCGGATGGGCATAGGGGGCCGTCGCTTCGCCGATCGACCGCACGCTCAGCACCGGAAACAGCACGATCGGCAGCAGCGCCGTGGCCGGAATCGGAATGGCCTCGGAGATCCACCAGACGGCCATCCAGAGGCTGACGGCCGCCACGCGCCAGGCCGCTACCGAAAGCGCCTCCGGCTGCGGCACCAGCCAGAAGCTCAGAAAAACCAGCGGGCCCAGCCAGAATCCCAGTCGTTGCCGGCGGGTCATTTCAGTGCCCTCGCTGTGTTAACCAGTACAGCAGCCATGGGACGTTGAAAGCATGCGTCCAGCCAAAAGTGTGCACAAGCCAGTTTTTCATGCTGCAGGTACTGGCCATTTTTGCTCGCGCTACTGTCGCAGGCCGACCTGCACGTCCATCACGTTCGTGTGCGTGGGGCCGGTAAACAGCAGTTGATCGAGCGCCTTAAAGAAGGTGTAGGCGTCGTTGTTGTCGAGGTAGGCCTGCGGATCCATGCCGCAGGTGCGGGCCCGGGAGGCCGTGTCGGGCGTGGCCCAGGCGCCGGCCGCATCGGTGGGGCCGTCGCGGCCGTCGGTCCCGCCACTGAGCAGCACGGCCTCGGCCTCCCAGCCGTCCATGGCGAGTGCGGCCGCCAGGGCCAACTCCTGGTTGCGTCCGCCCCGTCCGCTGCCCCGCACGGTTACGGTGGTCTCTCCTCCCCAGAGCAGGCATACCGGTCGGTCTTCACGCCCCTCGCGCAACGCCGTCACCAGACGCACGGCCACTTCTCGCGCCTCGCCGGTCAGCCGATCTGTTACGATGCGCACCGAATAGCCACGCTGTCGGGCTTCGTCGGCAGCTGCTTCGAGCGCCCGCCGGTTCGTACCGATCAGGCGCGTTACGACCCGGGCAAACCGGGGATCGGCCGGCTTGGGGGTCTCCAGCGACGGATCGGTGACGCCGGCTTCCAGGCGCACGCGCACCGACGCGGGTACCCGGTGCCACAGGTCGTAGCGTCGCAGCACGGCGATGGCCTCGGCAAACGTAGTGGGATCCGGCACGGTCGGTCCGCTAGCAATGACCGACAGATCGTCGCCCACGACGTCGGAGATGACCAGCGCCAGCACGTCGGCCGGCGCGGCCGCCTGCGCCAGGCGCCCGCCGCCGATGCGCGACAGGTGCTTGCGCACCGTGTTGATCTGATGGATGTCGGCACCGCTTTCGAGCAACAGCCGAAACGTGCACTGCGCATCGGCCAGCGTCACCGGCGGCTCGAAGTCCGCGCACAGCGACGAGCCGCCCCCGGAGATGAGCACCAGCAGCAGGTCATGGTCCGCGCACGCCTCGGCCAGCGAGAGGATGTGTCGGGCCGCCCGTACGCTGTGTTCGTCCGGCACGGGATGCCCGGCCTCCAGCACCTCGATGCGTCGGGGTGGCGGGCAATGGGGCGGAGGCGTCTGCGTGTGGCCATGCGGGACCACCACCGCGCCTTCGGCGACCCGCTCGCCCAGCTGCTGTTCGACCATGCCAGCCATGGCCATGGCGGCCTTGCCCATGCCGGCCACCACCACGCGCCGATACTGGTCCAGCGATTTCGGGGCCCAGGTGGTCCAGGGCGTCTGCGTGAGCAAAACGTCGGCCTGTGCGCCGCGCACGGCTGCCCGGAAGATGGCCTGCGCGTCGGCTACAAGGTCTGGATGACTCATGCGGCTTACTCGGTTGCGGCGTGATCTCCCAGGAAATGCGCCAGCTGCGTGGCCCGCGCCTCGGCCGCCTGCAGCACGTCCTCCAGCAGGCGACGCGTGCCGTGCTCGTTTAATTCCAGCGCCAGCGCAATGCTACCCCGAAGCTGAATGCACAGCTCCCGTTCGGCCCGCAGGTCGTGCTGCAGCATGGCCGCTACTGCATAGACGCCCTCCGGCTCGTGCGTCAGAAACGAGCGCCTGATCAGCTCCTCCGGGTGACAGGTGGGCACGCCGCCCAGCAATGTGATCCGCTCGGCAATGCGATCCAGGCTCGCGTGCACCTGCTCGTAGCACTCCTGAAAGAAGCGGTGCAGTTCCATGTAGTTTTCTCCCTCGACCAGCCAGTGATGCTTGTGATACTGGTGATAGAGCACCCAGAGCGAAGCCTGGAAGGCGTCCAGATGCGGGAGCAATTGCTCGACCACCGGTCGGGGCAGTCCCACCGTGTTCATGCGCACCTTCGTGCGCAGCCGCGCCGGCTCACCAAAGACCTGCGGTAGTTTTTCAACCCCTTGCATGGCATATTCATCTGCTTCAGGAATTTAATCGACAGGGCTCCAGATTTCGTCGGATTCCTTCAGGAGTACCGACTCCGTTTCTGGCCACCGAAAGAAATAGAATTTCACGGGTTATCTCGCTTTTGATGATGATTCTGTCCATTTTCTGTCGCCCGGTTGACAACGGACGATAGAAGTCTATCTTATGGCGAAAAGTTGCCGGAAGGCACCGAGTTTTTAATATCTGTAACACGAGAACGCTTTCCAAGGGGGTCCCATGAATGCAAAAAAGTACGTGTACCGCTTCGGCGGGGGACAGGCCGAAGGCAACAAGGACATGCGCGATCTGCTGGGTGGCAAAGGCGCCAACCTGGCCGAAATGAGCGCGATCGGCCTGCCGGTACCACCGGGCTTCACGATCACCACGGAAGCCTGCGCCTACTACCACGAGCACAGCGGTAAATGGCCGGAGGGTCTTGAGGAACAGGTGCGCGAGGGCATCCGGCACATCGAACAGCTCATGGATGCCCGCTTCGGCGACCCGGAAAACCCGCTGCTGGTCTCGGTGCGCAGCGGTGCGGCCATTTCGATGCCCGGCATGATGGACACGGTGCTGAACCTGGGCATCAACGACCGGGTCGTCGAAGGACTGGCCCGGCGCACCAACAACGAACGCTTCGCCTACGACGCCTATCGCCGCTTCATCGACATGTTTGGCGATGTGGTGATGGGCGTCAAGCACGACTATTTCGAGGAGGTGCTCGACGCGCTCAAGCAGGAAAAAGGCGTCAAAGAAGACACCGAACTCGATGCGGAAGCGCTGAAGGAGCTGGTGCGCCGCTACAAAGAGGTCTATCGCCAGCACACCGGTTCGCTCTTCCCCGAAGACCCCTACGAGCAGCTCTACAAGGCCATCAACGCGGTGTTCGCGTCGTGGAACAGCGAGCGGGCCGTCAAATACCGCCAGATTCACAAGATTCGCGGGCTGCTCGGCACGGCCGTCAACGTGCAGGCGATGGTCTTCGGCAACATGGGCGAGCGCAGCGGCACGGGCGTGTGCTTCACGCGCAACCCGGCCACCGGCGAAAAAGAACTCTACGGCGAGTTCCTGATCAACGCCCAGGGCGAAGACGTGGTGGCCGGCATCCGCACGCCCAAAAGCATCTCCGAGCTGAAACAGATCATGCCGGAGGTGTATGAGGAGCTGGTGCGGCTGGCCGAGCTGCTTGAGCGGCACTACAAGAACATGCAGGATATCGAGTTCACCGTTCAGGAAGGCAAGCTCTTCATCCTGCAGACCCGCAACGGGAAGCGGACGGGCGTGGCGGCCGTCAAGATCGCCGTGGATATGGTCGACGAAGGGCTGGTGGACAAGAAGACGGCCGTGCGCGATCTGGTCGAGCCGGCACACCTGGACCAGCTCCTGCATCCGCGCTTCAAGGACGAGACGGCCTATAAGGATCGCGTGATCGGGCACGGCCTGCCGGCCTCGCCGGGCGCGGCCGTCGGTCAGGTGGTCTTCACGGCCGAAGATGCCGAAGCCTGGAAGGCGCAGGGCAAGCGCGTGATTCTGGTGCGCGTGGAGACCAGCCCCGAAGATGTAGGCGGCATGCACGCGGCCGAGGGCATCCTGACCTCGCGCGGTGGCATGACCTCGCACGCGGCGGTCGTGGCCCGCGGCTGGGGCAAGCCCTGCGTAGCCGGCTGCGGCGACATCGTGATCGACTACAGGACGAAAACCTTCCGCGCGGGTGACGTGGTCGTCAAAGAGGGCGACTGGATCTCGATCAACGGCTCGACCGGCGAGGTCATTCTCGGCAAAGAGGAACTGGTCGAGCCCTCGCTCTCGGGCGACTTCGCCCGCTTCATGGCGTGGGTCGATGAATTCCGGACGCTGGGCGTCCGCACGAATGCCGACACGCCGCAGGACGCCCGCAAGGCCGTGGAGTTCGGCGCCGAAGGTATTGGCCTGTGCCGCACCGAGCATATGTTCTTCGAGGGCGACCGGATCCTGGCCATGCGGGAGATGATCCTGGCCTCGACGCTCGAAGAGCGGAAGGCAGCCCTGGCCAAGCTCCTGCCCTACCAGAAGGAGGACTTCCGGGGCATCTTCCGCGAAATGGCCGGCAAGCCGGTCACGATCCGGTTGCTGGATCCGCCGTTGCACGAGTTCCTGCCGCACGACGAGAAGGAGCAGGAAGAGCTGGCCCGTGCCCTGAACATCCCGGTCGAGACCGTCCGAGCCAAGGTCGAGACGCTGAAGGAGTTCAATCCGATGCTCGGCCATCGCGGCTGCCGTCTGGGCATCACCTACCCGGAGATCACCGAGATGCAGACGCGGGCCATCCTGGAGGCGGCCGTCGAGCTGAAGCAGGAAGGCGTCGAGGTGTATCCGGAGATCATGGTGCCGCTGGTGGGCACGCGCGAGGAGATTGAGCATCAGCGTCGGGTGATCGAAGAGACGGCCGAAAAGGTGTTCCAAGAGAAAGGCGACCGCGTCGATTACCTGGTCGGCACGATGATCGAGGTGCCTCGGGCGGCGCTGGTAGCCGACCAGATCGCCGAGGTGGCCGAATTCTTCTCGTTCGGTACGAACGACCTGACGCAGCTCACCTTCGGCTACAGCCGCGACGATGCCGGCAAGTTCCTGCCCTACTACATCGAAAACAAGATCCTGAAGGATGATCCGTTCCAGACGCTCGACCGGGAAGGCGTCGGGCAATTGGTGCGGATGGGCACCGAGCGCGGCCGGGCCGCCCGGCCTTCGCTGAAGGTGGGCATCTGCGGTGAGCACGGCGGTGATCCGGCTTCGGTGGCCTTCTGCTACGAGGTCGGGCTCGACTACGTCTCGTGCTCGCCCTTCCGCGTGCCGATCGCCCGTCTGGCGGCCGCTCAGGCACACCTGCGGGCCGAAGCCCGGAAGGAAAAAGAAGTGGCCGAAGCGGCTACCAGCTGATTGTCTCAGACAGCAGGCCATCACGAAAGGCCGCCGGTTGTCTACCAGCGGCCTTTTTTCTTTGAAATCCCGACAACTTCCGTACAGGATATTTTGCAAGACGAATAAGCGGTGCGGTGATCCGGCGAGACCTGCTCCATTTAAGCTCAGGGTACCGGCAGCCTTTCATTACCGATAAATCCTTACTGATCCGGTCCTGTGTTT
Source organism: Rhodothermus sp. (assembly GCA_015487635.1). Taxonomy (GTDB): domain Bacteria; phylum Bacteroidota; class Rhodothermia; order Rhodothermales; family Rhodothermaceae; genus Rhodothermus. The sequence goes on from WFPM01000144.1 coordinate 10,334, forward strand.
TCAACAACAATCTTTCTTGGGCGCCCTTTCATTGTTAAATTACCTACGTAATCATACGTACCAAGCTTCTCGAAAAAGATGGGCCCTATGCAAAAGAAGCTGCCTTCTATTCTGCTTGGTGGCGCCGTTCTGGCCGTCGCCCATACCCTTCTCTATGTCCTGCTGGCGCATTTCATGCTGCAGCAATCTCCCATGATGCTGCTTGTAAGTTGCCTGAGCTGCTTCATCAGTCCGACAGCGGGCTTGCTGGCCGTCTGGCACTACGTGGAGACGCATCAGGTGACCATTCCGGGCAGGCAGGGCGCAGGTCTGGGATTTCTGGCCGGTGTCACAGCGGTCATTCTCAGCGACCTTCTATCCGGCCTGTTGAACTGGATGGGCCTGCTCCCGGACATCAGGGAGCTCGTTGGAACTGGCAGGCCGGCTTTCAACCCGAGCTGGTATCTCAAAGTGTTCGCTCAGGTGGTCACCATTGCTCTATACGGACTGTTCGGGTTGATCGGCGGGGTCCTTGGCGCTGCCTTCTTCAAGAAGGGATCATCGCAAACGGATACCTCCCTGAAGTCGGATGTCACTTAATCCATACCGGACAGGCCGTGCTCAGGGCGGGTGGATCCATGCGATCAGGACGCGGCTTCCCGGGTGATATTCCGGGGGCATCCAGGCCCCCAGAAGCCTCACTGGCCAACATGCGCCCCCCCGCACGGTCGCCTATGCGGCTGTGCTTTCCCATGGCGACCCACACCAAAGTGATATGTGTTTGCTAATCTACGGGTACATGAGGATGCCCCCCATACGCCCGACAATGTGTCCCAGGCACAACAGTTTGAACGCTGCCGTCCGCCGCTCCAAGATGGGAAGAATGTGGTCTGTCCGGGAGGGCGTACCACCGTTGTGCCCGTGCTTTCCGCCCGGAAAATGAGCGGCGCCAACCGCCCCGCCGGCTTCCCGCACGTCGGCGCGGAACGCACCAGCTTGGGCCCTCCCCTTTCCCCCCTCCCTGCCAGGGGGAAGTACAAGGAAAAAACACTGGCGGTGGTGCTGACGCACATGCCCCGCCAAACGTCGGTCCGCAGAGCTAAGCGCCTGCGTTGAATCCAGCACCGCACCGGCCTTTACGAACACGCTCCCCCCTGCCAGGGGGAGCTGCCGCGAAGCGGCGGTGGGGGTTCACAAAAATGCCTCCTTCCAGGGGGAGCGGGCCCGAAGGGCCCGAGGGGGTGTTCGTTCAGGGAAAGTTGGTATCCGGTTTCACGGCCCGAGCAAAATGAGCAGACACGTCAGTCTGTCCCTACCATACGGGTAAAAAACGGCCAGACGTTTCGGTTCACTTTGAGCGGCGGCTGCGCGTTCGTTTTCTGCGGGCAGCCTTCTTTTCCAGCAGGGCCAGCGCTTCTTCCAGCGTGATGGCTTCGGGCGCGCGTCCTTCGGGGAGCGAGGCGTTCGTGCGGCCATGCTTCACATAAGGCCCATAGCGGCCCTCCCAGACCTCCACCGGCTCGCCGGTCTCAGGATGCGTCCCCAGTACGCGAAGTGGCCGGCTCCGTGCTTCCTTTTCGGCCAGCAGTTCCAGCGCCCGCTCCAGATCAATCGTGAACACGTCGTCCTCTTCCTTGAGCGAGGCGAACGTCCGCCCGTGCTGCACGTAGGGTCCGTAGCGGCCGATGCCCACCAGCACGGGCTGGCCGGTTTCGGGATGGGTGCCCAGCATGCGCGGCAGTTTCAGCAGCGTCCGTGCCGTTTCCAGGTCCACCACGGCCGGTTCCATGCCCGGTGGCAACGCCACCCGCTTCGGCTTGCCGGCCTGTTCATCGTCGCCGAGCTGCACGTAGTAACCGTAAGGGCCACGGCGGAGCAGCACGGGCATTCCGGTTTCCGGATCGATGCCCAGCACCCGGTCTTCGATCTGTCCTTCGCGCAGGATCTGCTCCAGCTTCTCGCGGGTCACGTCTCCGGGCGCCAGGTCGGGCGGCAGCGAGGCGGTCACAATCTGCCCGTCCACCGGGCCTTCGACGTACGGCCCGTACTTCCCTACACGCACCACGTAGGGCTCCCACTGCGGAAAGCGAATCGTCGAGACCTCGCGGGGATCCACGCGCCGCAGCGCCTCGACGATCATACGCTCAAGCCCTTCCTCGCCCTGATAGAACTGACGCAGGTAAGGGACCGTCTTCTGTCGGCCGCGCGCGATCTCGTCAAGCGCCTCCTCCATCTGGGCCGTGAAGCCCAGGTCTACCAGCTTCTCGAAACAGGCTTCCAGCAGGTTGTTCGTGGCGAATGCCATGAATGTGGGCACAAGCTGGTTGCCGCGCCGCACGGCATAGCCACGCTGCAGGATGGTGTCGATGATCGTTGCGTAGGTGCTCGGCCGGCCGATCCCTTCCTGCTCAAGCGTCTTGACGAGGGTGGCTTCGGTGTAGCGGGCCGGCGGGCGCGTCTCGTGCCGCCGGGGCTCGACCTGCACACAACGCGGCCGGTCGCCTTTTTTCAAGGGCGGGAGTGGCTGATCGCGGTCTTCAAGGGCGGCCTCCGGATCGTCGCTGCCCTCGACGTAGGCCCGGAAGAAGCCCGGAAACTCGACGGTCCGGCCCGAGGCGCGAAAGCGGGCGATCGGCTCCCGGTCGCCAGCCTCCAGATGCACCGTCAGCAGCCGGAGCCGCGCATCGGCCATCTGCGAGGCCACCGTGCGCTTCCAGATCAGGTCGTACAGCGCCGCGTCGATGCCGGTCAGGCCCAGCTCTTCGGCCGTTTTCATCTCGCGACCGGCGGGCCGGATGGCCTCGTGCGCCTCCTGTGCATTGCGGACGCGGCTCTGATACTGACGCGGCTGCGGGCTCAGGTATTCCTTTCCGTAGCGTTCGACGATGGTCCGGCGACTGGCCTCAAGGGCTTCCTGCGACAAGTGCGTCGAGTCGGTGCGCATGTAGGTAATGTAGCCCTGCTCGTAGAGACGCTGGGCGATCTGCATGGTCTGCCGTGCCGACAGCCCCAGCTTACGGCTGGCCTCCTGCTGGAGTGTGGAGGTGATGAACGGCGGGGCGGGCGATCGGGTCACGACGCGTTCTTCGACCTCGGCCACCACCCAACCTTCGTGACGAAGTCGCTCGGCCAGCTCGCGGGCCTGCGCCTCGTCGAGCAGGATCACGTCGCGGCCGGGCACCAGCCCTTCCTTCAGCCGGCCGGTGTGTTCGTCGAAGTCCTTGCCGCCGGCCACCCGGATGCCCCCCACGTGCGTCAGCACCGCCTCGAACGTCTGCCCCTCCTGCTCCAGCAGCGCCTTCAGATCCCAGTAGGTGGCCGGGACGAACGCGATGCGTTCTTTCTCGCGCAGCACGAGCAGCCGCACGGCCGCGCTCTGGACACGTCCGGCCGACAGCCGCGGCGCGATCTTGCGCCAGAGCACGGGCGAGACCAGGTAGCCCACCAGGCGGTCCAGAATGCGCCGGGCTTCCTGCGCCTCGACCAGGTTGTAGTCGATGTCGCGCGGATTGCGCAGCGCCTGTTCGATCGCCTCCCGCGTGATCTCGTGGAAGACCATGCGGCGAACCGGCACCTTCGGTTTGAGCACCTCGACCAGGTGCCAGCCGATGGATTCGCCCTCACGGTCTTCGTCGGTGGCGATGTACAGCTCGTCGGCTTCCTTCAGCGCCGCTTTGAGCTGCTGCACTACCTTTCGCTTGTCGCGCGGAATCACGTAAAGCGGCTCAAAATCGCGATCGATGCGCACGCCCAGCCGCGCCCACTCCTCGTGCTTCAGGTGGGCGGGCACTTCGGCCGCCGAGGCCGGCAGATCGCGGATGTGTCCCATGCTGGCCTCGACCCGGAAGCCGTCCTTCGGCAGAAAATTGCGGATGGTGCGTGCTTTCGTCGGCGACTCGACAACGACCAGGCGCTTCATAACGATCGGGCTGCTTCCGTACAAAAAACCGCCCGGCTATCGGGGCCGGGCGGGCAGTCTCACGCCTACCGGCAGGCAACGTTCCGGAAAGGAGTATGCTCAGACCAGCAGCAGGATACCAATCGCCTCGCTCTGCACAAGCTCCGCCACGAGTTCGTAGTTTCGGCGCAGAATTTCCTCAATTTCACGAGTAGAGCAGTTACCACGTCCGATCCAGATTACCTTGGGAGGAAAGCCATAAAGCGCACTCATTTCGGCAAAATCAGCATCTTTGCTTACGAGTACATAGCCATGGGCCCGAGCGAACTCCCATACCTCAACATCCAGCGCCTGCTCCAATCCCACTTCAGAGACGTGTGCGGACCCGGGATAGCAGTCGGCAAGTCGGGCAACCAGGCGCGGCGAAAGATTCTGGTCGAACAGCAACTTCATGCGGGAGCCATCAACGTATGCCGTTCACGAACCGCCGCATATTCCAGACAGGCCAGAATGTCTTCCTTTGTCAGATAGGGAAAGTCTTCTAGAATCTCGTCATATGACATGCCCGAGGCCAGATAGCTGAGCACATCGTAAACGGTAATCCGCATACCCCGAATGCAGGGCTTACCGCCACGTTTGCCGGGTTCGATGGTAATACGATCCCGATAACGCATCGCAAAAAAGCACTATCGCTTTTTCGCTGTTCACGCCTACCGGCAGGCAACGTTCCAAGCAGGCTCCGGGTTGGCGTGGCATAAAAAAGGGGACCGGCCGAAACCGGTCCCCTGCTGTGCCTGCTGCGTGCGGTTACGATTCGGTCGCGACCGCCTCATGGCTGCCGTCGCCGGCCGTCTCTATGCCGGCCGGCGGCGCATTGTAGTAGCGCCGGTATTCCTCGAGCGTGAAGGCATCGACTTGGATGGCATCCCAGCGGGCCGCTTCAGCCTCCTGGATAAGGCCGGCCTCCTCGGCCGTGATGATGCCTTTTTCGACGGCCTGGCGCACGAGCTGCTCCGGCCGCGCTTTGGGCAGCTCGCCCCTTTTGACGGCTGCGTAGATCTTCCTGAGCAGCTCGTCCTCCTGGTAGGCCAGCCGGAAGGCCCGTTCCAGGCGACCGAGCGCTTCGTTCGGATCGGACGGCACGTACATGCCGGCCGTCATACGCTCCCGCTGCTCGCCCGGCGTCAGCATGAGCTGAGCCACCCGATGCCCCAGCCGGTCCGAAGGCGGCGCGCTCAGGCGGTTCAGACGCGACCACCAGGCGGCCGGCCCCCGCAGGAACCAGGTCAGCCCCGGAATGCGCAGGTTGTCGAAAAGACCGTCGAAGGCCTGCTGCATCCGGTGAAAGGCATACTGCATGGCCCAGTCGAAGAACGGGCGGTCTTCTTCATGCCGGCCCTCGGCCTCGAAGCGCCGCATGGTGGCCGTGGCCAGGTACATCCAGGAGAAGATGTCGGCAAAGCGGCCCGTCAGCTTCTCCTTACGTTTCAGGTTGCCGCCCAGCGCGGCCATGGCCAGATCGGCCAGGAAAGCGAACGAAGCCGAGGCCCAGGCCAGCTTCCGGGCATAGCGGGCGGCCGGACCCGAAACGCCTGTGCGCGCCAGGCGTCCGCGCGACAGGCTCAGCAGCAGCGCCCGCGCGCCGTTGCGCACCACCAGGCCGACGTGCTTCCAGAAAGCGTCGTCGAACGCCTTCACGTCGCCGCGCTCCAGCGCCGAGATCTCTTTGTAGGCGTAGGGATGGCAGCGGATGGCCCCCTGTCCGAAGATCATCAGCGTGCGCGTCAGAATGTTGGCCCCTTCGACGGTGATGCCGATCGGCGCGGCGATGTAGCCGTGGGCCAGCAGGTTGCGCGGTCCGCGCGAAATGCCGTTGCCGCCCAGAATGTCCATGCCGTCGTTGATGGCCTGCCGCCCCAGCTCGGTCGTGTTGTACTTCATGATGGCCGAGACGACGGCCGGCTTGGCGCCCCGATCCAGCCCACCGCACGTGTAGACGCGCCCGGCCTCGACCAGGTAGTTGAAGCCGCCGATGCGGGCCAGCGGCTCTTCGATGCCTTCAAACATGCCGATGGGCAGCCCGAACTGACGCCGCACGCGGGCATGCGCCGAAGTGACGCGGTAGACCAGCTTCAGGCCGCCCGCCGACGAAGCCGGCAGCGAAATACCACGCCCGGCCGCCAGCGACTCCATGAGCATGCGCCAGCCTTTGCCGGCCCACTCTGGTCCGCCGATGATCGCATCGATGGGCACCACGACGTCGTGGCCTTCCACCGGGCAGTTGTAGAAGGGCACGCTCAGCGGATCGTGCCGCATGCCCAACTTGACGCCCGGCGTACTGGTCGGAATCAGCGCGCATGTGATGCCCAGATCCTCACCTTTACCCAGCAGGTTGTCCGGGTCCCGGAGTTTGAAGGCCAGCCCCAGCACCGTCGCAATGGCGGCCAGCGTGATGTAGCGCTTCTGGAAGTTCAGCCGGATGTAGAGCTTGCCGTCCTCGCCCCGGAACACGACGCCGCTGGCCTGGATGGCTCCGGCGTCGGACCCGGCGCCAGGCTCGGTCAGCGCAAAGGCCGGGATTTCCTCACCCCGGGCCAGCCGGGGCAGGTAGTAGTCGCGCTGTTCCTGCGTGCCGTAGTGGATGAGCAATTCGGCCGGTCCCAGCGAGTTGGGTACCATGACCGTCGTGGCCAGCGGCCCGCAACGCGAGGCCAGCTTCTGCACGACCGCACTGTTGGCCAGCGCCGAAAAGCCCAGCCCGCCGTATTCTTTCGGAATGATGATGCCCAGAAAGCCTTTCTCCCGGATGAACTGCCACACTTCCGGCGGCAGATCGCGCCGGCGCCAGACCTCCCAGTCGTTCACCATCCGGCAGAGTTCCTCGACAGGCCCCTCCAGGAAGGCTCGTTCCTCTTCGGTGAGCGAGGGATAGTTCGTTTCGCGAAGCAGCCGCTTGAAGTTTGGCTTGCCGGCAAACAGTTCACCTTCGACCCAGACGGTGCCGGCTTCGATGGCCGTGCGCTCGGTATCGGAGATCTTCGGCAGAAAGCCGGACGCCCGCATGAAGGCCATGAGCGGCCCAGAGACGAGCGTCCGCCGCAGCGGCTTCAGGTTGAAGACCACGGCCAGCACGCCGAAGACCACCCAGAGCCACAGGGGAGCTCCCAGCCCGTAGAGCGCAACGGCCGTCGCCAGCGTCCAGAGCCCGAGTGGCGCGCCCGTGAAGGCCAGCGCCAGCGCCACCACAAGCGCGCCGAGCACGATCCAGCCGGCGCCTACAGGGTCCAGAAAGTGATAAAACGGCAGGTTCATGATCCCCTCCGTTGTATGGTTGGCGGTTGCTGCCTCAGCGTTGCAGGTTTTCGATGATGCCAGCGGCGCCCATGCCGCCGCCCACGCACATCGTGCAGAGGCCGTAGCGGCCACCCCGCCGCCGCAGCTCGTACAGCAACGTGGCGGTCAGTTTGGCCCCCGTGCAGCCGAGCGGATGGCCCAGCGCGATGGCGCCACCGTTCACGTTCACTTTCTCCTCGTCGAGCCCTACCTCCCGGATGACGGCCAGCGCCTGCGGGGCAAAGGCTTCGTTCAATTCGATCAGGTCGATGTCGTCGAGCGTCAAGCCGGTCTGCCTGAGCACCTTATGGATGGCCTCGACGGGGCCGATGCCCATGATCTCGGGCGGCACGCCGGCCAGCGCAAAACCGATGAGCCGGCCCATGGGCTCGACGCCCAGCTCCCGTACCATACGTTCGCTCATGACCACGGCCGCGGCCGCCCCGTCTGACTTCTGCGAGGCATTACCGGCCGTCACGGTCCCGTTTACCTTGAAGACGGGCCGCAATGCGGCCAGCGCCTCCAGGCTCGTGTCGCGACGCGGCCCTTCGTCCACGCGGAATTCCTTCTCGACGGTGCGCGTCTGGCCGTTCTCATAGACCACCTCACACACCGGGACGGGCACGATCTCTTCGTCGAACTTGCCGCTGTCGATCGCCTCGATGGCCCGCTGGTGCGAGCGCAGCGCGAAGCGGTCGGCCTCCTCACGGGTGATGCCGTAACGCTCGGCCACATTTTCGGCGGTCAGCCCCATCGACAGGTACACGTCGATGTCGCGCTCGACCAGTTCGGGATCGGGCTGGAAGAAAAAGCCCGTCATGGGCACCTGGCTCATCGACTCGGTGCCGCCCGCCACGATCACGTCGGCGTGCCCGGCCATAATGGCCTGCGTAGCCATGGCGATGGTCTGCAGCCCCGACGAGCAGAAGCGGTTGACGGTGGCACCGGGCACGCTGTCGGGCAGGCCGGCCTTCTGGGCCACGATCCGACCCATGTTCATGCCCTGGGGCCCTTCGGGGAAGGCGCATCCCATAATCACATCGTCGATCAACTCGGGCTCCAGTCCTTTCACGCGTCGAACGGCTTCGCGCACGGCAATGGCGCCCAACTCCTCAGGACGCACGTTGCGCAGCGATCCCTTTTCGGCCTTGCCGACGGCCGTACGCACAATGCTGACGATATATGCTCCGTTAGCCTGCATGGCAGTTGTCTTTTTCAGTTTCGGGGTTCAGTTACGCAGCGGTTTGTTGGTCTGCAGCAGGTGCATGATGCGCTCCTGCGTCTTGGGCTGACCCAGCAGGTGCAGGAAGACCTCACGCTCGAGGGCCAACAGATAGTCCTCGGAGACTTCCTGCGGATGAGTCAGATTGCCGCCCGTCATCACATAGGCGAGCTTCGAAGCCAGATACTGGTCGTATTCGGTGATGAAGCCGCCCTTACGGTATTGATCGACGCCCACCATGAGCGCCGCGTAGCCCGGTTTGCCCAGCACCTTGACGCGGGTGGGCTTTGTCGGCGGCTGGTAGCCCTGCTCCGAAAGCCGGAGCACCTCCTGCTTGGCCACGAAAAGCCGACGGTCTTCGTGCATAACGATGCGGGCGTGCGGCGGCAGGAAGCCCATGACCTGTGCCTGGCGGGCACTGGTGGCCACCTGCGCCATCGCGACGGTCTCGAAGTACTTCTGAATCCAGGGCAGAATCTCGCTGGGATGGCCGTGCGGCACCTGCTCGGCCGCCTTCACCACCAGCCGCGTGGTGCCCGTCCCGGCCGGAATCAACCCCACGCCCAACTCCACCAGTCCCAGGTAGCTTTCGGCGGCGGCCACCGGGTTCGGGCAGGCCATCACCATCTCGCAACCCCCGCCCAGTGCCCGCTGGTGCACGGCCACCACGACAGGCTTCGTGGCGTAGCGAATGCGCTGCATTACCTCCTGGAATTTTTCCAGGAAGGTCTCCAGCAGCTTGAACTCCTGCTGTGCCACGGCCATGACTGCCTCGCCCAGATTGGCTCCCACCGAGAAGTGCCGTCCTTCGTTGCCGATGACCATGCCCCGGATGTTCGGGTCACTTTCGACGCGGTCGAGCACCTCCAGCAACCCTTCCATCACCCATTGCCCCAGCGCATTTGCCTTGGAGCGAAACTCGTAGAGCACCACGCCGTCGCCCAGGTCGAGCAGCGCGGCCTCGGCGTTCTGCCAGAGCGTGCGCTGCGGGTCGGCTTTGATCACGGCCAGCCGGATCTCGTCGGCCGGGACCGGATCGTCCACATAGCGGCCTTCGACGGGATGATAGACCTGTGGCCGGCCATCTTCCTGACGATAGAAAGACGTGGCACCCTTCTTTGGCATCTCCTCCACCCAGACGGGCAGCATATAGCCCAGCTTGCGGCAGCCCTCCACCACCTGCTCAAAGCCGAGCGCGTCCCAGATCTCGAAGGGACCCAGCTCCCAGCCAAAGCCCCAGCGAATGGCGCGGTCCACGTTGGCCGGGTTGTCCGTAATCTCCGGAATACGACGGGCCGCATAGGCCAGCAGGTCCAACGTGGTCGTGCGGAAAAACTCGCCGGCCCGTCCCTCGTCGGCAAAAAGCGCCCGCAGCCGCTCCTTCAGATCCGGAATCGACTTGATGCGGTCCAGATCGCCCAGGTTGAGCGGCCGCGGCGGCTCGTACTGGCCGGTTTCGGGGTTGATCGACTTGATCACGCCGTCCTCTTTCCTGTAAAAACCGGCCCTGGTCTTCTGACCGAGCGCGCCTTTCTCGACAAGCGTCTCCAGAATCTTGGGCGGCTTGAAAGCTTCGCGGCTCTCGTCGTTTGTGGCCTTCTCATACAGGTTTCGGGCCACGTCGAGCATGACGTCGAGCCCCACCACGTCGGCCGTGCGGAAAGTGGCCGACTTCGGCCGGCCCACGAGCGTGCCCGTGAGCGTGTCGATTTCTTCGATCGTGTAGCGCCCCTGTTCAAAGAGCGCGATCACCCGCATCATGCCGTAGACGCCGATGCGGTTGCCGATGAAATAGGGCACGTCGTTGGCCACCACAATCCCTTTACCGAGGCAAAAGCGGCCGAACCAGGCCACGCGGGCCAGCACCTCAGGGTCGGTGTCGGCCGTGGGAATCAGCTCGAGCAGCTTCAGGTAGCGGGGCGGATTGAAGAAGTGCGTGCCCAGGAAACGACGCCGGAACGCCTCGGAACGCCCTTCGGCGATCTCCCGGATGGGCAGGCCGCTCGTGTTTGTCGAGATGATCGCGTCCTCGCGAGCCACCTCCTCCACCCGCGCCATCACCTGGCGTTTGATGTCGAGCCGTTCAACGACGGCCTCGATGATCCAGTCGGCCTCGCCCACCCGATCGAAGTGCTCGTCGAAGTTGCCCAGCGTGATCCGTTGCTTCGCAGCCTCGTCGAAGAACGGATCGGGCTTCATCTTGAGCGCCTTCTGGAATTGCTGCTCCACGATCGCGTTTTTCGGCCCTTCCTTGGGCGCGATGTCGAGCAGCAGTACCTCAACGCCCGCATTGGCCAGGTGGGCGGCGATCTGCGCACCCATCGTACCGGCGCCCAGCACGGCCGCCTTGCGGAACGGCCGGAAATGCCAGGGCCGCAGCTCCAGCAGATTTCGGGGGGTTACCGTGGTCGTTTCCATGATGCGTTTTCGTTGTTTTTTATTCAGGATTCAGGGGTTGTCGCTTCCGGTGCTTCGGCCTCGGTGCCCTCGTAGAGCGCCCGGATCTGGGCCTCGTATTTTTTGTAGAGCGCCGAGCGCCGCACTTTGAGCGTAGGCGTCAGCGTGCCTTCCTCAATGGAAAGCCGCTCGGGTACCAGCAAAAAGCGCTTGATCGTGGCCCAGGGGTCCATCCCCTCGTTGGCGCGATCGACGAGCTGCTGGTAGACTTCCAGGATCTTTGGCTCGCGCACCAGTTTTTCGAGCGGCTGGTTGGCGTCGAGCCCGAGCCGCCGCGCCAGCCGTCGAAGCGCTTCTTCGTCCGGGAAAATGAGCGCTGCCGTGAACTTGTAACCGGGTCCCACCACCAGCGCCTGCTCGACAAGCGGGTCGGCCGTCAGGCGCTGCTCCAGGGGCTGGGGCATCACGTACTTGCCCGTCGAGAGCTTGAACAGATCTTTTTTGCGGTCGGTGATGACGAGAAAGCCCTCTTCGGTGAAGTAGCCGATGTCGCCCGTGTGGAACCACCCCTCTTCGTCGATCACCTCGCGCGTGCGCTCCGGATCTTTGTAGTAGCCCAGCATGAGGTGCGGGCCGCGCGTGAGAATCTCGCCGTCCTCGGCGATCTTCACCTCCACGCCCGGAATGGGCACTCCCACCGTGCCGGCCCGGTTCAGTTCGGGGCGGTTGTAGGTGATAACCGGGCTGGTCTCGGTCAGACCGTAGCCCTGAAGGATCGGGATGCCGGCCGCCGCGAAGATGTTGGCCAGCTCGGCCGAAAGGGCTGCCCCGCCCGCGATGATGAAGGCGATACGCCCACCCATGGCCTCCCGCCACTTGCTGTAGACCAGTCGGTCGGCCACGGCCAGTTGCACCCGGTAAAGACCCCGCGGCTCGCGCCCCAGCTCGCAGCGCCGGGCCAAGTCCAGCGCCCAGCGGAAGATCCGCCCCTTCAGGCCGGACATGGCGGCTGCCCGCTCCACCAGCGCCCCGTAGATCTTCTCGAGCACGCGCGGCACCGTGGCGAACGCTGTGGGCCGCACCTGCCGGAGCGCATCACGCAGGGCATCGGGCGTCGTGAAATAGACGCTGGTGGCATGGTACAGATAGCCGTAGAAGAGCGTCCGGGCGAAAACGTGCGTCAGCGGCAGAAACGACAGGGCCACCTCGCCGTCCGGCCCCGGCCGGTACTGTTTGATCCCGCTGAAAGACGTAAGTGCGTTGAACGAAATGTTTTCGTGGGAGAGCATCACGCCTTTGGGACGCCCCGTCGTACCGCTCGTGTAGATGATGGTGGCCAGATCGCCTGGACGGATCTGCGCCCGCAGCCGTGCGATGGCTTCCGGATCGGCCACCCGGCGTTGCCGCCCTGCTTCCAGCAATTGTGTGAAGGTGTAGAGCGGCCGCCCTTCCACCCGATCTGCGTCCAGCCCGATGGCGTCGACCACCACGACGAACTGCACACCAGGCAGGTCGCATAAAAGCGGCGCGATGCGTTCGAGCAATGCTCGGTTCGAGACGATGAGCGCCCGGGCCTCGGCGTGCTCGATGACGTAGTGTATCGACTCGGGCGCGTGCGTCAGATAGATGGGCACGTCGATCAGGCCGCCGATCAGGCAGGCCATGTCGGCCAAGCAGAAGTAGGCGTCGCTTTCCATGTAGAAGGCCACGTGGGCGCCTCGCTCCAGTCCCATCGCATGCAGGCCCAGCGCCAGCGCCTCGGCCTGCTCGGCAAAATCGCGTAGCGAGATGGGCGTCCAGCGCCCCGGTCCGGCCGGTTGATTCAGGAAGGCCGGGTTCTCGTAGCGCGCCAGCGCTTCGTAGAGCACGTCCGGCAGCGTCTTACCGAGGACCGGCGTGCCCGTATCGGGTGGCGCCGTGTAGATGCGTTCGCCCATAGGTATGCACCAAAAAGTGCTTCCCGTCCGTGTTATTTTGCAGCCATCTGCGGCAGAGCCTCAGGGGCCAGCACCCCGCGCAGCAGTGTCCGAATGGTCGTGTCGATAAAGGCTTCCGGATCGATCCGTACATCCAGACGACGAGCCAGCAGCAATGCCACAGCTCCATGCAGAGCCGCCCAGGCGGCGCTGGCCGTTACGCGCGGATCCTCGATGGCAAACAGGCCCATTCGGCGACCCTCTTCCAGCGTCTGAATGGAAAGCTCCAGGCCACGACGTGCCCGGCGATACTTTTCCGGCGGGTATCGCTCCATGCGCTCCGGGTGCAGCATGAACATGATTTCGTAGTATTCTGGATTGCGCAACCCAAAGGCCACATAGCGTCGCCAGAGCGCCTCCAGCCGGGCCACCGGATCGTCGTGACGGGCTGCCTCTTCCCGCAGTTCCTCGTAGAGCAGCCCGAAGCCCTCGTCGATCAACGTATGCACCAGCGCATCCTTGTTCTGAAAATACAGGTAGATGGCCGTCGGGCTACAGCCGATCGCCCGCGCGATCTTGCGCATGGATAGACTCGTGTAGCCCTCGGCCACCAGCAGGTGGCGCGTGGCGTCGAGAATACGCCGTCGCAGCGTGCCGTCTGATCCGGCCTTCGTCATGGCTCTTTGCGCTGGTTAACGCTGTTAAGTTAAACACAAAATGCATTCGCTGTCAAGTTTTTTCGAACAGAGCGAACAGGCGTTCAACAGCTACCGGCAGCGGAGCGGACGGATTAGCAGGTGTTCATCCGAGATCCAGATGGCAGTTGCCAGCATATGTGCGAATCGACCCTGCCAACACGATGCGATATGCAGGTGCGGTGCGTTTTTCGGTCACAGGCGACGAATGGAGACGTTGCCCAGGCCGGCTTCCAGACGCAGAGTTGGTCCTCCGCCGTTAATCGTCCCCCGGGCTTCGGCGCTGATCCAGTCACGGTCAATGCGCACCTCGAAGTCGGAGCTGACCGAGCCGATCCCCGTGGAAGCGTCCAGCACGAAACCGGCCCGGGCCGGCACGAAGACGGTTACATTGCCTGCGCCGGATTCGAAGCGGCTGTCTTTTTCGGGCGACGCGACAAATTCGGCCGTGATGTTACCGGCGCCCGTTTCCACGTCGGCGCTTCCGCGCAGTCCTTTCACCGTAATGTTGCCGGCGCCCGTTTCCGCTTCCAGGTGTCCTGCCAGCTCCGTCACTTCCACATTACCGGCCCCGGTGCTGATCTGCACTGTCCCCCGAAGGTTGCGAAGCGTCACGTTCCCCGCGCCGGTTTCGCCTTCAACGGTGCCTTCCAGATCGCGAATGTCCACATTACCTGCGCCGGTCGCAAAGGTCACGTTGAAGCGCCGTGGGACCCGGACCCGGATTTCCACCCGGATGCGGGTATGTTTGCGTTTCCAGAAGTGCCAGCTTCCGTCCTTGGAAAGCTGCGATTTGATGTAGATCGATTCGCCTTTCTGTTCGAACGTGAGTTGATGGTCTTCCAGCAGCCGCTCGGCCTCCTCGCGGCGCTCGGTCTGCAGTGTGCGAATGACTTCAACGTAAACGGCTGCTTCCGCGGTTGTGGTGATTTCCACGTTCCCCCGGTCCATCTCCAGTTCCAGATGCCCTCCTGGAGTCGCCTTGAAGGCGCGCTTCACCACGTCGGTGATTTCCACCAGCCCTTCGGCCCGGACGGTGCCGACCAGCAACAGCCATCCTACCAGTAACAGACAGACAGATCGACGCATTGTGGCGAGGGGTAAACTGGGTTTCGTTGCGCGATAGGCTACGAGAAAAGCCACGTTCAGGTTACACACAGCGCTTCATTTTTACCCTGCCGATTTCGCATTCACCCGGAGTTTTTTCTCCAGCTCTCCTCAGCGAGGCTATCTGCGCCGTTTCATTGTGCGGCACTCGGATTGGACGGTTTTCTGATATCCATCCCTGACACAAACAGACGGTAGTACTATGTGCCAGAAGTGGGCAAGCTGGGCCCTGGCGCTTTCGTTGCTGATCGCCTCGCCCCTGAAAGGCCAGCAGTTCTTCACCGACTGCATCAGGGATACCGACAACAATGCGACGCTGACCATCCCGCTGGAGACGCCGCCGTTGCTTAACGGCGAGCCCATTTCACCGGGTAGCGAGCTGGCAGCCTATACGCCGGAAGGCATCTGCGCGGGCGTGGCCGTATGGGATGGCCAGCAACCGCTGGTACTGACGCTCTGGGGCGACGATCCGCTGATCACACCCGACACCAAAGAAGGCTTCGCGCCCGGCGATACGATTCTGTTGCATCTGTGGGATCGGGCGCTGAACCAGCACTTCGGTCCGGATAACGGTCGTTTCGAAGTGCAGTACGCATCGGGCAGCGTGTTTCTGGATCGCGGAATCTATCAACCCAATGCTCTGTACAAGGTGGCTCGCCTGGCCATCGTGCCGGAGCAACCCACGCCGGTGGAGCCGATAGCCGAGCGGCTTCCGGACGCCACGCGCCTGCATCCGGCCTATCCCAGCCCATTTCGCACGCACACCACGCTGCAGGTGGATCTGTCGGAAGCTACGCGAGTCCGTCTCGCAGTGTACAATCTGATAGGCCAGGAAGTAGCGCGGCTGTTCGAAGGGGCGCTGACCCCGGGCGTCTATCGCTACAGGTGGCGCCCGCAAGGCCTGCCTGCGGGACTGTACGTTGTCCGATTGGAAGCAGGCGCCCGGCGCTTTCAGCAGGTGATCGTTTACGTGCCCTGAGCGTCGCGCGTCTCGATGAGACCCTGCGCCTGCAGATCGCGCATGAGGGCCAGCACGTCCTCGGCGCACTGCTCGAAGGTCACCTCGTACTCTTCGAGCAGCACCTCGCACACCTGACGCACGGAGCGCGGCTCCTGGATGAGCTCCCAGATGCGGGTGCCGATGGGGTCCAGTCCGTAGTAGACCCCGTTGCGAAGGTTCAGAATAACTACCTCATCGCCCAGCTTCGAGGAGACCTGCTCGGGAGAAGCGACGACAACGGTTTCCAGCGTCAGCACGGCGTGCGCCATCGGTGTGTCCGTTCGGCTCATAGGAATTCAGGAGTTAAAACTACTGTCTTTTATCGGCACCCGGCAAGAAAACTTGCGCGGGAAGATCGGACGCCTCCGGCTCATAGTGTTGCCGCATCTGCCGCCGCCAGGAGGCGGCGTAGTGGCCGTTCAGGGCCAGCAGCTGATGGTGCGTGCCCTGTTCGATGACACGCCCTTCGTCCATCACGTAGATCAGGTCGGCCCGCATAGCCGTGGTGAACCGGTGCGTGATGATCAGCGCGGTGCGGCCGCGCACCAGCTCGCCGAAGCGGTCCATCCACTCGGCCTCGGTCCACGAATCCATCGCACTGGTGGGTTCGTCGAGCACGACGATGGGCGCCTGCCGGTAGAACGCCCGGGCCAGCGAGACCCGCTGCCACTCACCGCCGCTGAGTTCGGCTCCTTCTTCCGTAAACCATTTGCCCAGCATTGTATCGTAGCCGTGCGGTAGCTTGCGGGCGATCTCGTCCACCATGGCGCTGCGGGCCGCCCGTTCGATCGCCTCGCGGGTGGGCGGCACCTTGAGGTCACCCAGTGCAATGTTGCGGGCCAGCGTATCCTGATAGGGCACGGGAAATTGAAAGAGCACGGTGATGGCATCGAGCAGTTCGCGGCGGTGGAAGCGTCGCAGGTCGATCCCGTCGATGGTGACGCGTCCTTCGTCGGGGTCATAGAAGCGGCACAGCAGTTTGATGAGCGTGCTCTTGCCGGCGCCGTTGGCGCCTACGATGGCGACAGTCTTTCCGGCCGGAATGAGCAGGTCGAGCTCTCGGAGAACCGGGCGGTCGCTGCCGGGATAGCGGAAGGTGACCTTTTCGAAGCGGATGCCTTCCCGGAGCCGCCGCGGCATGGGCACCGGGTCGTCCGGTTCGGGCAGGACGGTCTGAATTTCCAGAAAAGTAAACAGGTGCTCCAGAAAGAGCGTGTTCGCGTACATCTGTCCGGCGCTGCTGAGCAACGCACGCATGAGGCCCTGCCCCTGGTTAAAGGCCTGGTAGAACAGGGCCAGGTCGCCCAGTGAGGCCAGGCCGCGCAGCGCCCGCCCCACCATCCAGACCATCACGAGCGCGGTGGCCAGCAGACCCACCAGTCCGGCCCCGAGGCTGGCCCAGGCCTGACGGCGCATCAGGTCCAGGCGTCCTTCCCGGAGTCGCCGTCGCACCTCCTGGTACCGCTGCCGGAAGTGGTCGGCCAGATCGAACACGCGCACTTCCGGCGCAAAGAACGCCATGGTCAGCAGGCGGTCGAAGTAGCCGGCGCGGCGTTGATCGACGGTGTGGGCCGTCCACCAGGCATGCTCGCGCCGGTGGTGGTGCACCACGACGAACAGCGCCGGCAGCGTGGTGATGAGCAGCGCCAGCGGGAGCCAGACGCTGTAATGCACCAGAATGGCCGCGATGCTAATGAGCGTGACGCCGTTCTGGAGCAGGCTGCCCAGGTTATCCAGCAGCGAGAGCGAGCGGCTGGCCGCCTCGCTGTTGGCCCGTTCCAGGTGGTCGTAGTAATCCGGGTTGTCGTAGAAGGCCAGATCGACCTCGGCCGCCTTGGCGTGGATCAGGCTTTTCACATGATCCAGCACGTGCTCGGCCTGTGCTGTGCGGATCCAGCTCGTCAATCCGCTCAGCCCCTGCGAGAGCAGCAACACGCCCCCCATGAGCAGGGCCGGCCACAGGACGGGCTGCACGGTCTCCCAGGAAAGGCCGGTGCCGATGGCGGCCGCCACGGCATCCACCAGGTGCTTTGTCAGGTACACCAGGGCGGCCGGCAGCACGCCTCCGATCAGGAGCAACAGCAGCCAGAGCAGTGTCCAGCGGCCCGTCGCTTCCCAGATGAGTCGCAGCGCCCGTATCAGATAGGTCGTCTTCAGACGCGCTTCCTGAAGCATCCAGCGCCACGACACGGCCAGTATCAGGCTTTACATTAAAAATTTCGTTGAGGTGAGACGCCGGGAAATACCAGACGGTTTCAGGCGCCCATCTCAGAGACCGCTCAGGTCGTCATACGGGCAGCGGTTGTTATGGTGATGATGCCACCAGTGATGACGACGTCGGCCACGACCACCTCCCCTGTGTTTCCAGCCTCCACCCGGCAGCCCTGGAGGATGCCCCCAGCCCGAACCGGTCATCGTCTCCAGCGAACCGAATTCCGTCAGTCTGGGACGCGCCCACGACTTCTTGGGCACTACAGCGTCCGACATAGTTGTTCTTTTTTAGTGCAGAGGATCGAAGCTGCTTTTAATTTCAGAAAGGCGTCCTTCAGAAACCAACAGGCTTTCCCGCGCCGAAGATGCGCTTCTGGCGCAATCCAGAAAAGGCGTGATGCCCATTACCGGCACCACGCCTTTTCTCAGATGAACATCCCGTGTCCTTACCGGCAGTCGCTGAGCGTACCGGGACCCAGCTCGGCGTCATATCGACCGCCATGCTTCCCGTACCAGCAGTCACCCGCTGTGACCTCGGCGGCCTTGCCGTGCATCACAAGCATGGGCTTTTGCCAAGGCCGCTTGATCGTTTCACCCTTCATGGCAGCAGCAAGTTGTATGGTTAATCGGGATGGGGTCATCTCCTAATTACCGGCAGTCGCTGAGCGTACCGGGACCCAGCTCGGCGTCATACTGCCCCCCCTTTTTTCCGTACCAGCAGCCATCACTGCTAGCCGTAATCTTCTGCGTTTTGCCGTGAATGGTCAAAACCGGCGTCTTCCAGGAGCGTTTCGTGTTACGCATAACAGCACCTCACAACATTGATGACAGGTTTCGGTAGTAAAGATGCAAATGCCCTTGTGGCCATCCGTACCAGGAATGGCGGCACTTACATGCGCTTTTGGCTCACCCATCCTGCGCCAAGACGGGAACACCAAGGTCAGCCTTCAGCCACTGAATAAGAATCAAACACAGATACAACGCCATATCCACCGAAGGATCGGTGTCTGCCTGATGCTGCTGCATATGCTCCCATGCCCGACGCAATCGTTCCGGTTCCACGAAAGGCTGCAATTGCGAAGCGGAAACAATCAGACGAACGATGCGCGCTTTTTCAAACTGCAGCAATCCAGTCGTGAACCCGTATCCGATATTGGCTTTTGAAGACCGCCACTGCACTTCTGGGGGCAGGATCCCCTCAAGCGCCCTGCGCAACAGATAGCGTGCCCATCCGTTGCGCAGCTTCCAAGACAGCGGCAAATGCATGCTCAGCGTAACGAGGCGCCGATCAAAGAAGGGAAACCGCTCCTCCACCTGGAGCCACCCGATCCGCGCATTGGCAAATTCAAGGACCCACTGCCAGATGCCTCCTGTCAACTGCTCCCAGTGATCTCTGCGGGGATGCCAGACCTTCGGTCGCGTGGCCGGCTGACGCGCCAGCCAGCGGTCCAGCAACGGCGACAGGTGATAGGCGTCTGTAAAATGCGCGAGCAGCTGCTGCCGACGCAGGCGTCGGCGCGCGCGTCGTCGTCGCCATCCGGCGGGAATCCACGGCCGCACACCCGACTCCACCAGCAGCCTGCTGAACGCCAGGTCGAACCGGCGGTGCAGGTACCGCCCCCCTTCCCAAAAGTCCCGCCACCGCAGGGAACGGGCCCATCCGCTCAGCACCGCCCCACCGAACTTGTGCGCAAGGCGCTGCGGTGAAAGCCCCTCGACTTGTGCGAACACCTCTACCTCCTGTGCAAACCGTTCCCATTGCTTTTGGTAAAAAAGATCGGCCAGATGCGCCCATCCGTAGGTCAGTACACTGTCGCCATCCAGCCCACTCAGTACGATCCGCACCCCGTGTGACTGCATGGCCTGCGTCACACCAATGGGGATGTGATAATTTGCCGAAAAAAAAGGCTGACCGTACAGTTGAAGCATCATGTCCAGATTCATCAGAGGGCTCACCCGATCCGCCTGAAATACATGATGACACAGATTGGGAAAGCGCTGAATCACAGCAACGGCATACGATCGTTCGTCCACAGTCGCCCGCCACTCGTCGGGCACCTCTTCAAAAACGGCCGTACCGGCATGCAGCACCTGATCTCTCATAAGATGAGCCGCCATCCCGGTCACTGAGGAAGAATCCAATCCGCCACTGAGCTGTGCGCCCACGGGAAACGCACTGCGGAGCCGGCACCGGACGGCCTCCTCGAAACAGGCGCGAAAGGCTTCCACGTACTCGGCTTCCGTCCTAAAATGCACCTCCTGCTCCAGATCGACCTGCCAGTAACGCCAGCAACGTAGCTCCCGGGCATCCACCTGTAGCGCATGACCACCGGGCAAGCGCCGAATTGCCCGGTAAAACGTCCGCACGTTCTCCGTATCAAGCTTCAAGGCCAGATAACGCAGGATCATTTCTTCGTCGATCTCCTGCGGCACCTCGGGCAACAGACGCACGGCCGGAAGCAGCGTGGCAAAGGCAAAGCGCCGGCCTTCGTGGAAGTAATAGAACGGTCGCACGCCCATGCCGTCGCGGGCGGCAAACAGCCGCCGGTGCTGCCGATCCCAGATAGCAAAGGCAAAATCGCCGATGAGCCGATCCGGGCAGTCGGCGCCCCAGCGGCGGTAGGCAGCCAGGATCAGCTCGGCATCTGTCACCGGTCGCTCGGCGGTCGATCGAAGACGCAGTGCTGCCAGCAGTTCGTCGCGGTTGTCGATCCGGGCATCGGCCACCAGCACCAGATCGCCTTCTGGAGCAACAAGCGGCTGCTGTTCGTGCAGCGACTCCGGCGTCGTATGGAGCATCCAGTGCGCCAGTAGCACGGACCCCTCGTGCCAGCAACCCTGGCCGTCCGGTCCCCGATGGGCCAGCACGTCCAGCGCCGGCCGTAGCGCTTCGGGGTCGATCGGGTGTCCGTCGAAATGGATCAGCCCAAAGATGGCACTCATGCGTTTTCCTGCTGCATGAAGGTTTCGATGGCGGCCACCACGTCGGGTAACTGTTCCAGTGCAGGCGGACGCTCCAACGCCAGTAAGGGTACGTAACGGGCCAGATGGCCCACCTGCTGCAGGTGGCGCGCCGTGGCCCGCGTCTGCTCCAGCAGCACCCGCGTATAGGTATGCAGCAATAGCTCCAGAAAGGCTTCCTGGCCCCGCAGCGGAAGAATCCGGACGTTATCGCCCGGGCGCAATGCAAACAATGCGGCCAGTGGCAGCGGACGATCCACGCCGTCCGGCAACCGGGCCACGCGTTTTTCGATGGCCGGATGTACACGCGGCAATCCGTCGAGCGCCATCTCCAGGGTCTGCGCGAGCGCATCCGGCCAGAGCTTGAGTTGCGGATAGGCAGGCAGAACCAGCGGCGGCCCATCCGGTCGCTCGTCCAGCACGAGCACATCGTCGGTCACCAGTGGATAGCCCCGCGCATGCAGCGCGGCCGCCATGGTCGATTTACCGTGCCCTTTTTCGGCAATGAACGCCACCACCCGATCCCCCATGGCCACGGCACTGGCATGCAGCACCAGATGGCCCCGCTGGTGCATCAGAATGCCCAGTCCGATGCCCAGCAGAAGTACACGAAGCGTCTCGTCGGGCAGTTCAGGCGGCACGTCGTAGGTAATGCACCGTCCGTCCTCGATACGCAACAATCCGACTTCGTCGTAAATCAGCAGCGCTTCAGTGGGGGTCACGCGCAGGCGATTTCCCTGCCGCTCCAGCCCTTCGGCCATCGGTGCCAGCGCCTCCCGGTAGATGTACACATTCCCTGCAGCCGGAGCCGCTGGCCTGAGTTCGGGAAGCGGGACATCCGAACAGACATGCAGTCCGAAGACGTTGTAATGGTAGGGCCACGCCTGCCGGGCCCCCGGTTCTGGCTTCGATGTGACCGATACGGACGGGTTGCTTGCCATAAGCATTTACGCTCGGAAAATAACGACCCTCACTGTTCTCCTGTTCAAATTATCAAAAATCCACCCCTTCAGGGATGCGCCGATGGCGCATCGAGCGGGCAAGTTTCGGCATTATCTGAAGTCCAGCGCCAGCGCAGGCGGGCGATCACTGGCCGGTGATCTGAGAGTTCGGCGGCCGGCACGGCGCCGTCGAGCACTTCCCATTCGTGGCTGACCAGCACGTGGTCGATGCGCACCAGCGGTCGCGCCGCTGGCCAGGAAGGCGCCGCAACACCACCGAGCCGTCCGGCCGCCCGCAATCCCCGGGACAGCCAGCCATAAAACCACTGGTCGGGCGTGCTGTTGAAGTCGCCGCTCAGGATGATCGGCAGTCGTTCCTGATCGATCCAGGCGCGGAGCTGCCGGACCTGCCTGGCCCGCTGGAGCAGGGCCCGGCGATAGGCCCCCAGCCACCGACGCCAGTTCGCCGGATGCTTCCAACCACCATCGCGTAGCACTTCCCAGGGTTTAACGGGGCCGTACGACTGCAACCGCACGTTGTAGTGCACGAAGGGGCGGCCTTTCCAGCACAGCTCGCTCCGCACGGCCTGGTAGATCAGCCCTTCGGGGCCGCGGGCCAGCGGACGGATTTCCTGCCACACGACCGCCAGGCGCGTTAGCGTCACCACCTCGGCGAACATCGGCCCGCGTCCTAGATCAGGCACCGAAAACCGATAGCCCTGCCGTTCCACCAACGGCCGAAGATGCCCGATCAGGCGTACTGTGGACGGATGTCCCCGCTGTCGGTAGCGCCAGACGCCCACTTCCTGAAAGCCGATGAGCTGGGGCCGGGAGCGCAGCACCAGCGCTTGCAGCGAATCGCCCAGTGCAGGCCGACGACTTTCCGGCACGTTGTAGGTCATGACCACGAGCGTATCGTCCGACGCCGCCGCAGTCGAAGCGCTCCCTTCCGTCCAGCCATGCCGCAGGCCGTAGAGTAGCAGCGCCAGCAGCACGCCGCCCAGCAGGAGCCAGCGGCGCTGCCAGAACAGCACCAGCGCCAGCACGCACAGCACCGCCACCAGCAGGGGCAACCCGACCGCCAGCAGCTGCAGCCACCAGGCCACCTCCGGTGGAATCCAGTAAGCTGCATACGCCAGCCCGAACAACCCCAGCAGGCTGCCGGTCATGATCCGAAGCGCTGTGGCCGAGATGCCCTGAACATGAGCCATGTAACCCTTACTGCGAAGCCGGCGCTGTCGGTTGTTCTTCCACGGCCTTTTTCAGGCGTACCCGTTCCAGAATAGCCCGCCAGGCGCGCAGTGCCAGCGTATCGGGGAGCTCCACGTCGTCAAAGCGAATCAGTTCGCCGGGCTCGATGTCGCGGGTCAGCACGGCATCGGCCATCAGACCGATCGGCACGTGATCGGGCTCGTCCAGAATGCGCACGGCCTCTCCCCGCACGTCAAAGCTTCCAATGCCGCGGTCAATGCGCGTACCTTTCGGCAGGCGTCGTTTGGCGATGGTGGCCACGCTGATGCGCGGGTGGGTTGTGTTGTTCAGCAGAATGCGCCGTTCGAAGAGCACGCGCCGGATAGTCTTCTGGATTTCCAGGTGGCATAGATGGAACGGCCGCAGCAACACGTAATACGGACCGTCGCCCAGTTTGAGATATTGCAGGTAGTCGCGCTGATAGTCGTCGTGCTCGGCGGCAATGAATACGCCGGCCGGCGCGCCCGGCGAAAGCACGTAGTCGCTGATCGGATGTCCGAGGCGGCGGGCTCCGTCGGCCAGCGTGCGTGCGCCCACTTCGACATCTGGCGACTGAATCCCGAGCATGCCGCGCACGGCAATGTCGGCTCCCAGTCCGTTGGCCACCAGCGTCTGCTCGATCTGCACCTTGGTGCCATCGGTAAAGGCCGTCACCTGCGGAAGCGTGATGCCCTGCTTCCGCGCCCAGAAGTGCATCTCTTCGGGCGAGGGATTATGATTCAAGTAGCGTTTGATGTTGCCATAGACCAGCGGTCGGAAGCCCATCTGGAGAATATCTTCCCGCAGCGCGGCCAGACAACCCGGCTGGTCACCCTCCGCTTCGGTCAGCAGTCCGCGATCGACAAAATAGGAGCCTGTCGTGATGTGAAATTCGGCGTCCATCGTCACCACCGGGAGTCCTGCTTCCAGGACCCGGCTGATCACTTCGGTAGCATGGAGCACGTCGCCGCTGCACTCAACCACCAGATCGGCGTGCTCGATCAGATCGTCCAGGCTGTTCGTGAGCAGTTCCGGCCGGGGAAAGTCCGGACGATTGCGGATGTCGGTGCGCGTCAGCACACGCGTCACGCGCAGATCTTTCACATGCTGCATTGCCATCACGAAGCCGCGGGCGATGAAGCCGCTACCCACAACTCCGATGCGAAAGGAATCCGCCATAAACATCCTCACTTCAGGTCAGACGGGTTCTTAGATGATCGGCAAGCCGCAAGGTCAGTGCCACAATAGTCAACGTCGGGTTTGCAAAACCGGCGGTCGGGAAAACGGACGATCCGGCCACGTACAGGTTCTTTACACCATGCACCCGAGCGTCGGGATCCACCACGCCCTCACGAGGACTGGCATGCATGCGCGTGGTGCCCATGTGGTGAAATCCGCCCGTGATGCCATCGGGCGGAATGCGCCGAAATTCTTCTTCCTGCACGCTGCCCCACCCTAGCCGAGCCAGCTCCTGCGCCACCAGGTGTTGTGCCCGCTGCAAACTTTCCACATCCTGGCGGCTGATCTGCCAGTGCAGTTCCAGCCGTGGCTGGCCGAACGCGTCCCGGCGCCGGGAAAGCCGCACCCGGCTTTCGGGATGGGGCGCTTGCTCGGTCATGTGATGTAGCACGAAGGCGACCGGCGTCCGCGTCGCAGTCGTCGGTTTCCCCTTCAAAGCAAGGAGTCGGGTGGTGGCCCAGGGAACGAGTCGCGGCATGTCGTGCACCAGCTGGAAAAGGTGGCGGGGCAGATCTTCGGGCCAGGTGCGATGCCGGACGGCTTCGCGCAACACGCGGAGTGCTTCAAATCCGCCCCAGAGCAGCGGGTTATTGCGGCGAGGCAATGCCAGGCGATCGGTCGGCCAGAGTGCCACGCAGTAGTTCAGCAGTCCCTCTCGCCGCACCACCTCCTCTTGCAGGGCCAATTTGCCCATCACCCACATGCCTTCATGCGCATGCAGTCGGTAAAAACCCAGTTGTGGAATCAGCGTCCGGTCGGCCGGCACGAACAGGCCCGAAAGAAAATGCAGGTGCTCCATGAAAAAACGCCCCACCCGATCGTAGGTGTTGCCCAGCCCGTTCGGGCAGACCCGATTCGAAAGCAGGAGCAGCCGCGCATTCTCCAGGCCACCGGCCGCCAGCACCACACAGCGCGCGCGTACGGTGACTTCGCTCCGATCCGGCCGGGCTACTCGGACGCCTTTCACCACTTCGCCGGTATCATTCGTCAGCAGCTCCAGCGCATGCGCGTGCAGGCACACCGTCACGTTCGGATCGGCCAGCAACGCGGGCCCGTAGTCCCGATAAAATCGAGCGGGATCGCCAAACTGAAACAATGCAGTCCGCAGCACCGCACTTCCTTCCGACAGCAGCGGGCGTTCCGTAGCCGAAGCCCATGCCTCGGCCGTGTAGGGACGGTCTTCCAGCCCGAAGAAAGCCTGCGCTCGGCGATAATACGGCGCCAGCGTCTCGTACCCGAACGGCCATCCACTGAAGGGGACCGCTTCGCGCCGCTCGAAGTCGATCGGATCAAGCGGCCGCAGCCGGATACGGCACACACCGGGCGCCACTTCGTAGTCCCACAGATGGCTGGAACCTCCCAGCGCCCGCGCCCGGACCATGTCCAAGGGAAAGTAGGGATACCCTGTGATGTCGCCCCGGCTGAGCCGGGCACTCTCCGGATCCGGCCGTTCGCCGCCACTTTCCAGCACGCAGATGCCCAGCCCGCTGTCGCGCAACGCCCAGGCCAGCGTCAGTCCGGCCACCCCGCCCCCTACAATGCACAGATCGTAGGGACCCAGCTCCGATCGATCGAACGCTTTCAGATCGATTTTCATGAAGCCCTGCCGGGATGCAACCGCTCTACCAGCACACGTACCGGGCGAATCACCGGATAGAGAAAGGTAAGGCGTTTCGGCAACCGACAGAACACTCGATCCTTTTCTGTAGGCGCCAGTGCCAGTTTCAGGTGATGGCCCAGGTAGCCGAAGCGATGACGCCAGCGCTCGCGTTCCCGAAAGTGATACCAGAACATGGGCCAGAAGGCGCGCACGTTGGCGTCGTCCCGAAACATCCAGCGCGTGACCACCTCGCGAGTCATACGCCGGGCTGCTCGCCGCTGGCGAAGTCCTCGTTGCAGCACGTCCGGCACCGGTGCGCCCAGCAGCTCGGCGGCCAGCGTACATCCGATGGCCAGCACGCGCATTGTCCCCAGACGATGCGCCTGTTGCAGCACGGCCGCTCCGTCCAGGTCGGGACAGCGACGCAGCAGTTCGGCCACGTCGGCCACCCAGTTCAGTTTCAGCCAGCGATGTTTGTTGCCGTGAATGACCAGATAGAGCAACAGGTCCTCGGGCGCCATGGTGCGTAGCCTTCGTCCGGCAAAGGGAACCTGCCGGTGTCGTGCCCAGATCGCCTCGGGATCCAGCGGCAGGTCGTAGATCGTGTAGAAAAAGGCCCAGTGCAGCTCAACGACAAAGTCGCGGCTTTCGTGAACAAATTCAAACCCGAGCTGCGTGTCCAGATAGGCTTCTGTTTCGGCCTCCTCCAGTTTTTTATGGGCCCGGTAGCCCAGCGACTCGAGGACCCGTCGGGCTTTCCAGAAGTCGCTCCGTTTTACCAGCAGGTCGATGTCCACATAGACCCGCGCCGCCGGATCCCCGTAGATGAGCGCGGCTAGGGCCGGCCCTTTGAAGGGAATTACCGGAATCCCCTCGGCCTCCAGCCGATCGACCAGCCGCAGGAGTTCTTGCGTCTGATGCAGGTTGTGGACGGTCAGCGCCCGCGCCTCAGCCTCCAGCCGGGTACGCCACGGCTCCGGCACGGCCTCGGGTACCGCCGCCAGCAGGTTCCGGTATACCGGCGCCACCACGCCATGCCGTAGTGTCCACCGGTACAGCCGTTCCCAGTCGAGCGGTTGTGCCAGCAGCGCCTGCAACTGCGCAGCAGCCGGCGGATCCAGACGGGTTCGCGCCGCCAGCGTCAGCACCCGTGCTTCCGGTGAAAGGGACGAAACGAGCGACATGGCGACTCAGGAAGAAAGGGGCAACGGTGCAACTTCTTCAGACGCGGGAGGCATGGAT
The DNA here is from genome assembly GCA_015487635.1 of Rhodothermus sp. Taxonomy (GTDB): domain Bacteria; phylum Bacteroidota; class Rhodothermia; order Rhodothermales; family Rhodothermaceae; genus Rhodothermus. The sequence continues at coordinate 37,305 of WFPM01000144.1, forward strand.
TTTACCGACAGATCCGGCACCGCATGCCGAAACAACTCCTCCGGATAGTTGGGAACGGGTTTGCGCCAGAACCGGCTGCGCAGCCAGCGCACCCCGCGCGAGATCCAACTCCCCGATGGTCCCAGCCAGGTGAGGACATAGCCCACGCTGCTGCGCAGCGTCCGCCGCAAGCGCAAAGCCTGCCGTAACCGTTCCCGTGCGGCCTTTCGTTGACCGATGCTCAGCAGCGTATTTCCATAAGTGGTCAGCGCGTAAGCCATGCGGGCTTCGAAGACCGACCGGTACGGCGCCAGCGCCGGATCCTTCAGAAAATGCCGGTAGCAGAACAGCTCACCCTCGAATCCGTAGAGACGCCAGTGCCAGCTCCGACTGACCCCTCCGGGTTGCCAGCGGCAACTGGCCAACCGCTGCGGCACGTAGTAGGCACCACCCTGCTGCGCGCACCGATACAGCAGCCACAGGTCCACCATGGCCCGCGACTCGTCGGCCAGAAACGTGGGGTGTACAGACGCCCGTCGGAACAACACGGCCCCGATGAACACGGACCGATCGATCAACGCCACCCGCAGAAAATCATCCACCGGACCTTCCGGCAGGCGCGCGCGTCGCCAGCGCCGGGTGTTGCGATCACTGTCATCCGGAAGCCGCCGTCCTTCGCTGTCCATAACCCAGTGATCACAGAAGGCCAGCACCAGGCGTGCATCCTGACGAAGCGGTTGCAGCAGCGTCTCCACAAAAGCCGGCTCCAGCGTGTCGTCGTCGCCCAGAAAACAGAAAAAGTCGCCGCGGGCCATTTCGACGCCCTGTCGCCAGTTGGCCACCAGCCCCCGGTTTCGGTGATTACGTACGTACAGAATGCGATCGTCCCGCACCTGAAAATTCCGGACCACCGCCGGAGTGTGATCGGTGCTGGCGTCGTCCAGCACGATAATCTCCAGGTTCGGATAGGTCTGCGCACAGGCGCTCGCCAGCGCCGCCTGTAGATAGCCGGCCCGGTTAAACGTCGGGATCAGAATGCTGACCACGGGCCCCCCGTGCTCTTGGCGGCTGATCTGTTGCATGCGCCCCCCTGAAAATGGAACTTCGAATGCACGCCCGTAGCAATACTACGGCGCACGCATCAAAAAGATTAGGGCGCTGCTCGAATTGAGACACACCGGTTTTGACCGATCCGGTATGCGCCAATGGCGCAAGCTATCCGTCCGGATACAGCCCGACTACTGCTGCACGATCAGCAAGCGCGTGGCTTCGTAGGGCCCGGCCTGCAACCGGTACACGTAGCGTCCACTGGCCAGCGAGCGCACTTCCAAAACTACCTGATGCAAGCCGGCCGGTTGCACCGCATCGGTTACTACCGCCACCCGTCGTCCGAGCAGGTCGAAAACTTCCAGTCGAACCGGAAGCCTCCGGGGCAGGGTGTACGGAATCGTCACGTTGTAAGCCGCCGGACTGGGATAGGCCTCGCCCAACGAGAAAGTCCATGAGGTCGGCTTTTCGGAGGACGTGGGGGTTTCGCCTTCGTCGAGGAAGAACCGTTCCCAGTTCCCGCCCGGTGAGATCGCCTCCCAGAAGCGGGCCACGCTGTCGAGCAGCGTTGGACGCACACCCGCGCACTGCGCGTTGTAGAGATACTGCATGAAGGCCCGGTTCTTCCAGTCATTGATCTGAACGCCGGCCGCCGGATGGCCGTCCTCCGTACATTTCTCCTGCGGCACGTCGAAGACGGTCTCCGGCGGTTCAATCCCCCTCGAGCCGCCCACGCGCGTGTTGCCATAAAGCGATTGCCAGTGCCGCAGGTCATAGCGGGACGCCTCAATGAACCAGCTCCGGAGCAGGTTCTCCGTGATCATCCGGAGCGTGTCCCGGCTGAGCTCCCGGAACCCGTTCGGTATATAATGCGCCCCGAACCACGTAAGCGGCGAGCCGGTCTTCATCATGCGCACGCCGAGCCGCCGCGTCGTCCCCCACCCCGGCGTAAAGCCCTCCTCGGCATACCACGACGTGTGGGCCTGCATCGCGGCAATCACGTAGTAGAGATGGCCGATCGTGTGATCGCGTCCGTACTTCTCCAGCGCCCTCCGGCTCTGCTCGAAGATGTAGGACCAGTCGATCGCGCCGCCACTCGGATTGTCGGTTCGGAGTTTCGGGGTGAGTACGGTGGCCAGGTGCCACCACGAAAGGTCTTCGTATTTCAGCCGCGCCATGGTTGGAAACGGCGCAGCCGCATATTTCTCATTCTTTGAGAGCCGATGCATCGTCTGATCCATCAACCACGGCCCGGTGAGCAGCAGCGCCCGATCGGCTTTCTCCATGGGAATGCCGCGCACGTTATCCCCGTACACATCGGCGTAGCGGTCCTCCAGCTTGTATTCCATCTGGAGCTCCCACATCTTCATCAGGAACCAGCGCGCCACGGCGATGTGCGCCATACGACCGAGCGGATGCGTCGGGTAACGTCCGCCCCACTCCGGCGGCGGGCTCAGGTCCTCGTGGTCGTTGTGCTTCGGGTTGAGGCGGAAGTTGTAATCGGCAAAGAGTTTGGCCAGTCCCTCGTCCCATTTCGGCGAGTTGCGGCTCCGGCGCTGCCGCTCGATGTAGTATTCAGGACCGTTCGTCTCGAGCAGCTGTTTGATCTTCTCGTAGTTCTGGTAATACTTCGAGCTGAACCAGACGTCCGCCGGGAAGAAGTCGCCCGGGTAGATCTGCGGCCACCAGGCGAAGATGTCCGGCAGTTCGAAGGCCACGGGAATGTCCGCGAGCACAAGGGTCGAGTCCATGCGCCAGTAGCGCTCCACATTGGACCAGGACAGGTCCGCTTCCGGATGGAGGGCCCCGGGCTCGGGCACGCCCCGAAGTGCGTCCAGCTCGGCGCGGAAGCGCGCGCTCGGCGCCAGGAAGGCCAGCATCTGGCGGTCCGAGCTGAGCACCCACCTGCGTCCGGCACCGGCCGCCCAGCACTCCACGGGGCGTTTAGAAAGTCCGGGACCGGGCTGGTAGGGCGGGTCCCAGGGCCGGCCGCCACAGCTCGCGACGGTCTCGCCCTCGGGGAGCCTCAGATCGATCGAGCGGATGTAGGCCGCGATCTTTTTGCCCTCGTCCTCCGAAAGTCCATGAAACTTTGCCCGCTCGATGATGGCGTGATTGGAAAAGTTGAAGTACTTCAGGTCGAAGCCGCTCGTGGCGTGGCAGTCGGCGCAGGCAGCCACGATCGGAACGGGTTCACGGGAGCTCTTCAGCAGGATACGTCGGCTTTTCCAGAGCCGCTCCCCCTCTACGATGGCTTCCGGGGTGTCGTAGCCCTCGGGCGGTCCCCAGGTCGCGGGGTCATCCCACACGAAGCGCGTTCCTTCGAGCACGCTCTGTCCGTTTCGTCCACCCCGCCGCAGGTCCAGTTCCAGTACGCGGTAGCCCGAAGCGATCCCCTCCGTTCCGTTGAAGCGGAACTCGATCACGTTGCGTCCGGGCTTCAGCGGCCCGGTCTTCCGGATGGAGATCATACCGCGAAGCGTCTGGTAGGGCCCACCGATCGGGCCGGTGAGCGGCGGGGCGTACATCTTTGATTCGGGGTAGAAGGCTTTGAAGTGCGCATTATCTATCGGAATCCACGCTCCGCCGTTGATGCGGAAGCTCGCCTTTCTGTCGTAGTCCGGGCTGTCGTCCAGTTCGGGCACGTATTTGTAGCCCAGGTTGTGGGCCTTCAGATACATCGAGTCGACCCCGGTGGTGTCGGAGACGTACACCTCGACGGCCACTGTATAACCGTCCGGGCCGATCACTTCGATGGGAAGCGTCACGACCACCTCCTCTCCGGCCTGGAGCTTCTGGGAAGGGGACATCAGCATCCAGCTCCCGACCAGTACCAGTGCGCCCCAGACGAGCACAGACAGCGAACGACGGCAGTACTGCATGATCCTGCCTCGCTGAGTAAGTGGAACAAGCGCCCAGGAACACGCAGAAGCCGAGTAGCTCGTGGATGATCGGGGAAGGGATACGCCGGCCTGAACGTGATCGAGGCATGAGGACCTTATCGGATCACCACCATCTGTCCGGCAGCGCGATGGCGTCCGGCTTTCAGACGGTAGAAATAGGTGCCACCGGCCAGATCACGCGCGTCAATGACCAAGCGATGGACGCCGGCTTCCTGATATTCGTCCACCAGGGTCACCACCCGACGGCCCAGCAGGTCGTATACCTCCAACCGCACCCTGGTGGCCTCGGGAAGTTGATAGACAATTGTAGCGCGTTCGACAACCGGATTCGGATAAGGCGCCTGCACGTCAAACTCCAGGGGCAGGCCTTCCACCTCGACTGCCCACACCTGGTCCGGCATAAATTGCAGGGCGGCCGGGCGCTCCTGTTCGGTGAGTACATCCATCACCCGCTGCACTTCGAGCCGTCGTGCTTCATCTTCGTCCACCCACCACAACGTCAGCTCCTCCCCGACCTCGGCACCCTCGCGCACTTCCGTCAGTGGCTCATCCCCCCGGACCACCACGGCCACCCTGCCCGTCCGCACCACGCCTTCCCCGACCACTTCGCCTCCCGCCGTCCGCACCTGCACACGTCCGCCCTCCGGCAAGCCCTCCAGAATCAGCACGCTGCTCAGCACCGCCGCACCATCCTCCACAGATGCTACCGTCAGACTCCGCTTGCCGCTTCCCGAAGCCGGATACGTCAGCGTCGCCGCACGGCTCATGTACACCTTGTAGCCCCGGCCCGGCTCCAGCGTCTGCAGTGTGTAGATCTCATAGTCCGGGAAATAGAGGCGCCCCTCCAGGTCCTTCACCAGCACCAGCGACGAGCCCAGCGAGCCCAGCGCCTTCGAGACCGGCATCGGCGTCGACGGCCAGTAGGGAATAAGATTCCATCCCGCTTCCAGGCCGATGCTTACCCCCTCTGGAATGGCGTGGCCTTCGACCGTCCAGTCTGTCGGCTCGGTCACGAAGATCATGTAAGCGCGGCGCCAGTCCCAGCGGCCGATCTGATCGACACCCAGCTCGGGACTGTAGACGCGTCCCTCTTCGTCCTTGACCAACACCAGGCGATCGCGAATGGGCGCCAGCAGGTCGTCGAGGCGATCGCTCATAGGCTGCACGTGCAGCGCAACCAGGTTCCAGCCGGCCTGGAGTGCCAGCGTCTGCCGCGTGGTGTCCGCATTCATGAAGAACCGCTCCCAGTTCCCTCCCGGACTTATACGCTCCATGAAGCGCGCCACGCGGTCGAGCACAGCCGGATCCACCCCGTAGCACTGCGCCTGATAGAGAAACTGCAACATGGCCTCGTCCTTGTACCAGTTCGGATTCAGTGGTACAGGGTGGTTGCAGCTTTTGCGGCGCACATCGTAGGTGGAGTCGGCCGGCAGCAGGATCTTGTGCTTGGCGTTGCGTTTCCAGTTTCGAATCCACTC